>JBBING010000065.1:0-12575 GCA_037444005.1 Chloroflexota bacterium
GGGTTCTGAGGCATCGCCTCCCCTTGGGTAACCATCACTTTTGAGGCATTACGGGACCGCCGGGCGGCACGCGTGCCGGGGCGCGTCCAGCCGCTGGCCGCACTCCGGACACAGCCCGGGACACGTCGGCGAGCACAACGGCTGCATCGGCTGCGCCGTCTCCCAGTACTGGCGCAGCGCCTCCGTCAGGTCCAACGTGTGCCGCGCGTCGATGCGGAAGTTCTCGGCCGACGGCGGAATCGGGATGGGCTGCCCTGTGTTCACGTCGACCGTCTGCAAGAACTCCTCTTCGATGGACAGCGCGATGGGCACGGTCACCGGCTCGAGGCAGCGGCTGCACGCCAGATGCGCTTCGCCTCGCGCGGAGACGCGCACGAGCGCGCCCGCCCGCGTGCGCACCACTTCGACCGAGCCCACGAGGCGCACACGTTCGTCGTCCACGGGCACCGCGTCGTCGAGCTCGAACTCGCGGCGCGCCCCCGTGCGTTCTTTGAGGAGTCCGGAGAGGTTGTACTGGAGCATGAGCAGAATCTCTCTCAGCATACCACGCCCCGGGCGCTCCCGAGCGTTGCGCCGGGGCGCGGGCTCGCGTAGCATGCAGCCCGCAGCCGGGACGAGAGCGACGCGAGGCGCGCCATGCTCCAGCGGGTCGATCGGGTGCAGCTCGCCGTGCGAGACCGTGAGGCCGCGGCCGAGACCTTCGCGCACGTGCTCGGCGCCGTCCGGGTGCGGCAAGACCGCGTGGCCGCGCTCGCGGCGCGCCGCACGGTGCTCCAGGCGGGCGAGAGCGAGTTCGAGCTGCTCGAGCCCGAGGGCGAAGGCCCTGTGCCCGCCTTCGTAGAGCGCTGGGGCGAGGGCCTCTACGCCGCAGGCTTCTCGACCGCGAACGTCCAGGCTCTGGCCGCCCGCTTCGACGCCGAGGGCGTGCGGTACGCGGCCGAGGGAGACCAGCTCTTCATCGCGGGCGACCAGAGCTTCGGGATGCCGGCGGTCGTCTCGCCCGCGGCGCCGCGAGAGCGCGTCGGCCTCATCACCTGGCTCTACGAGGTCACCAACGTGGTCGGCGACTGGCAGGCGGCGGCGGAGCGCTACACCCGCATCTTCGGGCTCGACCCGACGCGCTTCTGCCCCATCGACAGCCCCCAGTACGGCTACCGGGGCACGCTCACGCTGTTCGACCCGCCGAACCGCCTCGACCGCATCGAGATCACGCAGACGTACGACCCCGAGAAGCCGATGGCGCGCTTCCACGCGCGCCGGGGCGACTCGCTGTACATGTGCTTCGCCGAGACGGACGACGCGGGCGCCATCGAGCGCCGCCTCCGGGAGCGCAACCTCAGGTACGCGTACACGAACCCCCGCAATCCCGCCGAGGGGGTCTTCATCCACCCCAGCGCGCTGCACGGCATGCTGATGGGGATCAGCCTGACCCATGTCGCCTGGGTCTGGTCCGGCCGGCCGGACCTCGCCCCCGCGGGCTCGCAACCCCACTGACGCCGCTTGACCCACACGTCCGGCCGCATATGATAGGCTCCCAACCCCCTGAGCGGCGCGGCGGCGCAAACGGCGCCGTCGCGAATCCACGATCGGTGTGGCCCGACGGCCACGAGGGGAGGAACACCATGGGAGACAGGATTGCGCTCGCGCGCCAGTACCTCGAGCTCCAGCGGGACGGCAAGATCGACGAAGCCGTCGCCATGCTCGCGGACGACGTCGTGTCGTCGAACCCGATGACCGGGACGCAGACGGGCAAGGCGGCAGTCGAGGCGGGCATTCGCAATCGCCCCGCCGGGGGCGGGATGCAGCTCCAGTGGTCGGAGCCCGAGCTCGAGGGCGACAACGTCAAGATCGTCGCGACCGGAGCCCCGTTCGGACCCATCAAGGTCGTCCTCGGCTTCAACGACGAGGACAAGATCAACCGCATCGAGGTCGGTCTGGCGCTGTAGGCGTTCGCGTCACACGAACCGGTCCGCGCTGGGGCACAGCTCCCGCAGGGGGCACGCGACGCACTTCGGGCGGCGGGCCGTGCACGTCCGCCGCCCGTGCTTGATGAGCGCCACGTGGAAGTCGTACACGTCCTCGGGCGCGACCATGCGCTCGAGCGCCTCGTGGGCCCGCTCTGCGGACATCGTCTCCGGAACCAGCCCGAGGCGGATGGCGACCCGGTGGACGTGCGTGTCCACGGGGAGCGCCGGCATGCCCAGCGAGAACAACAGCACGCACGCCGCGGTCTTCGGCCCGACGCCGGGCAAGCTCCGCAGCCACGCCCGGGCCTCCTCGAGGGGAAGCTCCGCGAGAAACGACAGGTCGAAGCCGCCCGTGCGCGCGTAGACCTCGCGCAGCGCGGCCTGAATGCGGGGCGCCTTCGTAGGTCCGAGCCCGCCGGGCTGGATCGCCTCCACCAGCGCGGGCAGCGGCACCTCCATCACCTCCCGCCAGTCCCGGAAACGCGAAAGCAGCCGCACGAACGCCCTCCCGGAATTCGCGTCAGAGGTGTTCTGCGACAGGATCGTCAGCACGAGCTCCGCTGTCGGGTCGCCGTGCGGGCGCCACGGCGCGGCGCCGTGCGCCTCCTGCAGGCGCCGCACGATTTCGTGGATACGCCTTCGCTCGGACGCGTCACCGCCCTTCATCATGCTCGGAACGCTACACGGACCGCGGCGGGCGCTCAAGCCGCTATCCCGCAGGCGTCGCGTGATGGATAATCGGCGAGGGCGCCCCGAGCCCCGAAAGGAGGTGATGCCCGTGACGCGAGACGAGATCCGTCTGACCCGTCTGGCGTCCTGCGCGGGTTGAGCCGGCAAGGCGGGCATCGCCACGCTGGCGCACGTGCTGCGCCCCATCGCCGAGACGTTCCGCCCGGAGGAGCACCCCGACCTCCTCATCGGGCTCGAAGGACCGGACGACGCCGCCGTCTTCCGGCTATCGGACGATCTCGCCCTCGTCCAGACGGTGGACTTCTTCCCGCCGGTCGTGGACGACCCCTACGTCTTCGGCGCCGTCGCCGCGGCGAACGCCATGAGCGACGTCTACGCCATGGGAGGCGAAGTGCTCCTCGCCCTGAACGTCGCGGCGTTCCCGGAAGACCTTCCGCCGGAGATCCTGTCGGAGATCTTCCTCGGCGGCGCGGAGAAGGTCGCCGAGGCGGGCGGCGTGATCGCCGGCGGACACACCCTGTACGACGCCGAGCCCAAGTACGGCCTGGCGGTGACCGGCGTCGTCCATCCGGCCCGGGTCGTGCGGAAGCGGGGCGCGCAGCCCGGCGACGCCCTCGTCCTCACGAAGCCTCTGGGGACAGGCCTCATCCTCACGGCGGCCCGGCAGGACGCGGCCGACCAGGCCCATCTCGACGCCGCGGTCGCGTCCATGCTCCGCCTCAACCGGCACGCCGCCCACATCGCCCTCGAGGCGGGTGTTCACGCCATGACGGACGTCACGGGCTTCGGGCTCGCGGGTCACGCGTGGGAGATGGCGGCGGCGAGCGGCGTTCGCCTGACGCTGGACGCGCCGGCGCTGCCGGCCCTGCCGGGCGCCCTGGACTACGCCCGCGCGGGCGTGACCATGGGCGGAACGCGGCGCAACCGCGAGGGGCTCGCCGGCCGCGTTCATGTCGACCCCGGCGTCCCGGCGGAGATCGACGCGTTGTTCTTCGATCCGCAAACCTCCGGCGGACTGCTCATGGCGCTCCCCGCGGACGCCGCCCGCGCCGTCGTCGAGGCGCTGCAGCGCGACGGGCTCGGCGGGTGGATCGTCGGCGCCGTCGAGGAAGGCGAAGGCGTCGACATCCGCTGACCCCGAGGGGTTGACCCAGACGCCTGCGATCGGGTTAGCTCTCACCCGCCGGCGGAAAGCGCACGGAAGGAGGCCAGACATGCCCGTCGCCGCGGTCAACGGCGTCCGGATTCACTACGAAACGCACGGCGAAGGCCGGCCCATCGTCCTCTCTCACGGCTATACGGCCTCGCTCCGGATGTGGGACGGCCAGATCGAGCCGCTTTCGCGACGCTACCGTGTGGTCGTGTACGACACGCGCGGCCACGGCGAGAGCGAAGCGCCCGCGGACATGAATGCGTACAGCATCGCGACGTTCGCCGAGGACCAGGCCGCCCTCATGGACCACCTCGGGATCGAGCGCGCCATCGTCGGCGGGCTGTCCATGGGCGGCATGGTCGCCCAGGAGTTCGCCTTGCGCTATCCGGAGCGGGTCGAGGCGCTGCTGCTGTGCGACACCGGCGCGGGCATGCAGCCGGGGGCGTTCGGGAACCCCGAGATGCGCGAACGCATGGCGGCGATGCGGGAGCAGATGGCGAAGCTGGCGCGCGAGCGCGGCATGGCGGCGGTCGCCGAATGGATGCGACAGAATCCCCAGGGGCCGCGGCCGGAGGGCCCCATCCCCGACGGCGTCCGCCGCCACCTCGAAGGCGTGGCGCGCATGAGTGTGGACGGCTGGCTGGGCGGGTGGCACGCGCTCCAAACCTGGCCGGGCGTCTCGGAACGCCTCCCCGAGATCGCCGTCCCGACGCTCGTCATCATCGCCGAGCTGGACAACCTGCGCCCCGCCGGCGAGATCATCCATCGCCGCATCCCCGGCAGCCGTCAGGCGCTGATCACCGGGTCGCCGCACGGCTCCTGCCTGTGGAAGACGGAGGCCTTCAATCGCGCCCTGCTCGACTTCCTGGACGACCTGGAAGCGGGCAATGAGCTGTCGGGCGAAGTCGTATACTGAACCCTGACCGGATGTCCGGGGCGCCGCGCCCCGTTCGGGAGGTCGCCATGAATCGAACACACGCACCCAAGCGGTGGGGCGAGCGCGCGGTGGCGGCGGTCGTCGTCATCGCCGGTCTCGCGTTTCTCGCCGGGTATGTCCTGTGGCTCAAGTACCTGCTCGGCAACCCGCCCATCAACGACGCCGTGATGGACGTCTCGTTCGCGGTGCCCTATCCCTTCGGCGTCCTCGTGTACATGATCGCGACGACGGTGTTCTTCGTGCTCCTGCCCCTCGGGGTCGCCGCGGGCCTCGGAGCCGCCGTGCTGCGGCTCGCCCGCCAGCAGTGAGCGCGCCGTCCGCGCTCGGCCCCGCGCGGGGGAGGCGCCGCCCGTGAGCGCCGGCCCCATGCCCGCCACCGTCGACGAGATCGTCGCCTCGATGCGCACGGCGCGCGTCGGCGACGTCGAACTCGCCTACACGCTCGTCGGGGAAGGCCCGCTCCTCGTCCTCACGCACGGCTTCGCCGGCCCGACCCCCGACTGGCCGCCCGTCATTCTGGACCTCGCGAAGCGCTGCCGGCTCCTTCTGTACGACGTCCGCGGCCACGGGCGCTCAAGCGCGCCCGACGACCCGGAGGCGTACTCGATGCCCATCTTCGCGCGCGATCCCGCTGGCCTCCTGGACGTCCTCGGGATCGAGCGCGCGCATATCGGCGGCGTGTCGATGGGCGGCATGATCACTGCGCAGTTCGCGGTCGACTTCCCCGAGCGGTGCCGCTCGGTCCTGCTCATGGACACGACGGCCGGCAACGACGCCGGCGAAGGCCCCGCGGCGGCGTGGGAGGCCCAGCTCCGCCAGGTGTTCGCCCAGATGGAGCACGTCGTCCGCACGTACGGAATGGCGGACCTCGTGGAGCGGCAGGTGGCGTGGAGCCGGGAGCACGACCCGCTGTGGAGGATCGACCCGCAGGCGGAGGAGAAGGCGCGCCGCCGGCTGTCTCACATGACGGCAGCGGGCTTCGCTGGCGCCGCCCGCGCCATCCGGCTACGGCCGCACCTCCTCCCGCGGCTCCGCTCGGTGAGGGCTCCGGCGCTCGTCCTCGTGGGCGAAGACGACTGGTTCTTCCCGTGCGCCAGGCAGGCGTACGAGGCGCTGCCCAACGCCCGCTTCGTCCACGTGCGCCGCGCCGGGCACGCGGTCATCTCCTACCGCCCCGAAGTGTTCCTCGAGACGGTCGCCGCCTTCATCGACGACGTCGAGGCAGGCCGCGACGTCCGGGGCGAACGCGCGGTCGATTGAGGGTCAGTCCGCGCCGGGCACGGGAACAGAGACGGGACTCTGACCCGGGAGGGGGACGAACCGCTCCCCGTCGAGCGAGACGCTGGTGAGCCTGAGCTGATAGCTCCCAGCGCGCGTCAGGCCGGGGAACGCGAACGCCGCGCGGCCGTCAGGACCCGTCGTCGCCGAGGGCTCCCAGCGGTCCATCCATGGAAGCGCCAGCACCTCGCCCGTCACGACGGCCCCCTCCACAGGCGCGCCCCGCTCGTCCATCACCCGCAGGTCGAACGTCAGGTCGGTCTCGGCTCCGGACCGCTCGCGGTGCGCCGAGGCGACGGTGGTGAGCCGATCGCCGGCGTCGCTCACGAGGTGCACCGCCAGCATCGAAACCCCGCCGACGCCGCCCTGTGCCGACGCGGGATTCGCGTGGAAGCCGTACCGGACGTCCTCGTTCACGTCGGGAAACACGACCGTGTCCGTCCCGCCGTCGGTCCGGGCCGCCGCGATCAGCAGCGCGACGCCGAACATGGCGCCGCCCAGCGCGCCCACCGCCGCGGACACGGCGAGACGCTTCCACGGACGCCTCGGCGCCGCTTCGCGCTCGCGAGCGGGCGCCTCGCGCCGTCCCTGGTCGTCGCGCCCGGGCACGAACACCGGCTGGTCACCGGGAAGGGCAACTGGATTCATGAGGGGCCATCTCCACATCGTTCGACCGCTCCGCGGCGTGGTCATATCCACGCTCGCGCCGTAGGATAGGGGAGCGGCCATCCGCTCGCGCTCGGGAGGAACCCCCAATGTTCCTGCTGCGCTCCCTGATGTTCGTCCCGGGCAACCGGGAGGACATGCTGGCGAAGGCGGCCTCCGTGCCCGCCGACGCCGTCGTCATCGACCTCGAGGACGCCGTGCCTCCAGGCGAGAAGGCGCATGCCCGCGCCACGGCGGCCGCGGCCATCGGCGCGCTCGCGGCGGCGGGGCGGGCCGTTCACGTGCGGGTCAACGGTCTGCGCACAGGGCTCACCCGTGACGACCTGGCGGCGGTCGTCGGGCCGGGACTGGCGGCCGTGCATCTCCCCAAGGTCGAGGCGGCGCAGGACCTGCGCGACCTCGACGTCCTGCTGCGGGAGCAGGAGCTCGCTAGAGGCATCCGCCCCGGGATCGTGCGCTCCGTCGCCCTCATCGAGACGGCGCGCGGCGTCTTGCGGTGCGAGGACATCTGCCGCGCGTCGGACCGCCTCGTCGCGTTCGCCCTGGGCGCCGAAGACCTGTCGCGCGACCTCGGCGTCCCGCGGCCCGCCGCGGAGCCGGACACGCACGACGCGCTCTCGTTCGCGCGGGCCACGCTGGTCTACACGGCGCGGGCCTACCGGCTGCTCGCCGTGGACACGCCGTACCCGCACGTGCGCGACGAGGCCGGCCTGGTCCGCGAAGCCACCCTCGCCCGCGCGCTGGGGATGAACGGGAAATACGCCATCCACCCGGCGCAGGTCGAACCGCTGAACCGCGTCTTCAGCCCGTCCCGGGAGGAGGTGGAGGAGGCCCGGCGTATCATCGCCGCGTACGAGGAGGCCGCCGCGAAGGGGCTCGGCGCCGTGAGCGTCGACGGCCGCATGGTGGACGAGCCCATCGTGCGCGCGGCCCGCGAGCTCGTCGCCTTCGCCGAGCGGCTCGCGAGCGGGGACGGCGGCTGACGCCGGCCTTCGTCAGGGCGCGGCCGCCGCCTCCGGCGCCGCCACGCCCGGCAGATGCGCCGCCATCCACTCGTACCGCTCGGGGCTCAGCTCCCGCAGACGCTCCGGATCCGCGAAGAACAGCGCGAAGCTGTTCGCGTAGTCCTCCAGCGGGTCGAAGCGCGACAGACCCTCCCACACGAATGTCCCGTGGTACGACGTTCGCACCTGATAGGCCTCGTGCGACGCGCGCACCTCATCCGGCGAGCTTTCGAGGCGCCATCCCGTCGCCCGTATGAAGTCGAGGAACTCCGGGTCGAGGAACACCCAGGCGATCCGTCCCGGCGGCGCGCCGCGGAGTTGATACGCGTGCCCGAGCTCGTGCAACACGGTGAGGACACTCTGGTCCGGGTACAGGACGACCTCGTTGTACCCCTTGTGATTCGCGTAGTA
This sequence comes from Chloroflexota bacterium, assembly GCA_037444005.1. Classification (GTDB taxonomy): domain Bacteria; phylum Chloroflexota; class Dehalococcoidia; order DSTF01; family JACRBR01; genus DATLZC01. The sequence goes on from JBBING010000065.1 coordinate 8,107, forward strand.
GTTGGCGGCCCCGCCATAGGGAGACCATCCGGTCACGTCCGCGCCGTTCTCGTTCGACAGGATCAGGAGCGGCCCGAGAGCCGGATTGCCCAACCGGGCCCGGACCTCCTCCGGCAGTAGCTCTAGCGCCCGGGTCACCGACGCCACGGTCCCCGGCGTCCACGTCTGCCCCTCCTCGACGAAACGCACGCCGAACCGCGCCTCGATTGCGGCGAAGTGGCACGACGTGAGGAGCAGCGCCGCTCCGCCCAGCATCAGCGGGGCGACCACGCTCGCAGGGGCCATGCCCGGGGACCGGCGACGGCGCTGCGCCATCGGCTGTCTCCCTCGTTCGAGACCGATCGCGCCCCGTTGCCGGGTTCACCACTGGCTCCCCGGGGTCTGCGGTGACCACGTCCCCGCGTCGCGCGGGCCGACCCCGGTTCGTCGCCTCAACGGGCGGGAGGAGGCGAGCCTCCTCCGTTGCACTAACGCCGCGGCGAATCCGCCGTTACCGGGCCGTCACTCAGGCCGAGACGCCGTAGATCGAGCGGCGGCCCGGTGCTATCCTTGGGCCTCGCCAGAGCAGGGAACCGGGAGGACGACGTTGACGGACTTCGCTTCCTTCGAAAAAGTCAAGTACGAGCGGCGCGACCGGGTGGCGGTCATCACCATCAACCGCCCGGACGTCATGAACGCCATCGACCCCCAGACCAGTTACGAGCTCCGAAAGGCGTGGGAGGACTTCCGGGACTCCGACGAGCTCTGGGTCGCCATCCTCACGGGCGCGGGTGACCGCGCGTTCTCCGCGGGGAACGACCTCGTGGCGATGGCGAACCTCATGGCGGGCCGCATGCAGCTCAAGGACGAGTGGCGTGGCGTCCCCTTCGGCGGCATCACCCGCGACTTCGAGTGCTGGAAGCCGATGATCGCGGCCATCAACGGGTACTGTCTCGCCGGCGGACTCGAGATCGCGCTCTCGTGCGACATCCGCATCGCGTCGGAAGACGCGCAGTTCGGCCTTCCCGAAGTGACGCGCGCCATCATCCCCGGCGCGAGCGGCACCCAGCGCCTGCCCCGCGCCATCCCGCTCGGGATCGCGCTGGAGCTGCTGATGACCGGCGCCCGCATCGATGCGCAGAAGGCGCTGCAGTACGGGCTCGTCAACCACGTCGTCCCGAAGGGGCAGGTCATGGAGAAGGCCCTCGAACTCGCGGCGGTCATCTCCAAAAACGGGCCACTCGCGGTGCGCGCCGTCAAGGAGGCGGCCATCCGCGGGCTGAGCCTCCCGTTCGACGAGGGCCTGAAGCTGGAAAACGAACTGTCGCGCCGCGTCCTCCAGTCGGAAGACGCCCGCGAGGGGCCGCGCGCCTTCGCAGAGAAGCGCGAGCCGCGCTACCAGGGACGCTAGCGCACGCCGTCGAGGCTACTCGGCCGTATGCGTGGGGCTGTGCCCTCGCGAGGCCTGGTACGCGGCCCAGTCCTCCGCGAGCTTGCGGCGCGCGTACCGGTACCCGAGGTCGTCGCCGATCACGCCTCCGAGGATGCCTGCGAGCACGCGCCCGCCCACGAGCAGTACGACGATGCTCAGCGTGAGGAACCACCACGCCGCGTTCAGGTAGAAGACAGCGATGGCCACCATCGCCACGAACAGCAGCACGCCGATGGTGAGGCCGAGATACGCGAAGGAGTTGACGACGAGGCTCTCGCGCCGCCGCAGCGCACGGTACATCGTCAGCACCTCGTCCGGGATGCGGTCGGCCGGCGGCGTCTCGGAGACGGGCCGTCCGCAGTGGGCGCAGGCGTCGCGGCCCGCGAGCGGGGTGAAGCAGTACCCGCAGAAGCTCCCCGCGTTGGGCGCCTCGCCCCGCCCGATAGCGTCCAGAAGCTCGTCCAGCCGGGGAGAGAAGAGAGGGACGTCGCCCGCCCCCGGGCCTTCCGCGCCGCTCACGAGCGGGCCCCTCCGCCCTGGCGCAGGCGCGCCACCAGCGCGGCCACCTCGCGGAAGTGGGCGAGCTTGTCGGCCCGGGTGAACCCCGCCGTCCGCCCGCTGGTCGACGGCATCACGTACACCAGCGCGCCCTCGGCCCGCTCCGGCTGGAGGCCGTAGGCGCAGCGCCTTCCTGCGAAGACCTCATAGATCCCCTTCCCGTTGAAGCACACGAGGCGCGGTCGCACCCGGCGCAGGTTCTCTCGGAGGCGCTCGGCGCCCGCCCGCAGCTCCTCCAGCGAGAGGTCGCTCATCGAGGGCGACGAGCGCTCCACCAGATTCGTCAGGCCGATGCCGAACTCGGGTGCGCGCCAGTCGTCTTCGTACGTGAGCGGCACGGGAACGAGCCCGGATTCGTACAGCAGCGGCCAGAACAGGTTGCCCCGCCCGGCGTAGTGCCTGCCCGTCTCGGCCGAGCGGCGCCCCGGATTGATGCCCACGAACACGACGTCCAGCCCCGGCCGGAGGTAGTCGGGCAGCGCCCCCGCCGCCGACGAACGCCCTCGCGCGGTCATCGCAAACGCAGGGAGTAGCTCTGGGTCCCGAGCATGGCCGCCGTCAGCAGGATGCCGACGGAGATCACCAGGTTCAGACCCGACACCGCAATGGACCACCGCCGTAACCGCGCGACCTCTTCTTCCGGGCCGCCCTGCTCCGAAACCGCGAGCTGCCTCGGCCCGATGACCAGCGCGTGGAACGCCGTGAGCACGATGCTCGCCGCCACCATCGCCAGCTTCGCCACGAGAATGATCCCGAAGCGGTAGTCCAGCATCCCCGGGCCCGCCGCGAAGTAGGTTTCGTTGGCGTAGCGGATGTTCTGCACGCCCGTGCCGATGAGGATCGCCATCGCCAGGAGACTCAGATAGCCGAAGCGGTAGACCACGACCCGTAGGACCCGGCTGCGCTCAGCCGCGTCCGTCACCTGCCGCACGCCGGGGATGACCGCGACGAACAGAAAGACCTGGGGCCCCACCCAGAGCGTCGCCGCGAAGATGTGAAGCCACAGGTTCAGGGCGTCGCCCATCGCGCCTCAGAACAGCTCGTTCACGATGATCGCCTGGTCCCGCTCGGGACCCACCGAGACGATGACGATCGGCACGTCCAGCAGCTCTTCGATCCGCTCGACGTACGCCCGCGCCTGTGGCGGCAGGTCCTGGAACCGCCGGATGTGACCCGTCGGCCGCTGCCAGCCCGGAAGCTCCTCCCACACCGGCTCGACGCGCTGCATGTCGGCCACGCTCGCCGGCAGCGTGTCCAGCGTCCGGCCGTCGAGCCTATAGCGCACGCAGATGGCGATGGACGGGAACTTGTCGAGCACGTCGAGCCGCGTCAGCACGGCGTGGGTGACGCCGTTCACCATGGCGCTGTAGTGCGAGGCCACCGCGTCGAACCATCCGCACCTGCGCGGCCGGCCCGTCGTCGCCCCGAACTCCTGTCCCTCCAGCCGGAGAATGTTCCCCGTCTCGTCCAGCAGCTCCGACGGCATGGGGCCATTGCCCACGCGCGTCATGTACGCCTTGTACACGCCGACGACTTTCTCGATGTCCGTCGGCCCGATGCCGATGCCCACGCCCGCGCCGCCCGCCGACGACGACGGCACCGACGACGTCACGAACTCATACGTGCCCGCGTCCAGGTCGAGCAGCGCCCCCTGCGCCCCTTCGAGCAGCACCGTCTCACCGGCTCGCAGCGCCTCGTGAACGATGGGCGCGGTGTCGCGCACGAACGGGGCGAGCCGCCGTCCGTACGCTTCGTACTCTTCGAGCACCGCCTCGAGGTCCAGCGGCTCGGCGCCGTAGATCTTCGTCAGCAGCTCGTTCTTGAAGGGCAGCACAAACGACAGGCGCTGGCGCAGCGCCTCGGGATTGATGAGGTCGCCGACGCGCACGCCCATCCGGCCGACCTTGTCGACGAAGCACGGCCCGACGCCGCGGCCCGTCGTTCCGATGGCGGCGGGGCCCCTGCGGGCTTCGTCGAGCTGGTCGATGAGGCGGTGATACGGCATGATGACGTGGGCGCGATCGCTCACGAACAGCCGGTCGACGCTGATGCCGTGGGCGGCGAGGCTGTCGATCTCGTTCAGCAGCGTCGCGGGGTCGACGACGACGCCATTCCCGATGAGACAGATCTTGTCGGGGTAAAAGATGCCTGCGGGGACAAGATGCAGGACGAACTTGCCCAGCGGATTGACGATGGTATGGCCGGCGTTATTCCCTGCCGAGTATCTCGCGACGATTCGGGCATTGCGGCCGAGGAGGTCGACGATACGTCCTTTGCCTTCGTCGCCCCACTGACCGCCGATAACGACGATCGCTGGCATAAAGTACGGCCCAGACACCGGGGTCTCGGCCGTCTCCTTCTGGTAGTGCCGGCGGTCCTGCCCACGACCGCCGGCCGGACCGAAGTATACCAGAACAGGCGTCCGTGACGGAACGCAACGCGGACCCGGGCTCTACGCTCTTCGCGGTGGAAACGGTGAGGTGAAGTTAGCGAAAGCACC
>JBBING010000066.1:0-12494 GCA_037444005.1 Chloroflexota bacterium
CCGCCTGCCGGAAGGCGATGGCCGGCCAGACGACCGTTCCCGACCGCAGGCGCAGGCGAAGGTGGTCGCCGTCGGCGCCGACGGCCCTCTGGTCGACCACTTCGAGGCCGCGCGCCAGGAACGTCGGCTCGGGGTTGCCGGCGCCGAAGGGGCCGAGCAGCCGCAGCCACCGGACCTCCTCGCCCGTCACGGCGTGCAGCGATACAGCCGCGTCGATGTCGATGACGGGGGCGAGGGTCACGCCCGCGAGCTCACGCTCGGCGATGGCCTCGAGGCGCTCGCGGATCTGGTCGAGGCGGTCGTTCTCCGCGGTGAAGCCCGCTGCCTGATGGTGGCCCCCGAACCGCAGGAAGAGCTCGGGCATCTCGCGGAGCGCCCCCGTGATGTCGAACTCGGGGATGCTGCGGCAGGACGCCCGGCTGGTGGAGGGCCCGTGCTCGTACACGACGGCGGGGCGGTACCAGCGCTCGGCGATCCGGGCGGCGACCAAACCCACGATGCCCGACGAGAAGGCGGGGTCCCCCAGCATCACCAGCGGGCGATCGCCCTGGCGTTCGATCGCCGCTCCCGCCCGGGCGATGGCGTCGTTCGTGGCGCGCTGGCGATCTGCGTTGAGCCGATCGAGCTCTGCGGCGAGCGACCGGGCGCGGCGTTCGTCGGCGGTCGTCAGGAGCTCCAGCGCGAGGCGCGCGTGGGCCATGCGCCCGGCGGCGTTCAGACGCGGGCCGAGGGCGAAGGCGATGTGGTCCGTGGTGACGCCCGCGGGGTCGACGCCTGCCGCCTCCATGAGGGCGCTCAGCCCGGGGCGTTGCGTCCGCGCGAGAGCTTTGAGTCCGCGGCGGACCAGGTCGCGGTTCGCGCCGGTGAGGGGGGCGACGTCGCAGACGGTGCCGAGGGCGACGAGATCGACATAACGATCCTCATCCAACGCGCGGCCCGAGGCGTCGTACAGGGCGGCCATGAGCTGCAGGGCGAGGCCGCAGGACGCCAGGTCGGCCATTCCGTCGACGTCGGCTCCGGGCAGCTTCGGATTGACGAGCGCCAGCGCCGCCGGGAGCTCCGGCGGCGCGCTGTGGTGATCGAGAACGATGACGTCCATCCCGCGGGAGCGGGCGAAGGCGATCTCCTCTACCGAGCTCGTGCCGCAGTCGGCCGTGAGCAGCAACGTGGCGCCCCGGCGTCGCAAGCCCTCGATGGCCTGCACGTTGAGGCCGTAGCCCTCGGCGAAGCGGTCGGGGAGATAGGGCACCGGCCGGGCGCCCAGCGCGCTCAACCCCTCGGTCAGGATGGCGCACGCGGTCGTGCCGTCGACATCGAAGTCGCCGTAGACGGCGACGACCTCGCCGTCGCGGCAGGCGCGCCGCAGCCTTTCGACTGCGGGTTCCATGTCCGGGAGCCGGAACGGATTCGGGCTGGCCGCGCCGCCGTAGAGGAAGGCTTCGGCTTCCCGGGGTGTGTGGCAGCCCCGGAGCGCCAGGAGACGCTGGATGAGCGGCGGGAACGGACCTTCGGGGAGGACGGGGGGACGGGGACGGCCACGCCAGCGCCGGCGAGGGTAGCCCGAGAAGCGCCGGGTACGGGCTCCGCCGTTGACCTCCATGTCGGGCCGAGTATACGCGACGAACGCCCGTTCGGGAAGGGGGTGATCGCGCTCCGGAAGGCGTCCCTAGGCTTCGTACTTGCGGAAAATGACGGCGGCGTTGTGCCCGCCCAGGCCCACATTGTTGCACAGGGCGGCGCGCACCGTGGTGTGCCGGGCGACGTTGGGCACGTAGTCGAGGTCGCAGTCGGGGTCCGGGGTCTCGTAGTTGATGGTCGGCGGGATGATGTCGTGGTACACCGCCAGGACACACGCGACGCTCTCGATCGCCCCGGCCGCGCCCATCAAGTGGCCGGTCATCGACTTCGTGGACGAGACGGCCAGCTTTCGGGCGTGGTCTCCGAAGGCGAGCTTGATGGCCAGGGTTTCGACGCGGTCGTTCAGCGGCGTGCCCGTGCCGTGGGCGTTGATGTAGTCGACCTCGGCCGGGTCGACGCCGCCCTTGCGGAGCGCCAGCTTCATCGCGTGGGCGGCCGGCTCGCCAGATTCGTGAGCCGCGACCATGTCGTGCGCGTCGGCGCTCGTCCCGTAGCCGCAGACCTCGGCGTAGATGCGGGCGCCGCGCCGGAGCGCGTGGTCGAGGCTCTCCAGCACCAGCGCGCCCGCGCCTTCGCCAACGACGAAGCCGGTGCGATTGAGGTCGAAGGGGCGACAGGCGCGCTCGGGCCGTTCGGGGTCGTTAGCCAGCGCGCGCAGGGCGTGGAAGCCCGCGTGGATGACCGGCAGGATGGGGGCATCGGTGGCCCCTGCGATCACGACCTCGCAATCGCCGCGGCGGATGGTCTCCCACGCCTCGCCGACGCTGCCCGTGCCGCTCGCGCAGGCGGAGGCGACGCAGAAGTTCGGGCCGCTGGCGCCCAGAGCGATGGCGATGTGACCGGACGCAGCGTCGGGCAGCATGTGGGCGATGAGGAAGGGGGAGACGCGGCGCCAACCTTTTTCGGCGAACGCCTCCTGATTCGCGAGTAGCGTCTCGTATCCGCCGCCGGCAGACCCGAAGATGACGCCCACGTCGTAGCGGTTCGTGTCGTCGATGACGAGCCCGGCGTCCGCGACCGCCTGCGTCGCGGCGACGACGGCGAACTGCGCGTTGCGGTCCATGCGGCGCAGCTCTTTGCTCGGGATGACCTCCTCGGGATGAAAGTCGCGCGCCTCGCCGGCGATCTGCACCTCGAACGCCGAAGGGTCGAACAGGGTGATGCGCCCGATGCCGGAGCGGCCGTTGACGAGGCCGTCCCAGAAGTCGCGGACCGTGCTTCCGAGCGGGGTGACGGCGCCGAGTCCGGTGACGACCACGCGCCGTCCGAAGGGCGGGGCGTAGGTCAATGCGCGGCCTCCGCGCGGGCGGGCGCATCCAGCGGCAACGCCAGCGCCGCGAGGGCTTCGGCGTCGGCTTCTTCGGCGGACAGGACGTTGGCGCGCTCGGAAATGCGCCGCGAGATTTTGGAGAGCGCCTGGCCGGGCCCGACCTCGATGAAATCGGACACGCCGCGGCTCATCATCTCGAGCATGCAGCGAGCCCAGTGCACGGCGTTGCAGATCTGGTCGCCCAGCTCCTGCTTGACGTCTTCCGCCGTCGTCAGCAGCCGGCCCGAGATGTTCGAGACGATCGGCTCCGACGGATCGCGGAACTGGATTTCGTCCATCTTGCGCGCCAGCCGGTCGGCGGCGTCCTTCATGGCGGGGATGTGGCCGGGCACGCTGATGGGAAGCCGGATGATCTTTGCGCCCCGCTGCCTCGCCTGCTCGAGCACCCGCTGCAGCTTGGTCATCTCGCCGGCCACGACCGTGTGACCCGGCGAGTTGATCACGGCGACGCCCACATCGCCCTCTGGCGACTCGCGCTCGCAGATTTCGGTCACCACGTGCTCGTGCAGGCCGAGCACGGTCGCCAGGCCGCCAGGGCGAGACTTCGCCCACTCGGCCATGATCCTGCCGCGCTCGAGCACGAGCTTGAGGGCGTCGGAGAAGCTCAGGGAGTCGGCGGCCACCGCCGCGCTGAACTGCCCCAGGCTGTGGCCGGCCACGAGCCGCGGCCGCAGCCGCCGGCCCATCTGGGCGGCGCGCTCACGCAGGTACGCGAGGTACGCCATGCTCGTGGTGAGGATCGCGGGCTGTGTGTTCTCGGTAGCCTCGAGTTCCTCGTCGGTGCCCTCGAAGCACACGCGGGAGATCCGGAACCCGAGGATCTCGTCGGCGCGGTTGAAGATGTCGCGCGCGGCCTGGGAGAGCTCCGCGACGCGCTTCCCCATGCCGCGGTGCTGCGAACCCTGACCGGGGAACAGAAGGCCGAGGCGGCTGGCGGTGGGCTGGCCCTCCTGGTTCACGCGACTCCCTCCTGCCCCGAGAGGGGCGCTGGTCCCCGCCGATGGCAACTATAGCATTCTCACGGGCGCAGGAACATCTCCAGCGGGTCGAAGCGAGGCGCCCCTTTCGTGCGAATGACGCCCTCGCGCACGACCCGGATGGACCGGGGTAGGGCCTCGAGAAGATCGCTCGCCAGAAGTCCGCGGTCGCCGATGTCCTCGCAGACCTCTTCCGCCGCTTTCGCGTGGAGATAGACGCCGCACGCCGCCGCGTCGAACGGGGCCATGCCCTGGCCCAAAAGGCCGGCGATGGCCCCCGCGAGCACGTCGCCCGTTCCCGCCGACGCCAGCGCCGGGTTCGCGAACGGGCTCACGACGGCGCGGCCGTCGGGGGAGGCGACGACCGTGTACGCCCCTTTGAGCACGACCACCTGTCCCCACTGCCGCGCACACTCGAGCGCCGCGCCCAACCGGTCGGACTGGATGGCGGCGATGGTCCGGCGGGCGAGCCGGGACAGCTCGCCGGGGTGCGGCGTCAAGACCGACGGCAGCGCGAGGCGCGTCCACCAGCGTGGCTCCTCCGCGAGCGCGTTCAGCGCGTCGGCGTCGATTACGGCGGCGCGAGGGCCGCCGGGAAGCGGCGCGAGCAGCGTCTCCCGGACGAACCGCGAAGGCCCGGCGCCCCGCCCGAGGCCGGGGCCGACGGCGATCACGTCGTACGCCGCGGTTTCGCGCCGCAGCTCGGCGGACGCGTCCTCGGCCAGGAGGCCCGCCGCCTCCGGGAGCGGAAGGTAGGTGGCTTCGTCGAGACCAGCCGCGACCGCCGAGGCGATGGACCGCGGGCACGCCACCGTCACGAGCCCGCCTCCCACGCGGTACGCGGCGGCGGCGCAGAGGCGCGGCGCGCCGATGTACCGCTCGCTGCCCCCGCAGACCAGGATCCGTCCGAACGTTCCCTTGTTCGCGCCGCGGGGACGTTCGGCAAGCCGCTCCTTCACCCAGGTCGTGTCGAGCAGCTCGTACGGCAGGTCGCGGGCGGCCTCTGCGGGGATGCCGATATCGACGACCTGCACCCTGCCCGCGAGCTCAGCGCCCGGAAGGCAGTACAACCCCACCTTCGCGAATCCCATCGTCACCGTGAGGTCGGCGCGCACCGCTCTGGGGTCGGCGGCGCCGGTGTCGGCGTCGACGCCGGTGGGCAGGTCGACCGCGACGACCAGCGGGGGGTCCGGCAGCGCCTGGCGCTCGCGCAGGGCGTCGAGGATCGCTGCGAGCGGCCCTTCGATGGGCCGGGCACGTCCCGTACCCAGGAGGGCGTCGATGACGGCGTCGGCGCCTGCGAGCGCCTCGCGGAGCCCCGCCAGATCCGGATCGTCCTCGACCTGCCCGACGGGGATGTTCCGCTCGATGACCTGCCGGTAGTTGGGGTCGTCTTCGCTGCGCGACCGAAGCAAATAGACGCCGACCTTCGCGCCGAAGTCGGCCAAATGCCGCGCCGCCACGAGGCCGTCGCCGCCATTGTTCCCCGGCCCGATCAGCGCGAGGACCGACCGGTCGGCGACGAGGCCGAGCGCCATCCACGTTTCCTGCGCCACGGCGAGCCCCGCTTCTTCCATGAGCACGCTGGGCGGCCGGCCGGCTTCGGCCGCGGCCTGCTCCAGCGCGCGCATCTGCTCGACGGTCACCAGCTTCACAGCAGCCCTCGCGCGCGCAGCCATTCGATCAGCCCCGACCTCGCGGCCCCGCGGTCCACCTCCTCCGTCGAAAAGCCGACGACGATGGCGATGGCGAGCTCGCGGGAGTGGGTCAGGCTCACATCCATGTCCCGCATGCCGATGGCGCGACCGCGCTCGGCGGCCTTCCCGTGGAGGAAGATCATGGGCTTTCCTCTGCGGTTCGGGAGGATTTCGATCTCGCGCCAGGCGAGGCCCCGGGCGCCTGTCCCGAGGGCCTTCATGGTCGCTTCCTTGGCGGCGAAGCGGGCTGCGAGCTCGGGAAGGCGGCCGCGGCAGAACGCCATTTCCACGGGGGTGTAGATGCGGTCGAGGAACCGCTGGCCGTGGCGCTCCAGCGCTCGCTGCACGCGATGCAGCTCGACGGCGTCGACTCCGATGGCGTAGGGCATGTCCAGATTGTAGGAAAGTCCGGCGCGGCCGACCATGTTTCATGGTCCCAGGCAGGTCTTCAGGTTACGATAGCTTCGTGACCGCGCGTATCATCGACGGCAGGCAGATCTCGGGCGCCATCCGCGAGGAGCTGAAGACGGAGGTGGCTGCCCTCCGCGCCCGCGGCGTCGTCCCCGCCCTCGCCGTGATCCTCATGGGCGACAACCCCGCGTCCGTCAGCTACGTCGCGTCGAAGACGCAGGCCTGCGCCGAGATCGGCGTCGAGAGCGAGACGTTCCGGCTCCCGGCCGACGTCTCGCCCGCCGAGGCGCTGGCGTTGGTCGAACGCCTGAACCGCGACGCCCGCTGGCACGGCATCCTCATCCAGAAGCCGTATCCGCCGCAGATCAGCGAGTCGACACTCGACCTCGCGGTCGACCCCGCGAAGGACGTCGACGGGCAGAGCCCCGTGAACCTGGGACGCCTGTTCCGCGGCGAGCCCACGTTTCCGCCGGCCACGCCTGCGGGCGTGGTCGAGCTTCTGCGGCGCATCGGCGAGAGCCCCGAAGGGCGCCACGTGGTCGTCTGCGGCCGCTCGAACCTGGTCGGCAAACCGCTCGCCGGTCTTCTCATGCAGAAGGCGCCCGGCGCCAACGCCACCGTCACCGTCTGTCACACCGGCACGCGCGACCTCGCGTCGTTCACCCGGCAGGCGGACATCCTGGTGGCCGCCATGGGCAGCGCGCGGGCCATCACGGCCGACATGGTCCGCGAGGGGGCCGTCGTCATCGACGTCGGCAATAATCCTGTGCCCGACCCGTCGCGGAAGAGCGGGTACCGCCTCGTGGGCGACGTCGACTTCGACGCCGTCGCGCAGAAGGCGTCGTGGATCACGCCGGTGCCGGGTGGCGTGGGCCCAATGACGGTGACGATGCTGCTCGTGAACACCGTGCGCGCCGCCAAAGGAGGGCCGACGGCCGAATAGCCTGCCGATGGGCCCGTTCGGCCGTTGACACTCGCGTTCGCGTTGGGTATTCCCGAAGCGCCCATGCAGGAACAGCAGCTCGTCGCGTACCTGCGCCATCGGATGCCGCACGTCTCCGACCTGCGGGTGTCGAACATCGCCCGCATCCCCGGCGGCGCCTCTCGCGAGACGTGGTCCTTCGACGCCCACTGGCGCGAGGGCGACCGTGAAGTCACCCAGGGGTTCATCGTGCGACGCGACCCCACGGCGAGCCTCTTGGAGACCGAACGCGACCTCGAGTTCCGCCTCTACGCCGCGCTCCAGAACAGCGGGGTCCCTGTGCCGCCGGTCTACTGGCTCGAGACGGACGGGAAGTGGCTGGAGCGACCGTTCTTCGTCATGGGGCGGCTGCCGGGCCAGACCGACGCCCGGACGCTGGTGTCGTCCCCGGAGTTCGCCGAGGTCCGTCCGAAGATCGCCCGGCAGAAGGCCGAGATCCTGGCCCGCATCCACAACCTGGACTGGCAAGCGCTGGGGCTCGATTTCCTCGGCGTGCCGCCTTCCCCGGCGCACTGCGCGGAACTCGAAATCGAACGCTGGGAAACGGTGATGCGCAAGGACGCCCTCGAGCCCCAGCCCGTGCTGGAGCTTGCTCTGAGCTGGCTGAAGCGTCACCAGCCCGTCGCCCAGAAAATCTGCGTCGTCCACGCCGACTACCGCACCGGCAACTTCCTGTACGACCGCGAGCGCGGAATCACCGGCGTGCTCGACTGGGAGATGGCGCACCTGGGCGACCCGATGGAAGACGTGGCGTGGGTGTGCCTGCGCTCCTGGCGGTGGGCGGGCGACAGCCGCGTCGGCGGGCTGCTCGACCGTGAGGAGTTCTATCGCTTGTACGAGGAGTACTCCGGCCTGAAGGTGGACCGCGACGCCGTCAAGTTCTACGAAGTACTGGGCAACGTGAAGCTCGCCACCATCTTTCTCACCGGGGCGCGGTCCTTCTGCGAAGGGAAGACCCGCGACGTCTTGCTGGCCCTCACGGCCCACATCAACCCGCACATTGAGGTCGAGATCCTCGAACTCATCGAAGGCGGATGAAATGAGACCGTATCCGGAAGAGGTGCTCCAGGGCATTCAGGCCATCGTGATGACCCATGCCCTGCCCGAGGCGCAGACGGACTATACGCGCGCCGAGCTGTCGTTCTCGCTCTTGCTGCTCGGTATCGTCGCCGGCCGGCTCGATGGCGCGGTCGAAACGCTCGCCTCAGAGTGCCGGAAGATGCGCGAGCTGCTGGTCGAAGCGCGCGACGCCCTCGCCCGGTGCGACGACGCCGAAGCGCGGGCGCTGGCGGCGTCGCTCGCGGGGGTCGAGATGGACGGAGCCGCGTCGCTCAAGCTGAGCGACCAGCGGAAAGAATACGAGCGGCTGCGGGGCGAGCTGGCGCGCCTGGCGCCCGTGGTGGAGCCTTCCGTCGTCAACGAGAGCCTCGCGCCTTTGCGTCCGCTGCGCGAGAAGCTCATCCGCTACCTGCACGCCGAAGCCGCCGCTCGCGTCGTGCCCATCCTCGGGAACGCCTAGAGTTCACCGCTCGCCGACAACGAAGCCCGGGGCGCGAGGCTCCGGGCTTCGGCGCGCGTTCGGGCGAGGGCGCTAGCCGGCGGCGGCCGCGGGCGGGACGGAGACGTAGTCGCCCAGCACCTCTTGCTTGCGGTACTTCTCCTTCCCCTCCAGGAGCAAATCGCCGCCGTACATGTCGCAGCACACGATGGCCGGGAAGTTCTCCACCTCGAGCCGCTTGATGCTCTCGGTCCCCAGGTCCTCGTACGCCACCACTTCGGCGCTCTTGATGGTCTTCGACAACACGGCGCCGGCCCCACCGATGGCGATGAAGTACACGCCGTGGTACTTCTGCAACGCCTCCTTCACCGCGGGGCCGCGTCCGCCTTTTCCGATGGACGCGAGCACTCCCGCCTCGAGCAGCCGTACCGTGAACGGGTCGATGCGCATCGACGTCGTGGGACCGGCTGAGCCGATGACGCGGCCAGGGCGCGCCGGCGTGGGGCCGACGTAGTACACGATCTGGTGCTTGAGGTCGACGGGGAGCGGCTTGCCTTCGTCCAGCGCCTGCACAAGGCGCCGGTGGGCGGCGTCCCGTGCGGTGTAGATGACGCCGTTGATCTTGACGTGCATGCCGACGCGCAGCTTCGCGACGTCCTCCTCGGTGAGCGGCGCGCTCACCAGCACCTCGTCTCCCTTGAACTCGACGGGCATGGCTAGAGCACGACCTCCTTCTGGCGTGCGCTGTGGCACTGCAGGTTGACGGCGACCGGAAGCGAGGTGATGTGCGTCGGGTACCACTCGATGTTGACGGCGAGCGCGGTGGTGGTGCCGCCGACCGCCTGCGGGCCGACACCCAGCGCGTTGACCTTCTCGAGCAGCTCCCGCTCGAATTCCGCCGTCTCCGGGTCGGGGTGATGCTCACCGACTTTGCGGGTGATGGCCTTCTTGGCCAGGTACATCGCGTACTCAGCCGAGCCGCCGATGCCTACGCCGACGATGACCGGCGGGCAGGGGTTCCCGCCCGACTCTTCGACGGTGCGCAGCACGAACTGCTCGATGCCCTTCTTGCCCGCCGCGGGCAGCATGACCTGGAAGCGGCTCATGTTCTCGCACCCGCCTCCCTTGGGGATGAGGCGGATCTTGAGCTTGTCCCCGGGCACGATCTCCGTGTGGATAACCGCCGGGGTGTTGTTCTTGGTGTTGATGCGGGCAGAGAAGGGCCGGTCGACGATGGAGGCCCGGAGGTAGCCCTCGGTGTAGCCGGCCCCCACGCCGCGGTTGATGGCGTCCTGCAGCGAGCCGCCTACGATGTGCACGTCCTGTCCGATCTCGACCATGACGACCGCGGTGCCGGTGTCCTGACAGAGGGGTAGCATCTCGCGCTTCGCCAGGTCGACGTTCTCGAGCAGCTCGATGAGGATCTGCTTCCCCAGCGGCGATTCCTCCGTGTCTTTCGCGCGTTGCAACGCCGCCACGACGTCGTCGGGAAGGACGTGGGTTGCGGTGATGCAGAGCTCCTTCACCGCCTGTTCGATCTGGTCGACGTGGATGTCGCGTACGCCGACCGAGGTCTGACTGGTCATCGATTCACCTTTCCAGCCGGGGCCGGCTCAAACCTTCGCGGCCTGCCCCAGAAGCTGCACCAGCTCGCGAGTCGCCTCGGCGGCGCGCACGATGGCGGCCCGCTCCTCGGCAGACACGGGCACCTCGTACACCTGCTGCACGCCGCCCTCGCCGAGCTTCACCATCGTGCCGCAGAAAACGCCGTCCACTCCGTATTCGCCCTTGAGCAGCACCGAGCACGGCATGAGTCGGCCCTCGTCGAGCAGGATGGCTTCGGTCATGGCGATGGTGGCGGCCGATGGCGCGAAGTACGCGGAGCCGGTCTTGTAGAGCTGCACCAGCTCGGCGCCGCCCTTCATAGTCCGCTCGACGATGGCGTCGAGCCGTTCCTTCGGGATGAGGCTGGTGACGGGCATCCCGCCGACCTCGGCCAGACTGACGATGGGGACCATCGTCGTGTCGGTGTGGCCGCCGAGCACGTAGGCGTGCACGTCACGCGGCGAGACGCCCAGCTCCATCGCGAGGAACGTGCGGAAGCGGGTGCTGTCGAGCATCCCGCCCTGGCCGATGACGCGCTCGCGGGGGAAGCCCGACGCCTGCATCGCGACGTGGCACATGGCATCCATCGGGTTCGCGAAAACGATGATGACAGCGTTCGGAGAGAGCCGCGCCGCGTTGCGCGCCTTGTCCGCGACGATCTCGGCGTTGGCGTTCAACAGGTCCTCGCGGCTCATGCCCGGCTTCCGCGGCACGCCCGCCGTCAGGATGACGACGTCGGACCCCGCCGTCTCGTCCCAGCCGTCGGTGGCCACGATGTTCGTCTCGAAGCCCAGGATCGGCCCCGACTGTTTGATATCGAGCGCTTTCCCGTGGTGCTGATAGAACTCGGGGATGTCCTGGACCACGATGTCGCAGATGTTCTTCTCGGCCAGGCGTTGCACCATGCTGCCGCCGGTCATGCCGGCGCCGACGATGGTTACCTTTTTTCTCGGCATGGAAACGCTCCTTCTGCCTCCGTGTGATCTGCGGCGCGCTCGTCGGGTGCGGGCGGCCCTTCCACAGTCTCCTTCCGGTCGGCCTGAGGCACCAGTGCCGTCCGTCAGGGATAGAGACGATTATTTCGCAGGCGCCATGGCCCGCAGCTTCTCGATCACGGCATCCGCCACTTGCGACGTTCCGACGGCGGTCGGATCGTCGCGTGTTGGCTTCATGTCGTAAGTGACCGACTTCCCCTCGCGGATGACCTCGGCGAGCGCCCGTTCGAGGCGGTCCGCCGCGTCCTTCTCGCCCAGATAGCGGAGCATGAGCATGCCGGAGAACATGACGGCCATCGGGTTCACCTTGTTCAGGCCGGCGTACTTGGGCGCGCTGCCGTGGATGGCCTCGAAGAGCGCGGCGTGCTCCCCGATGTTGGCGCCGGGCGCCACGCCGAGGCCGCCGATGAGCCCCGCGCACAGGTCCGAGATGATGTCGCCGTAGAGGTTCGGCAGCACCAGGACGTCGTAGTTCTCGGGGCGCTGGACCAGCTGCATACACATGGCGTCGACCAGCACCTCTTCGTACTCGATGTCGGGGTAGTCTTTTGCGACCTCGCGGGCCACGGCGTAAAAGAGGCCGTCGGTGTGCTTCATGATGTTGGCCTTCGTGACCGCGGTGACCTTCCGCCGGCCGTTCTCGCGGGCGTACTCGAAGGCGTACTTCACGATGCGGCGCGTGCCGAATTCGCTGATGGTCTTGATGCTCACGCCCGCGTCGGGGCGGATGGTGCCCTGGCCGCTCTCCTCGACCATGGCGCGGAGCCGGTCGATGTACGGCGACCCCTTCTCGAACTCGATGCCTGCGTACAGGTCCTCGGTGTTCTCGCGGACGACGACGAGGTCGACCTTGTCGTATCGGGTGCGGACGCCGGGATAGAGCTTGCACGGGCGCACGCACGCGTACAGCTCGAGCTCCTTGCGGAGCGCCACGTTGACGCTGCGAAATCCGGTGCCGATGGGCGTGGTGACCGGACCCTTGAGCCCGACCTTGTTCCGACGCAGGGAGTCGATGGCTCGCTGGGGAAGGGGCGTGCCCTCCTTCTCCATCACGTTGACGCCGACGTCCTGGACGTCCCAGTCGAATTCGACGCCGGTGGCTTCCAGGACACGCCGGGCCGCTTCGATGATTTCGGGGCCTGTGCCATCTCCGGGGATGAGGGTGACGCGATACGCCATGCTCGTGGGTCTCCTGCCGCGCCACGAACTGCGGCGCCAACGGTGGCGGCGGACCGGGGCTCGGTCGCGTTGCGGCGGGGTGGTGCGCCGCCGGACGGTGGGGCCCCGAAGCGCTGGTCCGCCCGTCATGGAGCGGCTCGACTTCCGGCCCTCTGGTTCGCGCGCTCGCCGTCCCGCCCCGC
>JBBING010000067.1:0-1334 GCA_037444005.1 Chloroflexota bacterium
TGATTCTGAGGCAACGCTCCCCGTTCGGTAACCCTTTCAATGAGGCAGATCGCGTCCGGTGCCGGGTTCCGGCTCGGTTCTCGCGTTGTTAGACTCGCGCGGAACGACGAAGAAAGGAGCGGCATGGAGCCATGCGGTTGAAGGACAGGGTCGCCATCGTGACGGGCGCGGGCATCGGGATCGGGCGGGCTATCGCCCTGGAGTTTGCCCGCGAAGGGGCGAAGGTGGTGGTCTCCGACATCGACGAAACGACGGGCGAGGCCACCGCGCGGGACATTGTCGCGGCGGGCGGGGACGCGCGGTTCGTCCGGTGCGACGTCGCGCGGGAGGACGAGGTTCGCGCGCTGGTCGACGCGGCAGAGCGGGAGTACGGCAGCGTCGACATCATGGTGAACAACGCGGGCATCGCCCGGCCCGACGACTGGGAGGCGACGATGGCCGTGAACCTCGACGGCGTCTACTTCGGGGTGAAGCACACGGCCGAGCGCATGGCGACGCGGGGCCGCGGCGTCATCATCAACCTGGCGTCGGTGCTGGGTCTGGTGGGACTGGGCATGGCCGGGGCATACACGGCGTCGAAGCACGCGGTCATCGGCCTCACGAAAGAGTGGGCCATCCGTTATGCTCCGCGCGGCGTGCGCGTGGTGGCCATTTGTCCGGGGTTCATCGAGACGAAGATGAACCAGCCCATCCTCGACAGTCCCGAGCTCACCGCCTGGATTAACCAGCAGACGCCCATGGGCCGCATGGGCAAGCCGGAGGAGGTCGCGAAGGTCGCGGCGTTTCTCGCGTCGGACGACGCCTCTTACGTGACCGGCGCCTTCTATACCGTCGACGGCGGATGGACCGCGCGCTGAACGGCGGCCGGCCTCAGATGCGGTCGGAGTACCAGAAGTGGTACGCGCAGGGCGGGAGGGCCGCCTCGAGCCGGTCGATGGCCGCCGCCGGCGCGGGCGTCCTCGGCTCGAGGCATTCGACCACGCTTCGTTGCCCCAGCAGCGCGAGCACCGCATCGTAGCGGTCGAGGCGGACGGCGTTCGGGGCGGGCGCGACGATCTCGGCGCCTTCCCCGGACAGGCGTACGCCGATGTCGCCGATGGCCAGCGCCGCATCCGGGCCGGACGTCTCGCGAGCCGCGCGGCGGAGCACGAGGAGCAGGCCGCGAAGGACCCGATCGGGCCGCACGAGAAGCTGCATGTCGGGCGCGCGCCCGGTAGGACGCGACTCCGCCCCGGGACACGCGCGGAACGCGTCCGCGATGGCGCTGTCGGCGGGCGCCTGGCAGTACACCATCGTCAGGCCGAGCGTCGAGGCGCGCCGGGCGGCCTCAGCGA
>JBBING010000067.1:1434-12414 GCA_037444005.1 Chloroflexota bacterium
GCGGGCAGATCGGCGACGTCGAAGCTCCGAACCGCGTACGCGCGGTCCGCCTCCAGACCCGCCGCTGCGGCGACCGGCGCGCGCAGATACGGTTGCGCGACGACTCGCCAGCCGAGGCGCTCGTACAGCGGCATGACGCCCGTGTACAGGAACGAGATGGCGTACCCTCGCCGCTCCATGACACCGATGGCGTCGGTGAGGAGCGCCGACGCCAGCGCGCGGCGGCGGAAGTCGGGATGCGTCGCGACGGAGCCGATGCCCGCGGCTCGCAACGGGACGCCGCGCACGCGCATCCGCCGGTCGAAGATGCGCACGTAGGCCACGATCCGCCCGTCCATCTCGGCGACGCGTCCCTGCCAGGGGCGGAAGGTCGAGTCGTACAGGTGCTGCTTCACGAAGTGGTCGGCCGGCGTGCCCACGAAGCACGTGCGCAGGAGGTCGAACACCTGCGGCAGGTCGGGCGGCCGCAACGAGCGGAGGACGGGCTGGCCCGTAGTCATCGCCCGTGATAATACAGGGCAGCGATTCGAAAGGGGGCAGCGGTGCCCGACGCCGTCATCAACGGAATCACCATCCACTGGGAGGAGTGGGGGTCGGGGTTTCCCATCCTCCTGACGCACGGGTACGGCGCCACGGGGCGCATGTGGCGGGGCCAGGGCGAGGCGCTCGGAGACCGGTACCGGGTCATCGCATGGGACATGCGGGGCCATGGCGGCACCGACAGCCCGCCCGATCCGAAGGCGTACAGCGAGGCGCTCACCATTGCCGACATGGCCGCGCTCCTCGACTACCTCGGTGAGCGAGAGGCGGTGGTGGGTGGGCTGTCCCTGGGCGGGTACATGTCCCTGGCGTTCTACGTCGCCCATCCCGAACGCGTGCGCGCGCTCATCCTGTGCGACACCGGGCCGGGGTACCGCAATGCCGACGCCCGGGCGCAGTGGAATGACTTCGCGTTCGGCATGGCGAAGCGTCTGCGTGAGGAGGGGCTCGAGGCGCTGCGCGGGAGCCCCGAGATCGAGGCGACGCGGGCGCTGCACCGTTCGGCGGAGGGGCTCGCAATGGCCGCGGAGGGCATGCTCGCGCAGTTCGATTCGCGGATTATCGATGCCCTTCCGTCCATCGCCGTGCCCACGCTCATCATCGTCGGCGAGCGCGACAAGCGGTACTTCGCGGGGACGGACTACATGGCGGCGAAAATCCCGGGCGCGCGCAAGGTAGTGATTCCCGGCGCGGGCCACGCCGCCAACATCGATCAGCCGGAATTCTTCAACCGGACCGTGCGGGAGTTTCTCGAGAGCGTCGGCCTGTAGGCGGCTTCATGCTGACGCGGCGCGGCGCGCGTAATCGGCGAGCGCGAGGCGCACAGCGTCGGCGGCGAGCGCGGCGCAGTGGATCTTGCTCGAGGGGAAGCCGCCCGCGGCCTCCGCGATGGCGTCGCGGTCGAGCTGCGACGCCGCATCGAGAGACAGGCCTTCCAGAAGCTCGGTGGTCAGGCTCAACGCCGCGATGGACCCGCCGCACCCCTGCGCGGTGAAGCGCGCCGCGGTGATGCGCCCGTCGTCGATCCGCAGCATGAACGTCGCGCTATCCCCGCAGACGGGATTTCGCACGACGGCGACGCCGTTGGCGTCGTCCAGGACGCCGGTGTTGCGTGGCGTCCGCAGATGGTCGATCAGCAGGTCGCTGTAGCCTCCGCTCACGCCCACAGTGTACGCTGCCCGGAGGTGGCCGTCAGGCTTCGGCGAAGCCGCTGAGCCGGGGCGTGCCCACGTCCCGCCCCTGCGCCAGCACGCGGATGCGGCCGAGACCCGCGGGGTCGAGCAGCTCGGTCACGGCCCGGCGGCGCGCATAGTACTCCTCGAGGGCCGACGGGTCCTCGCGCTGCACGCGCTCGATGGCCTCGCCGATCCCGAGCGCGGCGAGGAAGCGCGCCTGCGTCGTGAACCCCAGCGTCGTCAGCCCCTCCTCCTCGCCCGTGCGCATGAGCGTCGTGAAGTCTACCGACGCCGTGATGTCCTGCCTCCCGATGCGGGCGTAGGGGTCTGTCGATGGATTGTGGCGGTAGAAGCAGAGCAGGGTGCCCTGCGTGCGCCATGGAGCGTACAGCTCCTCGGCGGGGTAGCCGTAGTCGAACGTGAGGACGAACCCGCGGTGCAGCGCCCGTGCGACATCGCGCATCCAGCGGACGGCGGCGAGATTCACTTCGGCGCCGCATCCCTCGCCCGGACGCAACCCGAGCCGGTCGAAGTACGCCTCGATCTCGGGCGTAGAAGGCGGGCGCAGCGCTTCGGCGAAGCCGCCGCCGTCGCGGACCACGTACACCTCCAGCAGGCGGCCTTCGCGGACGGTCACGCGATGGACGGGCAGGGCGTCAAGGAACTCGTTGTTGAGGACGCAGCCCTCGATGCCTTCGGGCAGCGCGTCCGCCCACGAGGCCGCGCCTTCGGGGAGCCCCAGCGCCGCCAGCGTCCGGCGCTGCCGCTCACGGAGGGTGTCGCTGGTCTCGATGAGCACGTAGCGGATGGCCGCGGTGAACGCCGCGTCTTGGGTCGACGCCCAGCGGAGGATGTCCCGGGCCAGCAGCCCGGTTCCCGGCCCGTACTCGATGACGTCGAAGCGCGCCGGCCGGCCCATCACCTCCCACAGCTCGCGAAGCTGGCGGCCCACGAGCGCGCCGAACAGCGGATGCACCTCCGGGCTCGTGAGGTAGTCGCCTCGCCGCCCCATCGGCTCGCGGGTGACGTAGTACCCGTGGACCGGGTGATAGAGGGCGAGCTCCATGAACTCGCGGAAGGTGATCCCGCCCGTCTCGTCGATCCGCCGCAGGATCGCTTCGCGGAGCAGCGCGTTCTCGGTGGCGGGCTCGAAGTCGTCGGCGGTCACGTCCGCATCGTAGCAGCGGGACGCGCGAGGCGCAGGGAGCGCCGCGTCACGTCTGCCGCTGCTCGCGGGCGCGCCGCTCGGCCTGCTCGCGGAACCAGCGCACGATGGGCGAGGGCTCCGACGGCTGCCAGCGCTTTCGCCACTCGTCGAAGTCGCCGGGCCAGGGCTCCTCGAAGTGGGCGACGAAGCCGGGCGCGGGCGCATCGCGAAGCGTCGCCAGCGCCGCGCGGATGACGCGGAGCTGCATGTCGCGGTCGTTCGGCATGCCTAGCGTGTGACCGAAGGGGAACCCGACGGCGAGGGTCCGCGGGACCCCCATGCGCTCCGCGAAGTACGGCATCATGGTTACGAACACCGTGCTGAACCCCGCAGCCTCGAACGTACGCGCCAGCACGGGCGCGTTCCGGCAGCAGTCCGGTCAGACGGGGGTGAGGAGGACGGCGTCGACCTCCTCTTGCTTCATGCGGCGGGCGACCTCGGGGCCGTACGTGCGCTCCCATGCCTCCGTTCCGCCCTGGTAGCCCATGAAGCTGTAGTGCGTGGGGGCGAGGGAGCCGATCTCGCCGGCCGCCTCGAGCTCCTCGAAGCGGCGCAGCGGCAGCGCGATGTTCATGTCGGCGAGCAGGTCCTCGGTGTTGATGTGCAGATGGGCGACGCCGATGTCCTCCTGTCTGGTGCCGCGGGGGATGGCGCGATACGTCGGGTCGCCCCAGAGGGGCTCGCGGCGCTCCCGGTCGAGGTCGAATGGCGGCTGCGACGCCCGGAGGTAGAACCCGGCCGTGGTCACGAGCGCGAACCGGCAGGCCGAGAGCGGCTTCGTGAGGGGCGTCCAGGGAATCGACGCTGGCTCGGGAATCGCGAGTGTCTGGTAGTACCCCGCGATGCTGCGGGGGACCCACTTGAAGCTGTCGACGGGCACAGGTCGCCTCCGGCTGGTGCGCGCGGCGAAGCCAGCATAACAGGCCCGGAGCGTACGATCTCGCTCAGCGGACGGGCTCGGCGCCGCGCTCTGGGGCTTTCGCCCACAAGCCCTCGTCCGCCCAGACCAGCAGGGCGGGCAGCACCAGGAGCGCGCTCAACAGCGACAGCCCGATGTTCAGCGCGGTCACCTGACCGAAGCTTTCGAGCAGCGGGAAGCCCGAGAACGCGAGCACGCCGAAGCCCCCCATCACGGTGAGGCCCGACGCGGTGATCGCGCGCCCGATACGGTGCGAGGCGAGCTCCATCGCCTCCCGCGGGCTCGCCCCGCGTTCGCGCTCCTCGTAGTAACGCGCCATCAACAGCAGGCTGAATTCCGTCCCCATCGCGATGATGAGCGGTCCGGAGACCGACGTGAGCGGGTTCAGCTCCACCTGAAACGCGTACAGCACGACGGAGGAGCTCCCGAGGGCCAGCATCACGGGCAGGATCGGGGCCACGGCGCGAACCGGGTTGCGGTACGCCAGGATCATGAGCACGAAGATGGCCCCGAGAGCGGCGAACGACATGAGGTCCCGGTTGGCCGACAGCGCGTCGACCGCTTCGACGCCGATGACGGCGAGCCCGGCGGGCTTCACGAGCACGCCCGGCGGCGGGTTGAGGCCCGCCGTGATCTCGTCGATGACCTGCTTGCGCTCCTGGAGAGAGATAGGGCCAATGGCGAAGATCATCGCCGCCCTCGCGTGATCGTCGCTCACCGCCGTGTTCCTGATGGCCGGCGGCGTGACGTCGAGCGTCCGGCGGATGGCCTCCGGGGTGAAGTCGTCTCTGCCGGTGACCTGCTCTACGAGGCTTGCGAGGCTGGTAGACCGCAGGAAGACGTCGTCCCGCGCTGTGAGCGACCGTTCGAACTCGAGCATCCACGACAGGAGCGCCGGGTCGGTCACGTCGGGCGCTTCAACGAGGAAGTTCAGCTCGCTGGAGGAGCCGGCGACGTCGCGGACGCGGTAGAGGTCGCGAAGCACGCGGCTGTCGGCGGGGACGAAGCGCTCGGGGTCCGTCTGCACGGGAAGCCGCCGGTCGAGGTACACGCCGACCACGGCGATGAACCCGGCGATGGCGAGCACGACGAGCCCCCTGCCGGCGGTCGTCCGGGTCATCGCGCCGACGAAACGCTCCATCTCGAACCGGGCCGGCCGGGGAGCCTGCGGACGCCGGCCGCGGTCACGCAGGTAGAGCACGCTGTTGACCAGGAAGAACGCCCCGACGAACAGCATGAACGTCCCCACGGCCAGCATCGAGCCGAAGTCGCGAATCATGGGCACGCGCGAGATGTGGAGCACGAGGAAGCCGATGGTCGCGGCCAGCAGGGCTAGCGTCAGGACCGGCCCGAGGCGCTCGAGCGCGGTCACGAGGCCCTGGCGCGCGTCGCCCAGGCGTTCGGTCTCCTCCTCCATCCGGCTATGGAGCTGGATGGCGAAGTCGACGCCGAGTCCGATGAGGATAGGCAGGCCCGAAATGGTCACCATCGTCAGGTTCAGGCCCAGGAGTCCCATGAGCCCGAACGCGGAGATGCAGCCGAACAGCACTACGGGAAGCGACAGCGGCCGCCACCGCGCCCGGAAGACGACGAAGAGCACCGCGGTCATGATCACGACGGCGAGCGCGGCCATTTTGAGCATGCTGCTCCGCATGCTGTCGTTGATCTCCTTGATCAGCAGCGGCGAGCCCGTCGGCGTGACTGTGAGGCCGTGGAAGGTGCGGGCGTTCACGAGGTCGACGACCTCGGCGGCGACCTCGGCCTGCTCGTCGATGGTCATGTTCCCGGCGAGCCGCGCGACCATGAGGGCGTGCTCGCGGTCCGGGAACACCCCGGTGAGCTCGGGGCGGATGTTGCCCTCGGCGTCGAGCACGACGAACTCGACGAACTTCGGGTTGTCGAGCGTCAGCTCGCCGACAGCGCCGATGCGCTGGATGTCGGCGCCGAACGTTCGCTGGAACTCGTCGAACACCCGCTGACGGGCCGCCTGCGCCGCTGCCTCCTGGGCCTCGGGCGGATCGCCGCGGGCTGCGGCTTCGGCGCGGGCCTCGGCCGCCGCGCGCTCCTGGTCGGCTGCGAGCTGCGCCGGCGCCGTCTGCATCCGTTCGAGCACCTGGTCCCGCGCGAACGCAACGACCGTGTACGGGGTGATCACGGATTCGAAGTCGCCGGTGGCGTTGAGCTCCGCTTCGAGGTCCTGTAGGGTCGCGCGGTTCTCAGGGGTGAAGAGCTGGAAGATGTCGCCCTCGAACAGCACGAGCATCGGGTCGCCGCCGAACTCGCGCTGGTACCGGATGTTCTCCTGATACACGTCGGAGTTGGGGTCGACGATGGTATCCTGGCCGGTCTTGAAGCGGATGCGCGGCAGACCGAACGCCAGCGCCGCCGTCGCAACCAGCGCGGCGATGGCGATCAGCGCATAGTGCGCGGTGATGATATCCGCCAGGAAGGTCCAGATGCGTCGCACAGCGAAGTTCCCCGCTGAAGGCCCGCGCCCGGGCTTGCACTGCAATGCCCGGCGCCCTGTTCGTACACCGGCGGTCCGACGCTGTCAAGCGTAGCGATGGCTCCACCGCCCCGGCTGGACCACGGAGATACCGCCCGCGGAATCGGTGACCTCGACGACGGTCTTGCCCCGGCGCCGGAAGAACCGCAGGTCCACGTAGCCGCGGCCGACGCGCAGTCCGCGGATCTGGACGTGGTCGAGCCAGTACGGCAGCGTCGGACGGACGATGCGGAGCTGCCGGTTCGGCGCGTCGGCGCGGAGCCCGAGCATGGCCTGCAGGATCATCGGGAAGCTGCCCGCGGCCCAGGCCTGGGGCCGGCAGGCCACGGGGTAGGGCACCGGCGCGCCGTGGGCTGTGCGCGGCTGCCCGCCGAAGAGCTCGGGCAGGCGGTAGTAGGGGAACGTGCAGGCGGCGTCGAACAGCGCCGTCGCGAGCTCGTTCACCTCTTCTTCGAAGCCGTACACCTTGCACCCCATGGCGCAGATCGCGTTGTCGTGCGGCCACACGGTGCCGTTGTGGTAGCCGATGGGGTTGTAGCGGATGTTTCCGGTGGAGAGCGTACGGATGCCCCAGCCGCTGAACAGCTCGTTCGACAGCAGCCGGCCGACCACGTCGTCGGCGTAGGCGCGCCGGACGATGCCGGTCCAGAGGGCGTGGCCGGGGTTGGAGGCGATGGAGGCGCAGGGCCGGCCCTCTCCGTCCAGCGCGAGCGCGTAGTAGCGCTCCTGCGGGAGCCAGAAGTCGCGGTTGAAGCGGCGCCGCAGCTCCTGGGCCTTGCGGAGTTGGCGCTCCGCCTCCTCCCGCATCCCGAGCGCGCTGAGGACGCGCGCGATGCCCCGCCGGGCGGCGTAGACGTACCCTTGCACCTCGACCAGCGTGATGGGCGGCGTGGCGAGCGGGCCCTCCGCGTGCATGATGGCGTCCCAGGAGTCCTTCCATCCCTGGTTGACGAGGCCGCGGGCGGACCGCTTCTCGTACTCGACGTAATCATCGTGATCGATGTCGCCGTATACGTCGATCCAGCCGAGCGCCGCGAGGATCGCGCCCTGGAGGGAGTGCAGGGTCCTCAGGTCTGCGGTCCAGTTGTAGTACTCGGCCGCGAGCATGAGATACAGGGGCGTGGAGTCGATGCTCCCGTAGTAGGGGGCATAGGGCAGCTCGCCGCTGGCCGACATCTCGTCGACGCGCAGCTCGTGGAGGATTTTGCCGGGCTCTTCGTCGCGCCAGGGGTCGCGCGTCACCCCCTGGTGCGCCGCCAGCACCTTCAAGGTCTGTCGCGCGAGGTCGGGCCGGTAGGGGAGGAACTGCAGCGAGACGATGCAACTGTCGCGCCCGAACAACGTGTCGAACCAGGGGGTGCCCGCCGCCGGGTAGCGCTCGCCGTCCTGGGTCTCGCTGAGCAGCATCCGCAGGTCGGCGAACGAGCGCTCGATCACGCGATTGAAGAACTCGTTGTCGGTGGTGATGCGGGCGCATCCCTGCATCCAGGCGTTGTAGTCGGCGGCGACGGCGTCGAAGCGATTGCGCCGTCGTGGCGCGCGGCTGTGATCCGCGGCGATCACTACCTGGAGCACCACCGTCTCCCTGCGTCCCAGGTTCAGGACGAAGCGCGCGCCCGAAGGGGAGATCGACGCGGGGTTCGGGTTGAAGGAGACGCGGGTCTCCCGTCGCCGCTGGTCGAGCCCGATGTAGCTGTAGACGATGGTGTCCTCACGCACCACCGTGGGCAGCGTCTGTCCGCGCCGCGTGCGGGGCTGGCCGCGCACCTCGAAGATATCCGCGAAATCGGCGTCAAGGTCGAACCACAGTTCGAGGGTGACAGGGAACGGATTGAAGTTGGTGACCCGGACGGTCTCTTCGAGCACGTCGGCGATCACCCGCTGCCGGTGGAACTCGATGCTCCCTCGCTGGACGATGCGGCCCTCGGGCGTCTCCATGCGAGCGTTGGTGAACACCTGCTCCATGGCGAAGCCCAGCTCCGCCGTCGATAGCAGCATGACCGGCGGCCCACCTTGCACATGGAACGAATAGGTCGACAGGTGGCGGGTATCGGACCGGTAGAGGCCGAGCCCCTGCACGTTGCCGCGTGGGATGTTGCCGTGCTCGTCGGTGAGCAGGAAGGTATCGCGCTCACGAATGACGAGGGCATCCCGGATGTCCTGGATGCCCTGCGGTTCGCCCTCTGGAAGCTGAGCCCACTCGTCAGCGCTCGTGAGGCCGCTCGATAGCGTCATGCTGGAGGGTGGGTCATGCGGTCATTTCGGGAGGCTCCGCTGGAGCCACGTCACCGGCGACCTGCAACCGGTTCACCACATCGTACACTCCCGCATGCCACCGCAACAGGTCTTCCGCTACGGAGCGCTGGCCCTCGGTCCGCACGGCGCCCTCGACCGTCGCCACGCACCCCTCGATCCGCACGCGGACGCTTCCCGGCGGAAGGCCGAGAATGCGGGTGATGCTGTCGCTCAGTTGCTGCGCCAGCAACGCGGGCGAGGCCGCCACCTGAAGCCTGACGACAACGTCGCGAACGCCGGGGACGCCCCAGAGCGCGTTGGAGAGGCGGCAGAGGCAGTCCATGGACGGCACCAGGCCATCTACTTCGACGACGCCGCCACGGACGGCGACGGCCACGTCCTCGGCGCCGGCGCCCAGGCAATCGCGCACCGCCTGACGGGCCAGCGCGAGGATGCGCTCGTCGGACTCGCCGGCGCCCGGGATGACCCGCACCAGGTTGAGGACGTTGTGCCAGGGCAGGGCTTCCTGGACAGCCTTCCCGGCGCGACGCTTGGCCTCGTACGTGCTGGCGCGCCCGCGAATCTCGACGTCCTCTTCGCGCACGATGACCTGCGGCGTCTCGACACCGATGGCGCGCAGCTCATCGAGCAGCGCCTGCTCGATATCGGCGGCGTTCGCCGTCACGTCCTGCTCCTGCCTAGGCCACGGCGAGCGCGTCGGGCTCGTCGTCGCCGGCTGCGCCGGCCAGCCCGGCCACCAGCTCGCCGATCTCGGCTCCGGGGTACACCCTGGTCCGATCGTATTCGTCGAGGATCCGTTCATACAGCGCCACGTACCGGTCGGCCATGATCTGCGGGCTGAACCGCGCCTCGACATGGGCGCGACACCGCGCCGGGTCGATGCGGTCGACCAGCTTGACCGCGTCCGCCATGGCGTCAGGGTCCTCCGGCACGAGATAGCCCGTCTCGCCGTGCACCACGATCTCGGGCGCGGCGCCGCGCGCGTAGGCGATGACCGGCGTGCCGCACGCCATCGCCTCCGGCATCACGAGGCCGAACGGCTCCTCCCACCGGATGGGCATGAGCAAACACATCGCGCGGCGGTACAGATCGCGCTTCATGTTGGCGTCGGCCTCGCCGACGTAGACGATCTGTTCGCCGTCGATGAGCGGCTCGACGACTTCGCGGTGGAAGGCGACGTCCGCGCGGTCCACCTTGCCCGCGAGGATGAGCTTCAGTCCCAGCTTCTTGGCCACGCGGATGGCGTCTTGCGGGCCCTTCTCGGGAGCGATGCGGCTCAGGAAGAGGAGCCACTCCTCCTTGTGCTCTTGATACGGGAACGAGGCGACGTCGATGGCGTTGTGCACGACGCCGGCGAACTTTCCGCCGACACCCGGCGGAATGGTGGCGACCTGGGCGCGGCTGATGGTGTTGTACCAGCCTCCGTAGCGGTCCCACACGAACTTAGTGTCCGGCGTGATGAGGCAGTGCGTCGTGGTGAGCATCGGGCGGTCCACGAGGTGGCTCATGGCCATCGCGAGCTCGCCCGCATGGTTGTGGATGATGTCGAACCGCTTGCCCTCACGGAGCGCCAGCGCGATGTGCATCCACTCGTACGGCTGGGGAAATTCGAGGTCGGTGGCGGTGCGCAGGCTGCGATGGTAGACGGAGAGCAGCTCCGCGCTCGTCCTGGAGTCTCCGGACGCGCACAGCGTCACCTCATATCCCCGGCGCACGAGCTCCTCGGTGAGCACGGAGACGACCGCCTCGGTGCCCCCGTAGGCGGGTGGCGGGACCGTCTCCCATAACGGCGCGAGTTGCAAGATCCGCATCGCCCGAACGCCTCCTCTGCGAACCGGCCGATCGCGATGTGCGGTTGTACGCGTCAACGAACGCTGCTGGATTCCCGAGGTGAATCCGGGATCCTTCGGTCCTACCGTTCCTTCGTAAGACTCGCGTCCCGGCGAAGCCGACCGTGGGCACGGGCGGGACGCATCGGGAGGGAAAACCGCCAGCGTCTAAATACCATAAGGCGAGCCGTCGCCGCAAGTGAGGCTTGGATGGGTATGCGGGCGCAAGAGGATCGCGGGCGCGTGAGACCGCCACAGGCTGTGCGAGAACGCGGCACAGCGCATCAGGCCTCAGCCGGCGGAAGAACCCCGGGTCTCCGAGGGGCGAAAGTCCTCGATGCGCAACTCGAGGCCCCAGTCGCCGTTCCGCCCCGAGGTCGAGAAGCAGAAGACGGCGTCGATCCGGTCTCCGACCGCGGGCGCGCGCTCCGCCTGCCGGAAGGCGATCGCGGGCCAGACGACCGTTCCCGACCGCAGCCGGAGGCGAAGGTGGGCGCCGTCGGCGCCGACGGCCCTCTGGTCGACCACTTCGAGGCCGCGCGCCAGGA
>JBBING010000068.1:0-12298 GCA_037444005.1 Chloroflexota bacterium
GCACCCCGAGTACGGCACCGAGCCCAACGTCTTCTACATCCCGCCCCTGTCGCCCTACCGGCTCAACGACGACGGCAGCCTCGATACCGAGACGCCGCGCATTCCCATGGAGTATCTCGAGCGGCTCTTCGGCCCGCGCGTCCACAAGGCGCTCAACACGCTCAAGAGCGAACTCGAGAAGGTCCGCAACGGGGGGAAGTCCGAACTGCTGGATACGCTCATCGTGTACCGCTGGCACACGTTGTTCGAACCGTTCACCCGAGACCCTGTGGAGGTGGGAGGCCCGCAACCGACAACCAAGCGATAAGGAGCGACAGGTAGACGCCGGGGTCCGGAGCCCAGCCGGCGTCCCGACAGGCGGAACAGCACGATCGAGCCAGCGGGTCCTCCCGCCGGAAGGATGAACGGTTCCAGCGGATCGCCGGTCGAGGACGAGGGCTGGGCTCCCCGCACAATCGAGGGTGAGAGGCCATGAGCCGGGTGAGCCGACGGACGTTTCTGAAGGCGACGGGAGCCGCGGTCGCTGCTCTTGGGCTCGCCCGGCTCGCGCCGCTTCCTTCCTTCCAGCGCAGCCTCTCGACGGCGGCCCGTACCTACTCCAGCTTCGAGGACGTGTACCGCCAGAAGTGGACCTGGGACAGGGTCACCTGGGGCACGCACCTGGTCGACTGTTACCCCGGCTCGTGTTCGTGGCGGGTCTACACCAAGGACAACATCGTCTTCCGGGAGGAGCAGGGCGCGCAGTACCCGCAGATCGAGGACCGCGTGCCGGACATGAACCCGCGCGGCTGCCAGAAAGGCGGCTGCTTCAGCGAGGTCATGTACGGCGCCGAGCGCATCACCTTTCCTATGCGCCGCGTGGGCGCGCGCGGCGAGGGGAAATGGGAGCGCATCTCCTGGGACGAGGCGCTGACCCAGGTCGCCGACGGCATCCTCGACGCCATCGAAGAGCAGGGCCCGGAGTCCGTCATCTTCGAGTTCGGCTCGGGCGAAGGGGGCACCGTCCACGGCGCCGTGCCCGGCTGGAGGCTCATGCGCCTCATCGGCGCCACGGTGCTCGATAACAACGCCCTCACGTCCGACTTCAACGTCGGCATCTACGAGACGTTCGGCAAGTTTCACTTCGTGAGCTCCATCGACGACTGGTACCACGCCGACCTGCTGCTGCTGTGGCACATGAACCCGCTGTACACGCGGATTCCGTCGGCGCACTACATCACGGAGGCGCGGTACAACGGCGCGCGCGTCGTCTCCATCGCGCCGGACTACAACGCCTCGACCATTCACGCGGACCTGTACGTCCCCGTCGAGCCCGGCAGCGACGCCGCCCTCGCGCTGGCGATCTGCAAGATCGTCATCGACCGCGGCGCCGTGAACGAGGCGTTCGTCAAAGAGCAGACCGACCTGCCCCTTCTGGTGCGGAGCGACAACGGACGCTTCCTGCGCCAGACCGACGTCGAGGGTGAAGGGCGCGAGGACCAGCTCTACGTCTGGGACGCCGCGGCGAACCGGCTGGGCCAGGCCCCACGGAAGACGCTGCGCCTCGGGAAGATCGACCCGGCGCTCGACGGCGTGTACCGCGTGAAGCTGCACGACGGCACGGAGGTGGAGGTGCGTCCGGCGTTCGCGCTCCTGCGCGACCTGCTCGAGGAGTACACGCCGGAACGGGCGTCGCGTATCACCGGCACGTCCCCCCGGCTCATCGAGCGGCTGGCCGGCATGGTCATCGAGGCGAAGCGCATCCACATCCTGCAGGGGTTCAACACGCCCAAGTACTACCACGGCGACCTCATGGAGCGGGCGATGGCGCTGGTGCTGGCGCTGACGGGCAACTTCGGGCGCCAGGGCACCGGCATGCGCGGCTGGAACAGCAGCCAGCTCGTGATGGCCAACAACCTGAAGAGCAAGCCCGGCTTCGAGGGCTTCATGGAGCTCGCCCAGAAGCAGCTCGAGGTCGAGCACGAGGTCAAGAAGCGCGACCCGGACCTCACGCCCGAAATGGTGGCCATCGAGGTCGAGCGCGAAGAGGCGAAACGGAGCGCGCTCGCGCCGTTGAACATGGGCGCCATGACTGTCCCGCCGCACTTCTTCTGGTACTGGCACGGCGGCTATCGCGAGGTCTGGAACCGGCGCGACTGGTCCGACACCGGGATGAAGCGCTCGTTCGACGAGTACTTCCGCGAGGCCGTCGAGAAGGGCTGGTGGGAAGGCGTCGTGCAGCCGAAGCCGGACCAGGAGCCGCGGGTGTTCATCGGCGCCTGCGGGAACACGCTGCGGCGCACGCGCGGCGGGGGCAAGCTGCTCCTCGAGAACGCCTGGCCCAAGTTCAAGCTGGTGGTGACGATCGACTACCGCATGAGCTCGACCGCCCGCCAGTCGGACATCTTCCTCCCCGCCGCTGCGTACTACGAGAAGACCGACTTCCGCTTCCCGACGGCGCATCTGAACTTCCTCGTCGTCACCGACAAGGCGGTGGACCCTCCCGGCGAGGCGAAGCCCGAGTGGGAGATCTTTTACCTGCTCGCGCAGAAGCTGGAGGAACGGGCGAAGGCGCGCGGTCTCGATTCCTACCGGGACCGGCACGACCCGCCGCGCGAGTTCCGCTTCGAGGGCCTGCTCCAACGCTACTCGATGGGAGGCAAAATCGGCCCCCACGACGAGGACAAGCTCGCCGAGGACCTGATCTACGACACCGTGCGCGCCGGCGCCCTGCCCGAGCGCACGTCGTTGAAGACGATCCGGAAGAAGGGGATCCTCCGGTTCACGCACATCGGGATCGACGCCGTGGGCATGAACATGGCCACCGATATCAAGCCGAACAAGACCATCAACCCGCTCACCTGGCACGTCGAGAAGAAAATCCCGTACCCGACGTATACGCGGCGGATCCAGTTCTACATCGACCACGAGTGGTTCCTCGAGGCGGGCGAGCAACTGCCGGTGCACAAGCCGACGCCCAAGATGGGCGGGGACTATCCCTTCGTGATGACGAGCGGGCACCAGCGGTGGTCGATCCACTCGATGTGGGTGCTGAACAGCGTGCTCTCGCGCACGCACCGCGGCCACCCGACGCTGTTCATGAACCCGCAGGACATGAAGGCGAAAGGCATCGAGGACGACGAAGAGGTGCGGGTGTACAACGACTTCGATTCCTTCTACGTCCGGGTGAAGCGGGCGCCCTCGTGCCGGCCGGGCCAGGTGGTCATCTACCACGCGTGGGAGCCGCTGCAGTTCCGGGGCGGGAAGTCGTACGACTTCGCCATCCCGGGCTTCATCAAGTGGCTGCATCTGGCCGGAGGCTACGGACACTTGCG
The DNA here is from genome assembly GCA_037444005.1 of Chloroflexota bacterium. Lineage (GTDB taxonomy): Bacteria > Chloroflexota > Dehalococcoidia > DSTF01 > JACRBR01 > DATLZC01. The sequence goes on from JBBING010000068.1 coordinate 3,315, forward strand.
CTACTGGCGTTGGAACTGGGTGCCACAGCAAGTCGACCGGGCGGTGATGGTGAACGTGGAGAAAGTGACGTGAAGGCCAATCTCGTCGCCATCCAGGCGAAACCGGTGATGTCCGACTATGCGAGCGCCGACGCCTTCTATCGCAAAATGAAGGCGCTGATGGAGCTCGCCGCACGCGAAGTCGACTTCTCCGTGCCCACGCTGGTGGCCTATCCCGAAGGCATCGGCCTGCCCCTGGCGTTCGTGCCGCAGACGTATCACCAGATCGGCGACGCGAAGACCATCGCGCAGGTCATGCTGCGGGCGATTCCCAAGAACCTCCCGCGGTTCACGAAGGCGTTGCTGCGGTTCCGCACGTCGGTCATCCGGACCGTCTTTCTCGAGACTGCCCTCGAAGCGGAGGAGATCTACACGTCGGTGTTCTCGTCTCTCGCGCGCGAGTACGGCGTGTACCTCTGCGCGGGCTGCATTTATCTCCCGCACATCGAGGAAGAGGCGGTCAAAGGCCGGCACATCGTCAGCAAGGCGGTGTACAACCAGTCGTTTCTGTTCAACCCGGGCGGCGTGTGTCTGCGACGGACGCCGAAAGTGAACCTGGCGCCGCCCACGGAGCCGAAGTTCGGCTTCAGCCCGGGCCATCGCAGCGATGTGATGCCGGTGGACACGAAGATCGGCCGGCTGGGCACGCTGGTGTGTTACGACGCGTTCCACCGCACGCTCATCGAGCGCCTGGACGCCATGGGCGTGGAGACGGTGTTGAACCCCTCGCACAACGAGCGCCGGTGGGAGGCCCGAGCCGGCTTCAACCAGGCCATTACCGTCGGCGAGGCGTGGATCCTCCACGGCCTGCCGGGGATGATCCAGGGCCGCGAGCATCTGCGATACGGCGTCACGCCCATGCTCGTCGGCCCGGTCTTCGATATTCAGTCGCACGGCCAATCGATGATCTGCCGTAATCTCGGGCGGGCCGACGCCGACCCCCGGAAGTCCCTCCTGGCGCAGGCGTCGGTGGACCAGGAAGAGGTCATCTACGCGACGGTGGACGTGATGAGCGCGTTCACGGCGAATGGCCGGGCGTACCTGCCGGAGCTGAAGGCGCCGGCCCCGATGCCACTCCTCGAAGAGGCGAGCGAAGCGGAGGCGGGCCATGGCGGTGCGTGAGCTGACCCGATGGGTGACGGCGCCGCCCGCGCTCGCCGCCTTCGGCGAATCGCAACGGCTCACAGCGCGCACCTACGCCCTGCTGTGGGGCGGGCTCTCCATGAGTATGCTCGCCTTTCTCCCCGGCGCGTACCTCGTGCCAGCCCTGACCCTCCGCGACGCCGTGGTCGTCGCGCTGCTGGGGAGCGCCGCCGGCGCGGCGATGTTGGGCGCGGTCGCCGCCGTGGCCACGAAGCGCGGTCAGAACACGGTCGGCCTGCTCTCGAGCGCCCTGGGTGTGCCCGCGGGCACGCTCTTCGCGACGTTCCTGCTGCTCCGTCACGTGACCTGGGCGACGTTCGCGCTCGCGTTCGCGACGGAAGCGGCCACCCACGTTTTGGGCGCGGGCGACGCCGCCGTGCTCTGGGGGATCGCGTTCGGCGCGGTGGGCCTCGTCCTGGCGCTCCTGCCCGCGCAGACGTTCGTGCGCCGCTGGATGGGCTGGTTCGCGTTCTGGGTGGGGCTCTTGCTCATCGCGCTCATCACGTTGACGGGCGTCGTCAGCTACGGCATCCCGGTGCTGCACGACGCCGACGGCATGGGCGGATGGCCGACGGTGGCCCAGGGGTTCGACCTCGTGGCGGCCATGCCGCTTCTGTGGTTGCCCGTGGTCGCCGACTACACCCGGGACGCGCGTTCGCCGCGCGACGCAGGCCTCGGCGCTTTCGCGGGGGCGGCCGTCATCACCGCCTGGTTCGTCATCGTCGGAGCGCTATGGGTGTTCACCGTGAACGCCCGCGACGTCGCCGCGTTCGTGACGGCGCTTCCGCTCGGCGTCGGCGGGCTCGTGGTGATCCTGGCGCTGGAGGCGGACCAGGTGGCCGCGAACGTGTACGCCGCCTCCATGGCCGGGGGCCGGTTCGGGTACCGGTACTTCCGCCCGGCGTTGATGGCGGCAGGCGCGCTGGCGGCGGTGTTCGTGGTGACCACGAACGCGATGGGGGTCGAGGACTTCGCCCTCATGCTCTCGAACCTGTTCCTGCCGCTGTTCGGGGTCGTGATCGCCCGGCATCTCATCCCGGAGGCGCCGAAACCGTTCGCCTGGGCGGCGTGGATCGCGGGCATCCTCGCCTTCGGGTGGATCGACCCGAGCACCGTGGGGCCGTGGCACGACGTCATGAAGGTGGTGTACGTGGGGATTCTCCAGGCGCCGTTCCCGCTGGGCGGGGAGCTGACGCAGGTCCCGGCGACGGCGGTGTCGCTGGCTGTGGCCTTCGGCGGCTACCTGCTCCCGTCGTGGCCCTGGTGGTTCTTCCGGAAGGAGTTCTGATGGCTGAGCGCGCGCCCACCCCGAAGCGCCAGCTCGCGATGGTGTTCGACCTGAACAAGTGTCTGGGCTGCCAGACGTGTTCCATCGCGTGCAAGACCCTCTGGACCGACCAGGAGGGCATGGAGCACATGTGGTGGAACGTGGTGAACACGCTGCCCGGCGCGGGCTCGCCCCGGAACTGGATGGAGATCGCCGGCGGCTTCGATGAGGAGGGCAAGGCCAGGCCCAGCGAGCTTCCCACCGACGCCGACTTCGGCGTGGCCTGGACGTACAACTACGAGGAGGTCTGGGAAGGCGGACCGAACGTCTTCCTCCGCAAGGACCGCGACCCCGGCTGGGGCATGAACTGGGACGAAGACGAAGGCGACGGCGAGTGGCCGAACACCTACTCCTTCTACCTCCCGCGCATCTGCATGCACTGCACCCGGCCGGCGTGCCTCGAAGCCTGCCCCCGGAGCGCCATCTACAAGCGCGAAGACAACGGCATCGTGCTCATCGACGAGGAGCGCTGCCACGGGTACCGCTTCTGCGCCGAAGCGTGCCCGTACAAGCGCATCTACTTCAACCCGGTGCGCCGCATCTCTCAGAAGTGCATCCTGTGCTTCCCGCGCGTCGAGCAGCGGGTGCCGCCGGCCTGCATGCGCCAGTGCCCCGGCCGGATCCGCTTCTTCGGGTACCTCGACGACGAGAACAGCGCGGTGTACAAGCTCGTCAAGAAATGGAAGGTGGCCATTCGGCTGCACCCGGAGTTCGGGACCGAGCCGAACCTGTACTACGTGCCGCCGCTGGCCCCGCCGCGCCTCCTGCCTAACGGCGACATCGATGAGGAGAACCCGCGTATCCCCAAGGAGTACCTCGAGTGGCTGTTCGGCCCCGACGTCTGGCCGGCGCTCGAGACGCTGAAGGCGGAGATGGAGAAGCGCCGGCGCGGCGAGCCGTCGGAGCTCATGGACATCCTCATCGCCTACCGACACAAGGACATGTTCGGCGGGTTCGACCAAGACCCCGGCGTCCTCGACCGCAAGCCACAGCGCATCGACCTCGGCCCGCTCACCTCCCCGGGCTCGGAGGCCTGACCTCCATCCCGGCCACGGGTATAATCCTCTGCATCGCAGAGCCGACTCACAGGAGGAATGATTGTGGCCGGACCGCTGGAAGGCATCCGTGTCGTCGAGATGGGGGTGTGGGTCGCGGGGCCCTCGTGCGCCGCGATCCTGTGCGACTGGGGCGCGGAGGTCATCAAGATCGAGCCGCCCACGGGCGACCCGTTTCGCGGGCTGTTCGCCTCAGCGCTCGGCGCGATGATTCCGGTGAATCCGCCGTTCGAAGTGGACAACCGGGGCAAGCGCAGCGTCGCCCTGAACCTGGACACGGAGGAGGGCCGGGACATCGCCCGCGCGCTGGTCGAGCGAGCCGACGTGTTCGTCACGAACATGCGCCCGCGCGCGGTCGAAAGCTTCGGCCTCGGGTACGACGACGTGCGCGCGTTCAACCCGCGCATCGTGTACTGCCAGATCACCGGGTACGGTCCGGAGAGCGAAGAGCGCGACCGCGCGGCCTACGATATCGGCGCCTTCTGGGCGCGGTCCGGCGTGGCGATGAGCCTCACGGCGCCCGGCCACGACATCCCCCAGCAGCGGGGCGGCATGGGCGACCACATGACGGGCCTCGGCGCCGCGGGCGCGATCGCGGCGGCGCTGTTCCACCGGGAGCGCACGGGGCAGGGGCAGCGGGTGGCCGCGTCGCTCATCCGCACCGGCGTGTACATGATGGCGTGGGATTTCTCGCTGGCACTGCGTCTGGGCGCCGACGTGAACACCTACGACCGCTATCACGCGGTCAACCCGATCATCGACTGTTACCGGGCGAAGGACGGCCGCTGGTTCTGGCTCCTGCTGCTCCAGGCCGACCGCCACTGGCCCGACCTCATCCGCGCCATCGAGCGTCCCGACCTGGCGCAGGACGAGCGCTTCCGAGACATCACAGCCCGCCGTGAACATGCGCCCGAGCTGGTCGCCGAGCTCGACAAGGTCTTCGCCACGAAGACGCTGGCGGAGTGGGGAGAGATCTTCGACCGCGAGAACGTGTGGTGGGCGCCGGTGAACACCATCCCCCAGGCCATCCAAGACCCGGTGGTGCGGCAATCGGGCGCCCTCCGCGAGGTGTCGGGTCCCGACGGTTCGGTGACGCTGGTGGCGACGCCGGCGGACTTCTACGCGACGCCGGTGGCCCCGCGCGGGCTGTCGCCGGAGCTGGGGCAGCACACGGAGGAGGTGCTGCTGGAGCTCGGATACGACTGGGAGCGCATCGTGGCGTTGAAGGAGCGCGGGGCGATCCCGTAGATATGGCGAGAACAGGATGACCGCAGTTCTGGAGCGCGACCCGGCGGACCTCGTAGACCGGCTGGTACGGCGGCTGGCCGACCGCCTCCGTCCCGAGCGGATCGTGCTGTTCGGGTCGTACGCGTCCGGCCAGCCGGCCGAGGACAGCGATATCGACATGCTGATCGTCCTCGACACGCCGAGCGGCTTCTTCGAACGTCTCGTGGAAGCGAGACGCGCGGTCCAGGGACTGCATCCGGGCGTGCCGTTCGACCCGCTCGTCCTGACGCCTCGAGAGCTTCGCGAGCGACTGGACCGCGGGGACCAGTTCATCGAGGAGATCCTCGAGAAGGGTCGAGTCCTCTATGCCGCCTGAGGGATACCCTCTCGAGTGGTTCGCGGTCGCAGAACGGGATCTCAAGCGGGCGCGCCGCTGCCTGGACGACGCAGATCAGGAGGCCGCCGCGTTTTTCCTCCAACAAGCCGTGGAGAAATCTTTGAAGGCGTACCCGCTGGCCCGCGGGTGGAGGCTGCGCCGCATCCATGATCTCGAGGCGCTCTTGACGAGGCCGTCGAGTTCGACGCTTCGTGGGAGGCGTTTCGAAGGCTTTGCCAGCGGGCGAACGGCTACTACCTCGTGGGCCGGTATCCCCTCTCCGCCATTGCTACTCCTTCCTCGGAAGAAGTGTCCCGCGACCTTTCGGAAGCCGAGCTCCTGGTAGACCGCATTCGCACGGAGCTGCACTCACACTAACGCCGCGGCCTCGTGCGGCACGGGGGCCCGCCCGCAGCGGCCGCGGCGGCAGTAGTTCCTTCCCACGCGCGTGAGCGCCGCCTCGAAGTGGCGGAAGTCGTACCCGGCGATGGCGTTCGCGCTCCAGTACGCCCTCGCGTCGTCGATTCCCAGATGGGACGCTGCGAGCTTCGCGAGGTGGCCCAGGGGCGGATCGGCCTTCTCCCAGAGGCCTCGCAGCTCCCGCAGAAAGATGCCCGCGGTCACCGGACCGACGCCGCGAAAGGCCGTGAGCCGCGCCATCAAGTCCTCGGGGTCGCGAGCCTCGTCGTGCAGGCGGTTGAGGTCGCCGCCGTAGTCCGCCAGCAGCCGGCGGGCCGCCTCCTGCGTCTTGCGGCTCGTGATCCCGTCGTAGCGCACGTAGTGCCCTTCTGCCATGATGTCCAGGAGCTCGCCGAAATCGGCGGCCGCGAGCGCCTGCGGCGTGTCGAGGCCGTGCCGCACGAACGCCCGGTACGTCCGGACCGCCACCGATTCCGTGATGCGCATGCCGAACAGCATGGACGCGAGAAACCAGCGGAAGAGCTCGCGAGGGTCGCGTTCCGCCAGCCGGATCCCCAGCTCCTCCGAGAACAGCCGGCCGTGTGTGGCCAGCAGACGCTCGAGGTCGGCACGTCGCAGGCGAGGCGTCCGTTCCATTCCGTGATCCAGCATATGCCCGAGCCGCAACCCCCTGCCGCCATCCTCTGGGACCTCGACGGCGTCCTCGTCGATTCGCGGGATGCGCATCTCGAGGCCTGGCGCGCGCTCTGCGCCGAGACCGGCCGTCCGTTCGACCGGGCGTACTTCGAACGCACCTTCGGTCTGCGGAACGAGGACATCGTCGGCGGGTACTGGACCGACGTCGGACCGGAGGAGCGGCGCCGGCTCGAGCGCCGCAAGGAGGAGCTCTTTCGCGAGCGCGCCGCGGGGCGGATTCGCGCGCTCCCGGGCTCGGTCGACCTGGTGCGTGAGGCGGCGCGGCGGGGGCTGCGGCAGGCCATCGTATCCTCGACCCCACGTGAGAACATCGCCCTCGCGCTCCGGGCCATCGGACTCGAAGGCGCCTTCGACGCCATCGTCTCCGGCGACGACGTGGCTCGGGGAAAGCCCGACCCCGAAGGCTATCTCCTCGCTGCGCGACGGCTCGGCGTCGAACCCCGTCGTTGTGTGGTCGTCGAGGACGCGCCCGCCGGCGTTGAGGCCGGCCGCCGGGCGGGCGCGAAGACGCTCGGTCTGGCGCGGGACCGCGAGCCTTCCGCGCTCGGCGCCGATGTCGTGGCGCGCGACTTGCGCGACGCGTCCGTGCGTCGTGCGCTGTTCGGCGAGTGACCGCGGAGCGCGGGCGACCCGGTTGACGAATGGGGCGCCTCGCGGGTAGTGTCGCCTCGCTGCACCGTTCACGCGATGGAGTGACCGATGACCGAAGACCTGTGCTATCTCCCGGCGTCCCGCCTCGTGGAGGAGTATCGCGCGCGGAGGCTCTCCCCCGTCGAGGTGACGCGCGCCATCCTCGACCGCATCGAGGCCCTGAATCCGACGCTCAACGCCTTCGTCACGCTGTGCCCGGAGGACGCCCTTCGGGACGCTCGCGCCTCCGAAGAGGCGTACCGGCGGGACGAGCCTCGCGGGCCGCTGGACGGCGTGCCCGTGTCCATCAAAGACCTCGTGGCGACGAAGGGCCTGCGCACCACCTTCGGGTCGCTGCTGTTCCGCGACTTCGTCCCCGATCACGACGCGCCGGTGGTCGAGCGGCTGCGCGCGGGGGGCGCGATCATCCTGGGGAAGACGAACACGCCCGAGTTCGGCGCCGCGCCTTTCACTGACAACCTCGTGTTCGGCAGGACCAACAACCCCTGGAATTTGGAGCGCACGTCGGGCGGCTCGAGCGGCGGCGCCGGGGCGGCGGTGGCGGCCGGCCTCGGCCCCGTGGCCCAGGGGAGCGACGGCGGCGGCTCCATCCGCATCCCGTCGGCGTTCTGCGGCATCTTCGGGATCAAACCCTCGTACGGGCGTATCCCGCGCGAGTCAGCCGCGGCGAGCTGGAGTACGCTGTCGCATCTCGGCCCCATGACCCGCACTGTGCTCGACGCCGCGCTCTTCCTCGACGCCACCGCGGGCCATCACCCGGGCGATCCGTTCTCGCTGCCGCCTCCGCCGAGGCCCTACGCGCAGGAGGTCGACCGGGGCGTAAGGGGCCTGAGCGCCGCATGGAGCCCTGACCTGGGATGGGGCGTGGTCGACCCGCGCGTGGAAGCGCTGTGCCGTTCCGCCGCCTTCGCCCTCAGCGAGGCGGGCGCAATTGTCGAAGAGCGCACGCCGGAGCTGCTCGACCCGCTCGAAACCCGCACGTTCATGAATATCGCCGCGCCCGAGGACACGGCGTTTCTGTCGCGGTTCAGCGACGACGAGCTGGGCCTCCTGACGGAAGAGGCGCGCGCCTTCCACGAGCACGGCAAGAGGCTGTCCGCCGTCGATCTCGTCGAGGCGAACTACCGGCGGTGGACGCTCCGCAACCAGCTCGACGCCTTCTTCCGAACGTACGACCTGCTGCTCACGCCCGCCGTCGCCATTCCGGGGTTCCCCCATGGGACGGAGGTGCGCGAGGTGGCCGGGCGGCCCGTGCGGCCGTTCGGCTGGTCGCCGTTCACCGTGCCGTTCAACCTCACGGGCCTCCCGGCCGCGAGCGTGCCCTGCGGGTTCGTCGACGGCCTGCCGGTCGGTCTGCAAATCGTGGGGCCCGCCTTTCGGGATGACCTCGTGCTGCGGGCGTCGCGCGCCCTCGAACTGCTGCGCCCGTGGGCCGACCGCATTCCGCCCGTGGCTGCGCGCTAGAGGGGAGAGACATCGTGCCGGGTCGATGGGGATTGAGCTTCCCGCTGGACGGCGTGCCGCTCGCCGGCCACGCCGATGTCCTGCGCGAGGCGGAAGCCCTGGGCTACACCGACGCCTGGTCGTACGAGGTCGATGGCACCGACGCCTTCACGCCGCTGGCGTTCGCGGCCGCGTGCACGTCGCGGCTTCGCCTCGGCGCCGCCATCGCGAACGTGTTTACGCGCGGGCCGGCCACGCTCGCGATGACGGCGTCGACCCTTGCGCAGTTGGCGCCCGGGAGGTTCTGCCTGGGGCTGGGCGCCGGTTCGCCGGCCATCGTCGCGAACTGGAACGGCGGCGCCTTCGAACGGCCGCTGCAACGCGTGCGCGATGTGGCGACGCTGGTGCGGCAGGCGCTGTCCGGTGAGAAGGTGACCGCGTCGCTGCCGACGGCGTCGATGCAGGGGTTCCGCCTCTCGCGGCCGCCGGGCGCGCCGGTGCCGCTGTTTATCGCCGCCCTCCGCCCCGGCATGCTGCGCCTCGCGGGCCAGCTCGCCGATGGCGTCATCCTGAACTGGCTCGCGCCGTCCGACGTGCCTCGGGCCCT
>JBBING010000069.1:0-478 GCA_037444005.1 Chloroflexota bacterium
GGCATCGGAGTCGGCGTGAACGTCGGCGTGTGAGTGGGCGTGGGCGTGGGACGGCAAGGCTTGAAGCTCTGCGACTTTTCGTGGGTCGCCGTCTGCTCCACACGGATGGAATTCGCGTTGTCCCGCATCTGGCTGATGTCCAACGGGCCGAACTCGACCGTCGAAGACGTCGCCACCACGGTCTGGCGAGAGCCCGGAATTTCGACCCAGCGGGAGTCCCCGGGGACGTGGTCGGTCACGAACACGTCGAAAGTCCGCGGGTATGGCCCGGGAATGCTCCCGATGGTTCCGGCCACGAACCCTTCGGGCGTGCATCGTACAGTGAAGGTCCAGGCGTTCACCGAGCCGACGCGCAGAAGGGCGGCAGCGACGACGAATGCGAGGCCGATGCCGACGCCGAGTGCGACCGTCGCGCGCCCGTGGGCGCCGCCGAACAGCGTCCGCCTCATCGCGCGTCCTCCCGCCGGCGCACGGGCGC
>JBBING010000069.1:515-12207 GCA_037444005.1 Chloroflexota bacterium
GGCGATGAGGGTCATGCCGGCGAGCAGGATGGCGACGCCGGCGACGGTGGTCCAGGGAATCGCGACCAGAAGATTCGAGAGCGGCATGGCCGGTCCGTATCCGAGTTCATCAGCCTGCGGGGAGACGGCAAACGCCGCCTGGCGGGGCGGCTGTCGTTGCTGAATCCCTCCAGGCTCGGTCCCTCTTCGGCGGCCCGGCTGCCATATCCGCCCCGGAGGGGAGCGGACGTAGACCCGTGGCTTTGCGTATCCGCGCTGAGCGGAGGTCCAGAGACGGACCGGCGCGGTTTCCCGCGCCTTGCCCTTATCGGAGGTCCGGTATTCGCATTGTCAAACGGGTTGGGGCCAGGGGACGCCAGCCAGGCCCCGCCTCCTGAACGCGCGTCCCCTGGGCCCGTAGCCCCACGGTTGGTGGCGCGCCGGCCGGCCTGCTTGCCGCCGGCTCACCGGTCGACGACTCGCGTCCACTGGCGTCCTTGCCGTGTCAGTCAGGGTTTCGCTCCCGACTGCCGCGGTCGCGACGCGTGCCCGCCGAGTCCGGCGCTCTCCGCGGTTGCGCCGTCACCGGACGGTCACCGCGCCGGGAACGGCGGGATTCTCGCACAGCCTCGTCAGTATGTCAAGAGGGTGCGCCGCCGTTCATCCATGATTTCAACGCGATTCCGCCCCGCGCGTTACGCCGTTGTACTTAGGGCCCGTACCCGCGGGGGTTCCCCTCTCCATGCCGGCCGGTCTCCGGACGACAACTCTTACAGAACCATGCTGCGACAACCGTTGTGGCCCGCGCTCGTCCTCGCCGCCGCGCTGCTGTTGGCCTGGTCCGGGGAGACCGGCGCTCAAGACGGCGAGCTCGCCGTGGACGTGCAGTCCGTCGACGACGCGGGCTATCCGACACTGCGAGCCGTCGTGAGCGTCGCACGCGACGGCGCCGCCTTGCCCGGCCTCGACGCCGGCGCCTTCAGCGCGTCGCTCAACGGCAGCCCGCTGCGCGTCGTGGCCGCCAGTGAGGCCACGAAGGAGACGTCCGGCGCGGACATCGCCCTCGTGGTGGACGTCAGCGGGAGCATGGCGGGCGCGCCCATGGAGCAGGCCCGACAGGCGGTGCGCGAATTCATCGCGGCGCTCCAGCCCCGGGACCGCGTCGCGCTCATCGCGTTCAGCGACGACGTGCGCGTCCTGCTCGACTACGCGACCGACCGCGCGGCGGCACTGGCGGCGACGAACGGTCTCGAAGCGCAAGGCGACACCGCCCTGTACCAGGCGGTGGCCGAGGCCGCGCGCCTGGCGGCGCAGTCGACGGCGACTCGGCGCGCCGTCATCCTCCTGAGCGACGGACTCGATTTTGGAGGCCGCAGTCTCGTGACTCGGGATCAGAGCCTGATCGAGGCCGTCAACAGCCGGGTGCCGTTCTACGCCGTCGGGCTCGGGAACCAGATCGACCGAGCCTATCTCGAGTACCTCGCGACGGCGACTGCCGGGCGCTTCCTGGAGGCGCCGTCGCCCGACGACCTCGCCGGGCTGTACCGGGCGATCGCGGTCGAGCTCCAGAGTCAGTACGTCCTCGAGCTCGACGCCACGGGCGTGCCCCTGCCCCGCCCGTCCGAGCTGACGGTCACGCTCACGAGTGGCAATCAGCAGGCGTCGGGCACGGCGACGTTCGAACCGCGCGTCAGTCCGGTGAACCTGACGGTCACGCTCGAGGGCGTCGCCCACGGACAGGAAGTGCGCGCTGGCGACGTCCTTCGAATCGTAGCGACCCCCGAGGAGGCGGTCCTAGGCGTCACCGTGCGCATCGACGGCGTCATCGTCGGCGAGCTGCGCACACCGCCGTTCGCCTTCACGGTCCCGACGCTGGCCGAGGGCCCGCACGAACTGACGGTCGAAGCGCGCGCCATCGACGGCACGATGGCGAACGCGAAGGCGTCCATCGTCACGCCTCCACCCGCAGCCGGCGGAGGTGGGGGCTCCCCGTTGCCCCTGATCGGCGTCGCCGTCGTCGCGCTGGCCGCGGTGGGCGGCGTGGGATACGTCGCCCTGCGACGCCGGGCACGTCGCCCACAGCCCATCGAACACCGGATCAAGCCGTGGGGCGATCGCGTGCCGAGCCTCGAAGACTGGCGCGCGTGGGAGGACGACGACGCGCCCGTCGTGAGCGTCGCCGAGCCCCTGGGCCGGCTCGTTGCGCTTACGGGCGCTCAGGCGGGCCAGGCGTTCGAGATCGGCGCACGGCCGGTCAGCATCGGCAGCAGTCCGCGCTGTGCGGTGCGGCTGGACGCGACCCCCGACATGGCCCCCGAAGAGGCCCGCGTCTGGGTCCGCAACGGGCGCCTCGTCGTGCACAAGGTCGCGACGTTGACCGCGATGGCGCTCGAGGGGGCCTCGGGCGGATGGGTGATCCTCGACCACGGCGACGACATCGACCTCGGGGGCGTACGTTTCCGCTTCGAGCTGGCAGAGCAGACGCCCGAGGCAACGTCCGCGTCGCCATCGCCACGGCCGCCGGCGCAGGACAGAGAGACGCCGCCCCCGACGGGCGGGCCGCTCGGGGGGATGCGTCCCGCTCCCGCGCCTCCGCAGGCCCCGGTCGAAGCGCTGGAGCCCGCCGCCAGCGAGACGTCCGAGCCGCCGGCGTCGCATGACGCGCCCATCTCCATCTTCCGTGAGGGGAGCCGCTTCGCGCAGCCGGCGTCCCCGGAGTTTGCGGGCCCCACGGAACCCGACGCCGAGCCCGGGGACCCGGAAGAAGAGGACGACTTCGATCTCTGAGGCCGCCCGGCCGCGAAGATTGGAGCCGTCTACCCAATCGTCACTCTCCTGTCACTGAGCTGCTGTCGATTCCCCTCTAGGGCAATCCCCTAAGCGCCGATGCTTACGACGGGTACGGGTATTCCCGTACGACCCGCCGGGGTGGGCCCGAGGTGGCCGCCTCTCGCCGGGCCGGTGGGTCCGGGGTGACAGGGGAGCCTGGGGGGACATGCTGAAGGTTGCTCCTCCACACTCGGATGAACGGGACCTGGTCGAGCGGGCGGTCCGCCGGGACCCGGAAGCGTTCGGCGAGTTGTACGACCGGCACGTCGTACGGGTGTACCGGCACATTTACTACCTGGTGGGGAGCCCCGCGGAGGCGGAGGACCTCACCGCCCAGACGTTCTTGCAGGCCTGGGAGGCCATCGAGCGCTACCAGATCCGGGGCGCGCCCTTCGTCTCCTGGCTGCTGCGAATCGCGCACAACGTGGCCGTGAGCCATCTCCGGTCGAAGCGCGAGAGGGCGCAGCTCCACGACGGCATCGTCGACGAGGGCAGCCGGCGCGACCCCGAGGCGGTCGCCGAGCAGAAGGCCGACGAGGAACGCGTCCGGCAGGCCATCCTCAGGCTCCGCGACGAACAGCGGCAGGTCATCATCCTCCGCTTCGTCGAGGACCTCGAGTATCGCGAGGTCGCCGAGATCATCGGCAAGAGCGTCGCGGCGATACGGGTGATTCAGCACCGCGCGTTGAACGCGCTGCGCCGCCAGCTCCGGCTGGAGGAGACGAAACCGCCGGACCAGGCGCTGCGGTCGGCGTCGTGAGGCGCGGGCGAATCGAGAGGGACTTCCCGTCCGGCACGGGCCGGGCGGTGGGCCGAATCTAGCCCGGTGTGGAACCGGAGCCAAATCGAGGAGGGTTGAACATGCGGTTGGTGAACGAGCTGCTGCTTCGGCTGATGGTGGGCGCGAACGAGTTGCGGGCGCGGACGAAGGACGAAGAGGGGCAGACCCTCGCCGAGTACGGCCTGATCATGGCCGTCATCGCGGTGGTGGTCGTTACCCTGGCGGTCATCGCGTTCCGCGACGCGATCGTCACAGCCTTCAACCAGGCCACCGACTGTCTCGACGGCAGCTGCTAGCAAACCAGTCGAGGTGGTTCGAGGAAACGTCGGGGGCGCGGGTTGCGAAACCCGCGCCCCTGTCTTTGGTGCTACCGCCAGCTCGGGAGACTGCCGACCATGGAATGAGAAGGGAAGAACGGCGCACAGGAGGCAAAGTGGGGGTGACAGCCCGCGCGCGGTCTCTTGCGGCTGTGTGGAGCCCGCACCTCTTGGGGTCCGCAGTACTGGCTATCGTCGCTGCCGCGTCGGCGGCCGGCATCTACGGGGTCGTGCTGGCCCGGATCGCGACGAATGCATACGGCGCCACGGGCGACTTCCTCAGTTTCTACGCAGCGGGTTGGCTCGTGCGGACGGGCCGGGGCGGCGAGCTGTACGACCCGGCCGTGATGGAGTGGGCCCAACGGCTTCTATACCCTGGCTCCTTCGAACAGCCCATCGGCTATCCCCTGCCCGTGTTCGCCGCCTGGCTGTTTGCACCGTTTTCCGCTCTCCCGTTTACCCCGGCGTTCTTTCTGTGGATGGCGCTGAACACGGCTCTCCTCGCCCTGCTGCTTCGTGCGCTCGCTTCCCAGCTCGCCGATGTTCCCCGCGGACTACGGCTCTGCTTCGTGAGCTGGGCCGCCTTCGCGCTGCCGACGTTGGCGGCGATTGTATTCGGTCAGGTCGATCTCATCGTCCTCGCAAGCCTGGTGGCGGGCCACAGGCTGCTGCGCTCAGGTCGAGCTCGGTTGGCTGGGGGCGCTCTCGCGCTCGCAACGATCAAGCCGCATCTGCTGGCAGGCGTCGTCCTCTGTCTGTTGGCACGCCGCGAATGGCGTCCGCTGCTGAGCCTCACGGTCGGCGGCGCTGCGTTGCTGCTGATCCCGGCGCTCGTAACCGCCCCGGCGGCGTTGCTCGCTAACGTCCGACTACTGGTCTCGTACCCCGCCTCCAACCAGAATTTGGCCGTGAACGCCGACGTGATGTCCAACTGGCGCGGCTTCGTAGTGAGCCTCACCGGCAGGAGCGACCTTCTGCTATGGTTGCCAGGTCTAGTCGCCCTCGCGGCCGGCGGCCTCGCCTTGGCCTTGCCCCGGTGGATTCGGGCACGAACAGCACCGGAGTTGGACCAGGCGTACAGCCTCGCGGTCCTTTTTCCTCTCATCGCATCGCCTCATCTGCATACCCAGAGCCTCGTGCTGCTGCTCTTGCCCGCAGCGTTGGCGATTCGATGCGAGTGGATCGTTGCGCCCACGCAAGAGCGAGCGCGGGCGGTTCTGAACCGCGTATTGCTGGTCTTTTCAGGCCTCTTCTTCTTGCCGTTCCTGGCAATTCAAGGCCTATCGCTGACCGTCTTCCTCTTGCTGGGTCTTTACGTATGGACCGCTGTGAGGTGGCCGGGTCGCGCGAGCAGTCTCCAGGCTTGGGCCGAGAGCGTGTTCCTGCGGCGCGAGGGCGCCGGTTCCCTGCAAAACCCGTGAATTTCAGCGCGGAGCCTGGGTCCCCGCTCAATCATCACCCCGCGGCGGCCGATACCTAATTGGCAAGGACGATATCCATCCCCACGGGAGGGTCCTCTAATGGCGCGTTCTCTGACAGCGAGCCCGGCTCGAACCAACAGGCTATTTCTCGCGCTCGCCCTTCTCCTGTCGATTTTGAGCGCGATCTTCGTGTACATGGCGCTCAATCGCGACACGGGTGGCGGTGGCGGCGCCGTCGCCGGCGAGACCCAGACAGTGGTCGTCGCGAAGGCGCCCATCGGCGCTCGCGAGACCATCACCGCCGACATGCTCGACCGCAAGCAGGTGCCGATCAGCGCCGTGGTGACGGGCGCCGTCGAGAACCTCGAAGACGCCGTTGGGAAGGTCACGCTGTACCCGATCGCGGTGAACCAGCAGATCACCGCGTCGGCCATCGCGGACGCGGGCGCCGCCGGCACCATCGATTCGCTCTCTTTCACCATCCCGCCGGGCAAGCGGGCGATGTCGATCGCGGTGGACCAGGTGGTGAGCGCGGGCGGGCTCATCCTCCCCGGCGACTTCGTGGACATCATCGGCGTCTTCGGCGTCGAGGTCCCCGGGAAGGAAGCCAAGGACTCGTTCTTCTCGCGCGTGGTGCTGGAGAACGTTCAGGTCCTCGCCATCGACCAGCGCCTGGTGAAGGCCGCGCCGGTGACGCAAGACGAGGACGGCCTTCCCGCCGTTCCCCAGGGCGAGGAAAACGCCAAGGCGACCACGATGACCCTGCTCGTGGACCCGCGGGAGGCGGAGTGGCTCTTCCTGGCCGACGTCAATGGCAAGCTTCGCGCCGTCGTGCGGAGCTACGGTGACGACGCCGAGGTGAATCCGGAGCCCGTGACGCAGCCCGAGCTGATCCCGCCGAGCGTAATCGCGGCGTATGAGGCCGCGGCCGGACAGCCGTAGGGACCGCATGCCGAGTAGCGCACCACCGCTGGAAGCGGAGAGAGACGATGCCGCGAACGCCTGAGGTCATCATCATCGACCCGGACTTCATCACACGGGCCGAAGTGAAGCGCGCGCTGCAACTGGCGCACTTCACAGTCACGGGCGAGGCCGGCTACGGCATCGAGGCCGTGACCGTCGCCCGCGAGCGCGAGGCCGATGTGTTCCTCGTATCGCTCGAGGAGCCCATCGCGCGCGCGGTGCAGACCATCGAGGCGCTGGCCGACGCCGCGCCCAACACGCCGGCCATCGTCTACTCCTCGCTGGCGGACGCCAACTCGGTGCGCCGGGCGATGGTGGCGGGCGCGCGAGACTATCTGGTCAAGCCCGTGAAGCCGGACGACCTCTCGCGGGCGATCTACGGCATCCTCGAGCAGGAAGAGCGCAAGCGCTTGCGGCTCACCGGGCAGGACCAGGAGCCCACGGCGCGGGGCACCATCATCACCGTCTTCGGGGCCAAGGGCGGTATCGGCAAGACCACGATCTCCACCAACCTGGCGACGTCGCTGGTCAAGATCACCGGCGCGAACGTCTGCCTCGTGGATATGGACACGCGCTTCGGCGACGTCGCGATCATGATGGACATCGCTGTCGAGACGAGCATCGCCGACCTCGCGAAGCACATCGACGAACTCGACCGCGAAGGGATCCGCGACTTTCTCGCGAAGCACCACACCGGCCTGTACATCCTGCCGGCGCCGCTGCATCCCACGGAGTGGCGGAACCTGACGCCGCAGCACATTGAGAAGATCGTCGATCTGCTGGCGCAGACGCACGACTACGTCATCATCGACACGCCCGGAACGTTCAACGAGCTGATCGCGACCACGCTGGAGATGGCGAGCCTGATCCTGCTCATCACGAGCATGGACATCGCCAGCATCAAAGACACGGCGCTGGCGCTCGAGATGCTGCGGGCGGCGTCGGTGCCCGAAGAGAAGGTCAAGCTGACCATCAACCACTCGACCGCGGCGAACAGCCTGCGCGAGGAGGACGTCGAGCGTGTGCTGGAGTACGAGGTCTTCTGGCAAGTGCCGTACGACCTCGCGGTGTCGAGCAGCACGCAGCTCGGGCAGCCGGTCGTCCTATCGAAGCCGTACGCGCGCGTGTCGCGCAGCATCACCGAGCTGGCCCATGCCCTGACCGGCACACGGCCGCAGAAGCGCGGCTTCCTCGACCGGTTCCTGGGCAAGGCCGTCTGATCCATCGCCACGTGAGGAGCCTGAGATGAGCTCGTTCCAATGGCAACCCCGACGCACGGAAACGCGAGCGATCGGCCGCGTGGGCTCGGCTCAGAATGCTGAGGCCCTCGAACAACTGAAGTTCACCCTGCACCAGCGGCTCATCGAGGAGCTCGACCCGTCGAAGCTCGAAGGACTCGAGAAGGAGCGCGCACGGGAAGCCGTCGAATCAGCCGCACGAACTCTGATCGCCCAGGAGATGCCGGGGATCGTCGGCGCGACCCGCGACGAGCTGGTGTCCGCCGTCGCCGACGAGGTGCTCGGGCTCGGCCCCATCGAGGCGCTGATTCGCGACCCGTCGATCTCGGAGATTATGGTGAACGCGCCCGACGTCGTGTTCTACGAACGGGAGGGCAGGCTGTACCTGAGCTCGGTTCGGTTCCGCGACGAAGCGCACATCATGCGGATCATCGAGCGCATCGTCGCCCCCCTGGGACGCCGTGTCGACGAGTCGTCGCCCATGGTGGACGCGCGTCTGCCCGATGGCTCGCGTGTCAACGTCATCATTCCGCCGGTCGCCCCCAAGAGTCCGACCATCACCATCCGGAAGTTCCGGGTGGACAAGATGACCATCGAAGACCTCATCCAGACGGGGACGATGACGCGCGAGCTCGCCGAATTCTTCCGGGCCTGCGTGCGGGTGAAGCTGAACATCATCGTCTCGGGTGGTACTGGCACTGGGAAGACGACGATGCTGAACGCGCTGTCGTCGTTCATTCCCGACACCGAGCGCATCATCACCATTGAGGACCCGACGGAGTTGCGGCTCCAGCAGGGCCACGTCGTGTCGCTCGAAGCGCGGCCCCCGTCCCTCGAGGGCAAGGGCGAGGTCACGCAGCGGGATCTGGTGCGGAACGCCCTGCGGATGCGCCCGGACCGCATCATCGTCGGCGAGGTGCGTGGGCCGGAGGCGTTCGACATGATGCAAGCGATGAACACGGGCCACGAGGGGTCCCTCGGCACCGTGCACGCGAACTCGCCGCGCGACGCCCTCGCCCGGATCGAGAACATGATCCTGATGGCGGGCCTGGACCTTCCTGTGCGCGCCATCCGCGAGCAGATCGCGTCGGCCATCCACCTGATTATCCAGATCGCCCGCTTTCCCGACGGTTCGCGCAAGGTGACACACGTGACCGAGATCGCCGGCATGGAGGGTCAGGTGGTGACGTTGCAAGACCTGTTCCGCTTCCATCAGACCGGCGTCGACGCCGAAGGGCGCGTCCTCGGCGAGTTCCGCACGACGGGGATTCGGCCTCGCTTCGCCGAGCGCTTCGAGGTGGCCGGAATCCGGCTGCCGGCGGAGCTGTTCAGTGCCGCGCCGGGAGGAGGCTAGATGATGGACGGATTGGCGCTTCTCGCCTCCATCAGCGTGATGACGACGGTGGCCGTCACGCTCTTGGCGCTCTATCGGGCGAACTCCGCGGCAGCGGTCCAGGTCAGAGGGCGCCTCGAGGGCCTTATGCGAGGCGCGTCGCCAGTGGAGACGCCAGTGACGGCGCCGCTGAGGACGGATACCCGTCCGGGACCGATCACGCGGCTCCTGAAGGGGGAGTATCTCGAGCAGGTGAGCCGCGACCTGGAGCGCGCGGATCTGGGCTTCCACGCGAACGAATGGATCGTGCTGCGGCTCGCGATGGCGATCGTCTTGCCGGCGGTCGTCATTGTGGTGGCCGGGCCGTCGGTGCTCGGCGTGCTGGGCGCGATGGCGGCGGCGATCGTGGGCTGGTGGGCGCCCAACTACTACCTGAGGATGCGACAACGCAGGCGCGTCGCGAAGCTGGAGGCGCAGCTTCCCGAGGCGCTCACCCTGATGTCGCAGGCGCTCAAAGCCGGGTTCGGCCTCCTGCAGAGCATGAACACGGCCGCCGAGCAGATGGACCACCCCATCGGGACCGAGCTTCAGCGCGCCATCCAGGAGATGAACGTCGGGTCGAGCGCCGAGGAGGCGCTCATGGCCCTCAGCGAGCGGTGCGGCAGCTACGACCTGGATATCGTCGTGACGGCGATCATCGTGCAGCGCACGGTAGGCGGGAACCTTTCGGAAATTCTCGACAAGGTGTCCGAGACGATGCGGGAGCGCGCCCGCATCCGCGGCGAGATCAAGACGCTGACGGCGCAGCAGAGCCTCACCGGCCTCGTCATCGGGCTCTTGCCCTTCGGCGTGGGCGGCCTGTTTTTCGTCATCAGCCCTGACTACATCACGCCGCTGTTCACCGAGACACTGGGCCGGGTGATGATCGTGGCGGCCATCTTTCTGGAGGCGGTCGGGTTGATGATCATCCGGCGCATCCTGAACATCGAGGTGTAACCATGGCAGCGCTCGCAGCCATCACCATCGCCGGCGCCGTTCTCCTGTTCATCCTGGCTCTGACGAGCCGCGGCTCCAATCCCGCCAGAGCCCGGCTGGAGGCGTTCACCCGCGGCCGGGACGACTTCGGGGCGTCGCCGGACGTGGGTCCTTCGCTCAAGGAGCGTGTCGGCAAGCCGCTCTTCGACGGCGCCATGCGGACGCTCGCCGGCATGCTCCCGAAAGGCTTCGTCTCGGGCATCGAGTCGAAGCTGACGCTGGCCGGGTCTCCCATGACCCTCACGAACTTCCTGATGTTTCAAGTCGCGAGCGCGCTCGTCTTCGGCATGTTGGGCTTCCTGCTGGTCGTCACTGGCGGCGGCGTCTCGATGATGACGCTCTTCATGTTCGTCGTCGCCGTGGTGATGGGCGTGATGCTGCCGAAGTTCTGGCTGAACCAGCGGGTGTCCGCCCGGCAGACCGCCATCGTGAAGAGCCTGCCGGACGCGCTCGACCTCATCACGGTGTGCGTCGAAGCGGGCCTCGGTCTGGATGCAGCGCTCGCGCGCGTCGCCGAGCGCGTCGAGGGGCCGTTCGGCGAGGAGCTGTCGCGGACTTTGCGCGAGATCGCCCTCGGCAAGATGCGCCGCGACGCGCTGCGCGAGCTTGGCGAACGCACCGGCGTTCAGGACCTGCAGACGTTCGTCAACGCGGTCATCCAGGCGGAGCAAATGGGGTCGAGCATCGGGCAGGTGTTGCGGGTGCAATCGGACCAGCTTCGGATCCGTCGGCGCCAGCGCGCGGAGGAGCAGGCCTACAAGGCGCCAGTCAAGATGATCTTCCCGCTGGTCCTGTGCATCTTCCCGACGCTGTTCATCGTCATCCTCGGGCCAGCCGTCATCACGATTATGCAGGAGTTCAAGACCTAGGGCCGCGCCAGACCAACCGAAGACGTCGCTCGCGCCTAGGTTAGGGCGTCTTCGTTCTTCTCGCCCGATCGCTCCGGATCCTCGCCAGCGGCCATGCGGCGGAGCGCTTCCAGCCGTTCGAGCGCGGCCGGGAGTTCGTCGCCCACGGGACCTTGCCGGACGACCCGCGCAGGCACACCGACGACCGTCGCCGCCTCGGGCACGTCGCGGATGACGACGGCGTTGGCGCCGATGACGGCGCGGTCCCCCACAGTGACAGCGCCCAGCACTTTGGCGCCCGTCCCGATGCGCACGTAGTTGCCGATGGTGGGCCCCTGCGTGCCCATGTCGTCGCCGAAGAAGCTCCCCCGGAGGCCGATGCCGGAATGTACGCCCACAATGACGCCGTCGCCGATGGTCGTGCGGCCATGGATCTGAGCGCCTCCGTGAGGGAAATAGACGCCAACCCCGAGGCGGACATCGCGCCCGATGGATGTGCCATGCAGAATCTCCATCAGCCGGTCGCACAGGCCGGGCAGGAAGAGGGTGGGCTTTCGTCTCGCCCATTCGCGGATGCGGTACAGGATCATGATGCCGGCGGCGTGATGATTGCGGCGATACCGCCACCACATCGCCGCCAGGCCCGATCCTCGTGGCTTCCACCCCGGTGCGATCTCGAACCGGTCGTGCGCGACGAGGTCCGCTTGGATGCTTCGCCAGAGGCTCATCATCTTCCCCGGTCCGCCACGACGTCCCGAGGCCACGTTCCGCTCACGATCGGCCCGTCGCCCACCGCGTACGCCACCGGCATCGCAGGGGACGAGCAGGCGACCCCGACCCGGCCGCGGGGATCGACCGCGATCACGCCGCCGGTCGCGCCGACCCGCGCTTTGAGCGTGTCTTGATCCGCGTTGGTGGGCGGGTTGCGAGGTTGGTGGCGAGATTGCG
>JBBING010000070.1:0-12056 GCA_037444005.1 Chloroflexota bacterium
GCGCTCGTCGCTTTCGTCGGCCCGGACGGCGTATCCGTCCGCGTGCGCGAAAGCGTGGACGACGGCGTGACCTTCGGCCCCGCGGCCGTCGTGGCGACGGCGGGAGCGCCCGTCGGGTTCGTGGCGCTGGCGCTGCGTCCCGATGGCGACGCGACGGCGCTGTACACCGTGGGCGCGACGCTGTACGCGGCGCGGCGCACGGGCGGGGTCTGGGGCGCGCCCGCGGCCTGGCCTCACGCCGTGGCGTCGTTCTCCGGGGTGAGCGCGGCGTACGCGGGCGACGTGGATCTCGCGGTGGCGGGCGTCGCGCCCGAGGGCGGGAAGCGCCTCTGGACGTGCGTTCTGGAAGACGGGGACCAATATCCGCCCGGGCAGTGGGGTCCGCTGGTCGAGCTCATGGCGGCGGAGCCCGATTCGCCCGTCAGCTTCAGCCGGCCGGCGCTCGTGTTCGCCGACCGGCCGCGCCTGTTCTTCGTCGAGTCGTCGGCTGGTCCCGCGGCCTACACGCGGTCGTGCTGGACGGCGCTCGCGCCGGGGGCGCTGTTCGGCTCCGACCGCTGGCGTGAGCCCGTCCCCCTCGACCTCGTGGGAGGCGAAGGCGTCGCCGCCCTGGCGTCGTCGTCTCACCTGTGGGTTTCGGCGCCGACGCTGGTCTGGCGCGCGGCGCTGACGCCGGAGACCGTCGACGCGAGCGCCGACGCCCTGGAAGTGGAGACCGACGACGGTCCCGAGGGCGGGCGTCTCCGTGTCACGCTGCGGAACGACCACGGGCGGTATCGGGACGGAGAGGGCCGGCTCGCGGAGGGCTGGGAAGCGGAGCTTCGCGTCGGATACCGGACGTCCGCGGGCGAGGAGACGGTGCGGTGGCAGCGGTACTGGGTCGACGGCTGGCGCGAGGAGCGCGTGCCCGCCGATCGACGGTGACGGTGACCGCGACCGACGCGTGGGGACTACTCGCGGGCTGGCGGGCCCGCCGTCAGTTCGCGTGGCCGGCCGGCGCGGCGACGGTGTTCGAGCTCCTGGCGGTGGTCCTCGGCCGCGCGGGGCTGCGGCTCGTCTCCCTCAACGGCAGCGCGGCGCTCGGCAGCCTGCAACCGGCGTTCGCGATCCATCCGGGCGTGGACGGTCGCACCGCCGCCCGGGCGTTGCTGGCCATGGTCCCCGACGCCCTCCGGTTCGACGGCGCCGAAGCCGTAGCGAGCGAGCTGTCCGCGGAGGAACCGCCCTCGTACGAGTATGGGCCGGCGCATCCGTGGCTGCGGCTCTCGCCGGGAGGCGTCGTTCCCGCCGCGAACCGCGCGCTGATCACCGGGAACGGCGTTTCCGCCGAGACCTTCGACTGGACGAGCGTGGAGGCGTCGTACGATCGCCTCGTGCATGTCGAGGACCGGAACGCCGGTGACGAGGCCGCGGCGGCGGCGCGCGCCGCGACGGCTCTGCGGCGGCTCGCGTTGGCCCGGGACGCGGGCGAAGCGACCGTTCGCCCCAACGTGGGGCAGGAGCTGTACGACGTCGTGCGCTTCGCCGACGCCGGCGTCGACGTCGTCCGGCGCGTCCGGGGGCTGTCGCTCCGATTCCGGCGGCGCGGCAGGCCCTTGTTCGAGCTGACGTTGCGGCTGGGCCCGGTGTGAGAGGGGGAGCGATGACCGTACGGCGGGGAATCGTGAAGGCGTTCGACGCGGGGTCCTATCGGGCGACGGTGCAGATCGCGGGCAGCGACGCCTCGTGGCTGCACGGGGTGCCGGTGGCGCGAACCGTGGCCCCGGGCGAGCTCGTCCCGGGCCGGCGCTGCGCCGTCCTCTTTCTCGACGACGCGAACCCCGAGGACGCCGTCGTGATCGCCGTGTGGACGTGAATCCAGCGGCGCTCGCGGCTTGGCCCCTCCAGACCGATACAATGCCCGTCGAGCGCGCTCGCGCAAGACGCGCGACGGCTTCGGAGCGGCGCGCCGGGCCGGGTGCTATCATCGAGAGTCCGATGGAACGCTGGAACGGCATCCAGGGGGCTTGCAGGCGTGGCGGCTGAGCGCATCGTCGCCGGGGCCGTGCGTGACGAAGACGTCGCGCTGGAGACGTCGCTCCGGCCACGCCGGCTCGAAGAGTACATCGACCAGGAGCGGGTCAAGGAGAACCTCTCCATCGCGATGGCCGCTGCCCGGGGCCGAGGGGAGCCGCTCGACCACGTGCTTCTCTACGGTCCGCCGGGCCTCGGCAAGACGACCCTCGCCTACATCATCGCCGCCGAGATGGGGGTGAGCATCCGCATCACCTCGGGCCCCGCCATCGAGCGGCCCGGGGACCTCGCGGCGATCCTCACCGGCCTCCAGCAGGACGACGTGCTGTTCATCGACGAGATCCACCGGCTGTCGCGGGCGGTGGAGGAGATCCTGTACCCGGCGATGGAGGACTTCGCGCTGGACCTGGTGCTGGGGAAGGGCCCCGGCGCGCGGAGCGTGCGCCTCGCGCTCCCGCGGTTCACCCTCGTGGGCGCCACCACCCGCTACGCCATGGTGAGCCCGCCGCTACGGGATCGGTTCGGCGCCGTGTACCGGCTCGACTTCCACAGCGAGGAGGCGCTGGGACAGATCATCCGCCGGAGCGCGCGCATCCTCGGCGTCGAGATCGACGACGGCGGCGTCGCCGAGATCGCGCGGCGTTCTCGGGGCACGCCCCGCGTCGCCAATCGCCTCCTCAAGCGCGTGCGCGACTTCGCGCAGGTGAGGGCCGACGGCAGGATCACCGAGGACGTGGCCCGCGAGGCCCTCGCGCGCCTGGAAATCGATCGCCTCGGGCTCGACGAGGTGGACCACAAGGTGCTGCGGACGATCATCGAGAAGTTCGACGGCGGGCCGGTAGGGCTCGAGACCATCGCAGCGTCGATCTCGGAGGAGCCCGACACCATCATGGACGTGTACGAGCCGTACCTGATGCAGGTGGGGTTCCTGCAGCGCACGCCGCGCGGCCGGATCGTGACGCGGCTCGCGTACGAGCACCTCGGGCTGCAGCCCCGGGGCCCGGCGCCGTCTCCGCAGGCGCCCCTGTTCGACGCCTAGGGTCTATCGCTCGCCGACGAACTCGCCCGGGACGCCGGCCTCGCGTGCCCGCGCCCGTTCCTGCTCGATGAGCTGGCGACGGAGGATCTTCCCCGACGGGTTCTTCGGGATGGCGTCGACGAATTCGACCATCCGAACCTTCTTGTAGGGCGCCACCTTCCCGGCGACGAAGTCCATGAGGTCCTGCGCGCTCACCTGCTGCCCCGGACGGAGCACCACGAACGCCTTCGGCACCTCGCCCGACTCCGGGTCCTCGCGCGGGACGACCGCGGCGTCCAGCACGGCCGGATGCTCCATAATGAGCGCTTCGAGCTCGGCGGGGGCGATCTGGTAGCCCTTGTACTTGATCATCTCCTTGAGACGGTCGCGGATGGTCACATAGCCGTCGGCGTCAGCGGAGACGACGTCGCCGGTGCGCAGCCAGCCGTCCGACGTGATGGTCTCGGCGGTGGCGTCGGGACGGTTCCAGTATCCCTTCATGACCTGCGGGCCCTTCACCCACAGCTCGCCGACCTCGCCGGGGCCGAGCTCGCGGCCGGTCTCCAGGTCCACCACCTTCTCGACGGTGTCGGGGATGGGCGGGCCGACGGTGCCTTCACGGTCCTTGCCCACCTGGTTCGCGTTCGTGACGGGGCTGGTCTCCGTCATGCCGTACCCCTGGAGGACCGGAATCCCGAAGCGCTTCTGCGCCATGCGCGCGACCTCGAGCGGAAGCGGCGCGGCCCCCGAGAAGAAGTAGCGTAGGGACGAGAGATCGCGCCCTTCTGCGCCCGGGAAGTGCGTGAGCGCCAGAAGGGCGGGCGGCACCACGAAGAAGTCCGTCACGCGGTAGCGCTCGATGAGGTGCACGACGAGCTCGGGGTCGAACCGCGGCAGGATCACCTGCGTCGCCCCCACCGCGAGCCCGCAGTTCATGAGCACCTGCATGCCATAGATGTGATAGAAGGGCAGGAAGTCTAGGAGCACGGACTCCTCGCGGATGAGGTCGAGCGGCCGGACCTGCTGGACGTTCGAGGCCAGGTTCCAGTGGGTGAGCATGACCCCCTTGGGCAGGCCCGTCGTCCCGGAAGAGTAGGGGAGCGCCGCGAGGTCGTTCTCGGGGTCGATGGAGACAGGACGCGGCGGGCCGGCCGCGGCTCCTTCGCGGGCCATCTCCCACACGGCCGCCGTGTCGTGGATCGTCAGCGCCGGCGGCAGCAGCGGCTTCGCCTCCTCGACGACGGGCGCCATCGCCGCGTGGGCGAAGAGCACCGTTGCGCCGGAATCTTCGATCTGGTGCTCGACCTCGCGCTCGCGGTACAGCGGGTTCAGGGGCGTCATCGTGCCACCGGCGAGCAGCGTCGCGTGCGCGATCACCGCGTACTCGACCGAGTTCGGCGAAAAGATGGCGACGCGGTCGCCCTTCTGCAGGCCATTGTCCTGCAGCCACCGCGCGAGGCCCTGGACCGCTTCCCAGAACTTCCGGAAGGTAGTCGTCGTCCCGTCGGGTTCGATGAAGGCGGTCTTGTCGGGCAAGCGCGCCACGGTGGCGGAGACGATCTCCGTCAACGTCTTGGCGGCGTACGGCGCCGGGCTCGGGTGCGGGCTTGCGAACGGCATGGCGATACCTCCTCCGCGGGAGATCGGCGTGGGCGTATCCTACTCTCGCCCGCGGGCGGGACGCAACGCCCTCACGTGAGACGGCGGGCAGTGACCTCGAAGATCTGATCGACCTCGTCCCCGCGGACGCCGTAGATCCGGTCGTGCAGGAAGACGGTCATGTCGGTGTAGCCGACGATGAATCGCACCTTGTCCCCGACGCGGATGGGCGCCTCGGGAGACGCCAGCTTGAGGGTTCCGTGCTCGGCCGAGCCGATGTCGAGGCGCTCGGCGCCTTCGATGAGAGGCTGTGGCCGGAGGAACGGCGGCCCGAGCGCCTTGAACCCGGCGTCGACGATGGCGCGGTCCGGCCTGCGGCTGACGACGGTGGCGAGCAGCGTCAGGGCGGGCTCAAGGGGCACGCCCCGCTGACGGTAGAAGACATCGGAAAAGATGCCGCTGCCCGCCTGGATTTCGGTGACGCCGGGAAGCGCCGAGACGATGTGGTAGTCGCACGTCCCGCCGCAGCTCACCCACTGGACCGGCACGCCCGCAGCGCGGCAGGCCGCCGCCGAGTCGAGCAGCCGTTGGACGGCCTCCGTGGCCTCGCGGGCGATGACGGCGGGGTCGTCGTAATGCATGACGTGGCCCTCCCAGCCCATGAGCCCGCGGAACTCGACGCCCTCGGTGGCGGCGGCGCGTTTCGCCAGCGCGACCGTCTCGTCCCCCGGGGCAACGCCGCAGCGGTCCTGCCCGATGTTCACCTCCACTACGACCGGGATGCTCACGCCCGCCTCGCGCGCCGCCTCGCGGTACCGATCGAGTACGGCGGCGTCGTCGAGAGCGACGGTGACATCCACGCCGCGCTGGCGCAGCGCGATGAGCCGGCGCAGCTTCGTCTCGACCACGACTTCGTTCGCGACGAGGATGTGGTCGATGCCGGCGTCGGCCATGACTTCGGCCTCGCCGAGCTTCTGGCACGTGACGCCGATGGCGCCCGCCTCGTCGATGAGCTTGCGGGCGATGGCGGGCGATTTGTGGCACTTCGCGTGGGGGCGCCAGGCGACGCCGCGCTCGCGCAGCGTACGAGCGATGGCGGCGATGTTGCGCTCCATCGCGTCGAGGTCCACCACCAGCGCCGGCGTGTCGATGTCCTGCAGCTTCACGGGAGTCCTCCTCCGGACGGCGGGGCCATCATAGCAGCGCAGACCGGGCCCGTGAACCGTCGCCGCTCGGCTCTCCACAGCTTGCGCGCAGGGGTGTACACTCGCGTCCCAACCCCGAAAGGAGGGAGCCGATGCCTGACGAGAAGGTAGGGGTCGTAAACGACTACTTCGCCCGGATCGGCGTCGCCGGAGTCGACCTCGTCGGTTCGCTGCGGGTGGGCGACACCGTACGCTTTCGCGGGCACACGACGGACTTCGAGCAGGTCGTGGAGTCGATGCAGATCGAGCACCAGCAGGTGGAGGAGGCGGGCCCGGGCGACTCCGTGGGCATCAAAGTGATCGATCGCGTGCGGCCCGGCGATGTGGTGTACCGGGTGACGTAGGGCGCTAGCCCGATCCCGGGGCGCGCAGCCAGCGGCCGCTGAACCGCGTGAGGACCGTACTGGTCACGCTCACCACCAGCGCGCCGAGCACCGCAGCCCAGAAGCCGTCGACGGTGAAGTCGACCTCGAGCTGGCCGGCCACCCAGGCCGTGAGGGCGAGCATCGCCGCGTTCAGGAGGAGCGTGAACAGGCCGAGCGTCAGAATCTGGAAGAGACAGGTCAGCCAGAAGATCACGGGCTTGATGAAGGCGTTGACGATGCCGAACACGGCCGCGCCCACGACCAGCGCCTGCCAGGACCCGATGTCGAGGCCGCGGACCAACAGGGACGCGACCCATAGCGCGACGCCATTGACGACGAAACGAACGAACAGGCCCAGGAGCGTGTCCTCGCTCCCGGGCCAGGATTCCCGGTAGACGATGACGCGGCGGAATCTCACCCGGCCTCGCCCGGCGCGGGCGTCTCGGGAGGCGCCTCGGTGCGTCTGCGGGCGACGCGGCGCAGCATGCGCATCCATCGCTGCTGGCGCTGCGGCACGGTGGCGGCCCGCTCGATCTCCTCGGGCGTGAGCTCTTCGAGAATCCGCTCCGGCGTCTGGCCGCGTCGCATCCGGCGAGCGATGGCGATGCCCGCGAGGACGGTGGCCACGGAGGAGACGACCACGGCGGCGCCCGCGTAGGTCTTGTACTTTCCGGAGAGCTCGGGGAACTTCTTCACGACGCGGTGAGCGAGGTCGAGCGCCTCCTTGGTGGCGCTGTCGAGGACTTCGCCGCCGACTGCGCCCTCCCAGGCGTCGTCGGTGTCCTCTTCCTCGCGGCGCTTGGCCAGCTCGGCCAGTCGGTCTTCGAGTTTCGCCATGACGGGGCTCCTTCTGTGGACGTGGCGGCAGGGGCGAATGGCGCCCGCCGTCGGGCCTATGATACCTGAACCGCGCTACGTGGCGCGCAGGGCCCGGAGGGCGTTCACGGTTTCGATGGCGGTGACGACGGCGTCGTAGCCCTTGTTCCCCTTCTTGCCACCCGCGCGGGCCAGCGCCTGTTCGACCGTGTTGGTGGTGATCACGCCGAAGGCGCAAGGGACGCCGGTGTCGAGCGCGACGCGCTGGATGCCCGCCGCCGCCTGGCCCGCCACGTACTCGAAATGCGGTGTCTCACCTCTGATGACGGCGCCCAGGCAGACGACGGCGTCGTACCGCCCCGATGAGGCGAGCGCGCTGGCGACGATGGGGAGTTCGAAGCAGCCGGGCGCCCAGACGACATCGAGCGCCTCCGGGGCCACGCCGTAGTCCGCGGCGGCTTCGCGGGCCCCCTCCAGCAGGCGAAACGTCACGAAATCGTTAAACCGGGAGACGGCGATGGCCAGCCGCAGGCCCGAGCCATCGCGCTGGCCGACGACTTCGCGACCCATCTGCGGTTACAGGCTCCCCTCGCGCGCCGGCAGGATGTGCCCCAGCTTGCGGCGCTTCGTCTCCAGATAGCGCACGTTGTGCGCGTTGGGCTCGACGATCACCGGCACGCGCTCGACCATGCGCAGCCCGTGGCCTTCGAGCCCGGCGCGCTTCGCGGGATTGTTGGTCATGATGCGGATGTCGGTCAGGCCCAGGTCTCGCAGGATCTGCATACCGATGCCGTAGTCGCGGCGGTCCGCCGGGAAGCCGAGGGCCACGTTCGCCTCGACGGTGTCTAGGCCCTGGTCCTGGAGGCCGTACGCCCGCAGCTTGTTGTGCAGGCCGATGCCCCGGCCCTCCTGCCGCATGTACACGATGACCCCCCGGCCCTCCTCGGCGATCTTTTTCATGCACGCGCGGAGCTGCTCCCCGCAGTCGCAGCGCATGCTCCCGAAGACGTCGCCGGTGACGCACGAGCTGTGGACTCGCACGAGCGGGGGGCTGTCCCCCGGGATGTCGCCCATCACCAGGGCGATGTGCTCGTCGGGGTCGATGACGCTGCGGTAGGCGATGACCTTCCACTCGCCGTACGGGGTGGGCATGACGGTCTCGGTCACGCGGTGGACGAGCCGCTCGCGCTCCATGCGGTACCGGATGAGCTGGTTGACGCTGATGATGTTGATGCCGTGGCGGCGCGCGAACCGCTTGAGGTCGGGAAGGCGCGCCATCGTGCCGTCGGACTTCATGATTTCGCACAGCAGCCCCGCCGGGTACAGGCCGGCGAGCTTGCACAGGTCGATCACCGCCTCTGTCTGGCCCGCGCGGACCAGCACGCCGCCTTCTCGCGCTCGCAGGGGGAAGAGGTGCCCCGGCATGACGATGTCGTCCCGCGTGGTCTTGGGGTCGATGAGCACCTGGGCCGTCCGCGCCCGGTCGCTCGCCGAGATGCCCGTCGTGACGCCGACGCGCGCCTCGACGCCGACCGCGAACGGCGTACCGAAGTGGGAGGTGTTCCCGTTGGCGTCGACCATCATGGGGATGCCGAGCTCGTCGAGGCGCTCGGCGGTCATGGGCATGCAGATGAGCCCGCGGCCGTACTTGGCCATGAAGTTCACGGCCTCGGGTGTGACGAACTGCGCCGGGATGGTCAGGTCGCCTTCGTTCTCGCGGTCCTCGTCGTCGACGATGATGACGAACCGGCCGTTCCGGTAGTCCTCGATGGCCTGCTCGACGGTGGCCAGACCGCTGTCGCGGTCCTGACGCTTCCGGGCCATATCACGAACCTCCCCCGGCGCCGGCCGCGGCCTGCGCCGCGAGCCGTTCGCCGAGCAACTGCTCCACATACCGCGCGATGATGTCGGTCTCCAGATTCACGGTCTCGCCGGGCCGCTTGCGCGCCAGGGTGGTGTGCTCCTGCGTGTACTGCACCAGCGACACCGTGAAGCTGTGGTCGTCCCGGGCGGTGACGGTGAGGCTGATGCCGTCGACGGCGATGGGCCCCTTCACGATGACGTACCGCAGGATCTCCGGCGGCGCCTCGACGCGGACGAGGAGCGCGTCGCCCTCGGGCGCCACCGAGGCGATGCGCCCCATCGCCTCGACCACGCCGCGCACCAGATGCCCGCTCAGACGAGTGGAGGGCGTTACGGAACGCTCGAGGTTCACCGGGTCGCCCGGGCGGAGCTCGCCGAGGTTGCTTCGCCGCAGCGTCTCGGGCATGAGGTCGCAGCTGAAGCCCCGCTCATCGACGCTCGTCGCGGTGACATCGACGCCGTTGACGGCGACGCTGTCGCCGGGCCGCAGGTCGTCGAGGATGCGCCGCGCCCCGATGGTGAGCCGCGGCCCCTCGACGGCGAGCACCGCGCCGACTTCCTCGATGATGCCCGTGAACATCCGTCCACCCCGCGTGGCGCCCGGACCCGGGCGGCTCGATGTCAGTATTCCACGGCTCACGCCGAGGCGACAGCGCGCGGTTGAGCGCGCGCTCTGGAATCGCTATTCTAGAGCAAGCGTTCAATTTACGCAACGCCGATGCCCAGACGCCGCCTCCTCTCCGACGACCAACTGCTCGACGCCGCCCTCGATGTCTTCGTGCGGAAGGGGTACCGCGCGACCACGATCCAAGACATCTGCCAGGCGGCTCGCTGCCACGTGGGGTCCATCTACCACCGCTTTCCGAATAAAGAGACGATGGCGGCGACCCTGTTCCTGACCGTGGCCCGCGACTTCGAGGCCGAGCTGAGCGAACGCATGGAGGAGGCGGACTCGACGGCGGCGATGGTCGAGGCGTACTTGGACGCGCTGTTCGCCTTCATGGAGGAGAGCCCGCGGGAGAGCCGCTATTACACGCTCTTCCGCCCCGAGGAGTTCGAAGACATGCCCGGCCTGCCGGAGACGTTGCGAACCGAGCTTCGGGAAGTGACGGAGCGACTCGCGACGGCGTGGCGAGAGCTAGCGCGACGGCTCGCCGCGGAATGCGACGGGGTGACGCCGGACCTGGTGCTGGCGGTGGTGCTGGACCCGGCGCTCGCCTACGGGCGGCGCTGGCTGGAGGGGCAGGCCTCCGAACCGCCGTCGTCCTTCGCGCCGCGCCTGAAGCGCGCCACCCTGCGCGCCCTCGGCCTCGCCGCGTGAAGTGGCCCCGGGCGAATCCTCGAGGCTACGCGCCTCCCGAGACGTAGCCCACCACGAGCACGTCGTCGTTCAGGCGCTCGATGGTCACGTCGCGCAGCCGCAGGGCGTCGGCCATGCGCTCGGCGCCGCGGCCGGCGACGGCGGCGTAGGGCCCTCCGCCGATGATCACCGGCGCGATAAACGCCGTCACCTTGTCGACGAGTCCGCGGTCGAAGAAGCTGCCCAGCAGCACGCCGCCACCCTCGACCAGCAGCGACAGCGCCTCGCGCCGGCCCAGCTCGTCGAGCAGCGCCTCGAGGTCGACGCGCCCGTCCTCCCTGGCAGGGAGCACCAGCGCCTCCGCCCCGCGCTCGGCGATGGCGGCCCGCCACGCCGGGGACGACGCCTCTGTCGTCGCGATGATCGTGGGTCCGCCCGGCCCGAGCACCTTCGCGTCGAGCGGCGTCCTGCCGCGGCTGTCGGCGACGATGCGCACCGGCTGGCGCTCGGCGAGCCGTCCGCCGGGGCGCGCCGTGAGCTGAGGGTCGTCCAGGAGCACGTTGTTGATCCCGCACACGATCGCGTCCACCTTCGCGCGTTCCTCGTGAGCGCGGGCGCGCGCGGCCTCGCCTGCCACCCAGCGCGAATCCCCGCTCGTGGCCGCGATCTTGCCGTCTAGCGAGGCCGCGAACTTCGCGATCACGAACGGCCGCCCCGTCGTCCGGTGCTTCAGGTACGCCTCCAGGATGCGGGCCGACTCCTGCGCGCCGTCCCCCGACTCCACCGCGACGCCCGCCGCCGCGAGCATGGCGGCGCCGCGTCCCGCGGTGCGCGGGTCGGGATCGTCGATGCTGTACACCACGCGGGCGACACCGGCGTCGATGAGCGCCTGTGCGCAGGAGAGTCGCGGCTGGCCGTCGCGGGTGCGGTCGTGGCTGCACGGCTCGAGGGTGACGTACACGGTGGCGCCCCGGGCCAGCTCGCCTGCGCGCTGGAGGGCGACGATCTCGGCGTGGGGAGCGCCGGGGCCGAGATACGCCCCTTCGCCTACGATGTGCGGCCCCAGCGTCACGACGGCGCCGACGGCGGGGTTCGGGCTGGTCTTGCCGAGCACGGACCGCGCGAGGTCGAGGGCGCGGCGCATGTGCTCCGAGGGCTGCGACGCCGCGGTCACGGGCGGTCCCTCTCGCGCTCGAAGTTCAAGTGATACCGGCTCGGAGTCGGGCCGGTCTGCCCCTGATACTTGCTTCTGAGTTCTGGGCTCCCGTACGGCCGCTCCACGGGCGTCGACATGCGGAGGAACGAGAGCTGACCGATGCGCATGCCGTAGTACAGGGCGATGGGGATCTTCGCGGAGTTCGAAAGCTCGAGGGTGAGCTTGCCGGTCCAGCCGGGGTCGACATATCCGGCGGTGGCGTGGATGAGCAGGCCCAGGCGCCCGAGCGAGCTCTTGCCTTCCACCTGCGCGACGATATCGTCGGGCAGGGTGACCGTTTCCAGCGTGCTGCCCAACACGAACTCCCCCGGGTGGATGAAGAACGGCCGCTCGCTGTCGATGACGACCTCCTCCGTGAGGTCCTCCATCGGTTGGCGCACGTCGATGTACGGGTGATGCGTGACCCTGAAGACGCGAAAGACGCGGTCTAGGCGCACGTCCACGCTGGCCGGCTGAATGAGGTCGGGGTCGAAGGGCTCGATGCGGAGGCGTCCCTTCGCGATCTCCTCGCGGATGGAGCGGTCGCTCAGCACCACGGTGGGGCTCCTAGGCCGGTGTCGCGCCATTCTAGCAGCCGCCCCGGCCATCCGGAACCGACGGTTGACCGCGTGTCTTGATCCGCGTTGGTGGGCGGGTTGCGAGGTTGGTGGCGAGATTGCGA
>JBBING010000071.1:0-11864 GCA_037444005.1 Chloroflexota bacterium
CAGGTCGAGGTGCTCGCCGTGGATGAGGGCATCACCATGGCCCACCTGAAGGGCACGCTCTTCGAGTTCGCCAAGCGGCTCTTCGGCCAGGAGCGCCGCGTGCGGTTCCGCTGCGACTACTTCCCGTTCGTCGAGCCCGGCGTCGACCTCGCCATCGACTGCTTCCTCTGCGGAGGAGAGGGGTGCCGCACCTGCAAGGGCGAGGGCTGGATCGAGATCATGGGCGCGGGCATGGTCCATCCCGAGATCCTGGCGAACATGGGCTACGACCCAGAGCGGTACACGGGCTTCGCCGCCGGGATGGGCGTCGAGCGCATCGCCATGCTGCGCCACGGCATCGACGACATCCGCAACTTCTACGCGAACGACCTCCGCTTCCTGCGGCAGTTCTGACGATATGCGCGTCTCCCTGAAGTGGCTCGCCGACTACGTCGACCTCCACCTGCCCGCGGAGGAGATCGCGCGCCGGCTCACCATGGCCGGCCTCGAGGTCGAGGCCATCGAGCGCACGGGCCAGACGTGGGAGAACGTCTACGTCGGCCTCGTCACGGCGGTGACCCCGCACCCCAACGCGGACCGTTTGCGCCTCGCCACCGTCGAGCTCGGCGGCGAGCGGCATACCGTGGTCTGCGGCGCCCCCAACGTAGCCGAGGGGCAGAAGGTGGCCTTCGCCAAGGTGGGCGCGCGGCTCATCGACGGCCACACCGGCAAGCCGATGGTTCTGAAGGCGGCGGTCATCCGCGGCGTGGAATCGGCGGGGATGGTCTGCTCGGAGAAGGAGCTCGGCATCTCCGACGAGCACGAGGGCATCCTGGTGCTCGACCCCGACGCCCCGCTGGGAGCGCCGCTGGCCGACTACCTCGGCGACGCCATCCTTCACGTCGACATGAAGCCGAACCGCTCCGACGGCCTCTCGATGCTCGGCATCGCCCGGGAGGTCGCCGCCCTCACGGGCGAGTCCGTCCGCGAGCCCGAGCTCACGTTCGCCGAGGTGGGTCCCCCGATCGATGGCCGCGTCCGCGTGACCATCGAGAACCCGGACCTGTGCGGTCGCTACGTCGCCACCCTCATCGAAGGCATCGAGATTCGTCCGTCTCCCCGCTGGATGCAGACGCGGCTCATCGCCGCCAGGATGCGTCCCATCAACAACGTCGTCGACGTCACGAACTACGTGATGCTCGAGCTCGGGCAGCCCCTCCACGCCTTCGACTACGACACCGTCGCCGGGGGGCACATCATCGTCCGCACGGCGCGCGAAGGGGAGCGCATGACGACGCTCGACGGCGTCGAGCGCACGTTCGGGCCCGAACACCTGCTCATCGCCGATCCCTCCGGCCCCATCGCCGTCGCCGGGGTGATGGGCGGCCTGCATACCGAGGTCACCGAGCGGACAACGCGGGTGCTCCTGGAGTCGGCGAACTTCAACCAGGTGAGCATCCGCCGGACGGCGCTCGCGCTGCGTGCGCAG
The DNA here is from genome assembly GCA_037444005.1 of Chloroflexota bacterium. GTDB lineage: Bacteria > Chloroflexota > Dehalococcoidia > DSTF01 > JACRBR01 > DATLZC01. The sequence goes on from JBBING010000071.1 coordinate 1,469, forward strand.
AGCGAGGCCTCGCGGCGCTTCGCGTGGGGTCTGCCCGCGGAGCTCGCGATGATTGCGTCGCGGCGGGCGACGAAGCTCCTGGTCGAGCTGTGCGGGGGCCGGGCCGCCGCCGGCTGCGTCGACGTCTATCCCCGCAAGGACAGGACCGTCCGCATCGAGGTCACCCGCAAGCGCCTGAGCCAGGTCCTCGGCGTCGACCTGCCGACGTCGAAGGTCCGCGAGGCGCTCACCTCCCTCGGCTTCGGCGCCCGCTGGGTCCCGCCCGACCGCTACGTCGTTCGCGTCCCGTACTGGCGGCGCGATGTGCGCATCGCTGACGACGTGGCCGAAGAGGTGGCCCGCATCATCGGGTACGACCAGATTCCCACCGAGCCCATCGCAGGCCCGATTCCGCCGCGCATCGAGCAGCCGATGCGGGACCTCCGGAACCGGGTGCAGGATGCGCTGGTCGCGGCAGGCATGCAGGAGATCATGACGTATCCGTTGACCAGCCTCGAGACACTGCGGCGGGTCGTGCCCGACGACTGGCTAGTAGACCATCCGCCGGTGACCATCGCGAACCCCCTCAACGCTGGAGAGGAGCGGCTTCGGGTCTCGCTCCGCGCCTCCGTCCTGCAGACGGCGGCCGCCAACACCCGCATCGAGGACGGGGTCGTCGCGCTCTTCGAGACCGCCCGGGTGTATCTCCCTCGCGACGGGGGACAGCCCCTCGAGCAGGAGCGCGTGACCGGGGTCGTCACCGGCCGCAGGCCCGACCGCTGGGGCCGGCCGTCGGACGAGAGCGTCGACTTCTACGATGCGAAGGCGTACGTCCAGGCGCTCTTCGACGCGCTGGACATTCCGGTGGAGTACGAGGCGTCCGAAGAATACGGGCTGCTGCCGGGCCGGACGGCCAGATTGCGGGCTGGCGGGCGGGACGTCGGCGTCCTCGGGCAGGTGCATCCGCAGACCGCCGCGGCCTTCGATCTCGATCGTGACGTGTACCTGTTCGACGTCTGTCTGGACGACCTGCTGCCCCTGCTGCCCGGGCCGCGCAGGCACACCCCCGTCCCCCGCTTCCCGCCGGTCGAGGAGGACCTCGCCATCGTCGTCGACCGGGACGTGCCGGCGGCGAGGGTGCGGGCCGCGCTCCTCGCGCATCCGCTGGTGGCATCGGCGGAGCCGTTCGACGAATACACCGGCCCACCGGTGCCCGAGGGGCGCAAGTCGCTCGCCTTCGCCCTGCGCTATCAGGCGCCCGACCGCACGCTGTCGGACGCCGACGTGGCTCGCGTCCGCGAGTCGCTCATCGCGCGGCTGCGGCGCGAGCTCGGCGCTGAGCTGCGCCGCTAGCGCCTACCAGCGCACCGTGAAGTCGCGGAATTCGCCCGTCGGGGCCTCCCACGAGGCGTCGACGGAGTGGACGACGGCGAGACGCGGCCCCTCGTGCAGCAGCCGCAGCAGCTCTTCGAGGCGGCCGCGGTCTCCCTCCGCCACGACTTCGACGGAACGGCCGTCGTCGCCGTTCCGGACCCACCCCGAGAGGCCGAGCCTTCTGGCCCGCTCGACCACGAACTGGCGGAAGCCGACCATCTGCACCTTGCCGCGAACGGTCGCAGTGAGTCGCGCGCGTTCGGTCATCTCAACAGCGCAGTGACCACCTCACGAACGAGATCGAGCGGGACGTCGGACCGCAGGGTCGGCGCGCCGACGTCCCGAAGCAGTACCCAGCGTACGCGCCGCCCGGCCGTCTTCTTGTCGAGGGCGATCGCGTCCAGCGCGGCGTCCACGCTCACGCCGGAAACGCGCACCGGGAGCCCGAAGCGCTCGAGTAGCGCCCGCTGCCGCTCGCGCACGTGCGGCGGCGTCAGCCCGATGCGCTCGCCGATCTCTGCCGCGGCCATCATGCCCACAGCGATGGCTTCGCCGTGCAAGACGCGGCTGTATCCGGTGGCCGCCTCGATGGCATGCCCGATCGTGTGGCCATAGTTCAGGATCGCCCGTAGGCCGGTCGTGTCCCGCTCGTCGCGGCTCACCACGTCCGCCTTGATGCGCACGTTCCGAGCGACGACCTCGGCCGTAATGCCCGGCTCCGCCGCGAGTAGCGCGTCCGCGTAGCGCTCGAGGTCGTCCAGCATCGCGGGGTCGCGGATGAGGCCGTGCTTGATGACCTCCGCGTAGCCCTCGCGCAGCGAGCGCTCCGGCAGCGTCGCGAGCAGGGAGACGTCTTCGACCACGAGGCGCGGCTGGTAGAAGGCGCCGATGAGATTCTTCCCCTCGCGATGGTCCACCGCCACCTTCCCGCCGATGGAGGCGTCCACCATCGCAAGGAGCGACGTGGGGACCTGCACAAACGGCATCCCACGGAGGAACGTGGCCGCCACGAAGCCCGCCAGGTCGCCGACCACGCCTCCGCCGAGCGCGACGACGGCATCCGATCGTTCGGCCCGACGGTTTGCCAGCCAGTCGTACACTGCCTCCACGGTGTCGAGCCGTTTGCTGGCCTCGCCCGCCGGAAACGCGAAGGCATCGGCCTCGTATCCGGCGTGACGCAGCGCGGCGAGCGTCGCCTCCCCGTGCAGCGAGAGCACCGTCTCGTCGCTGACGACGAACGCGCGCCCGCCCAGGCCCAGCGCCCGCATCCGCTCCCCGAGCCGGGCGAGCGCTCCCGGCTCGACGAACACTGGATAGGCGCCCGAGGCGGCCCGCACCACGCACGCCGCGCCGGCGAACGCCTGCGGGTCGGGCGGAAGAAGCCGGCCCGCGTCGGGATCGAGGCGCGGGGCCAGCGTCTTCCACGCTTGAACGATGGCGTCGGCGACCTCGGACGGCGTCAGCGCGTCGGTGCGGACCGTGGCGTCGGCGAGCGCGTAGAAGGCCGCGCGCTCCCGCTGGAGGGCGACGATGCGCGCCAGCGGATCGGGCGACGCGAGGAGGGGCCGTTCGGAACCCGCTTCGCCGGCCTCCCGCATCCGGCGTAAGACGGTCTCGGGCCGCGCCTCGAGACACACGACCAGGCCCGCCGCCATGACGCGCCGGTTCTCCTCAGCGACAGGAGCGCCGCCTCCTGTCGAGACCACGGCGCGGGGCTCGCGGGCGGCGTCGGCGAGGGCGCGGGATTCGAGCTCGCGGAAGTGGGCCTCGCCGTCCTCGTCGAAGATGCGCGCCACCCGCTTGCCTGCCGCCGCCTCGACGGCGTCGTCGATGTCGACGAACCGCCAGCCCAGCGCCTCCGCGACGAGCCGGCCCACGGTCGTCTTCCCGGTGAACGAGAAGCCGGTCAGAAAGATGCGTTCGGGCAATGCCATGGGGACGAGGGGCGAACGTTGGCGACAGGCGTCATGTCGCCCACAGTCTACTCGACGGGCCAGTCCCGCGGGCGGAGCGTCTTCTGGTAGGCCCGGAAGTTCTGAAGCGTCTCCTCCAGACGGTCGCCGCCGAACTTCTCGAGCGCAGCCTGAGCGAGCACGATGGCGACCATCGCCTCGCAAATGACGCCGAGCGCCGGGACGACGCAGACGTCGCTCCGCTCGTAGTGCGCCTGCACGGGTTCACCGGTGCGAAGGTCGACCGAGGGGAGCGCCCGGGCGAGGGTGGCGATCGGCTTCATCCCGACGCGGCACACGATGTCCTCCCCGTTGGTGATGCCGCCCTCGGTGCCGCCTGCGCGGTTGGTCGCGCGTCGCCAGGGCCGCTCGCCCCAGCGGTCCGGCGGGAGAATCACGTCGTGGGCCTGCGAGCCCCGTACGCGGGCGAGGCCGAACCCGCCGCCGATCTCGACGCCCTTGACCGCGTGCACGCTCATGAGCGCCTGCGCCAGCCGGCCGTCGATCTTCCGGTCCCAGTGCACGTGGCTGCCCAGGCCGATGGGGACGTTCGTGGCGCGCACCTCGACGACGCCACCCAGCGTATCGCCCGCAGCGCGCGCCGCGTCGATGGCCGCAATCATGCGGGCCGCAGCTTCAGGGTCCGCACACCGCACGTCCGAGGCCTCGACGGCGTCCCAGTCGATCTCGCCCTCGACGCGGGCTTCGACGTCGCCGATGGCGACGGTGTGGCTCCGGACCGTCACGCCGAACTCGGCGAGCAGCCGCTTGCACACGGCCCCCACGGCCACCCGGGCGGCGGTTTCGCGGGCGGACGCTCGCTCGAGCACGGGGCGGACGTCGTCCCAGCCGTACTTCATCGCGCCCGCGAGGTCCGCATGGCCCGGACGCAGGCGGGTCACCTTCTCGACCTCGGCCTCCACCGGCTCCACCGCCATGGTCTCGGTCCAGTTCACCCAGTCGCGGTTCTCGATCCAGAGGGCGATGGGGCTGCCCAGCGTCAGGCCGTGCCGGACACCGGCGGTGATCTGCGCGCGGTCCTGCTCGATGCGCTGCCGACGGCCGCGGCCGTAGCCGCCCTGCCTCCTCCGCAGGTCGACGGCGATGTCGTCTTCCGAGAGGCGCAGGCCTGCCGGGAGGCCCTCGATGATGACCGTGAGGCCCCTGCCGTGCGACTCGCCCGCCGTCAGGAACCGGAGCGCGCTCACGCCTGCTGCAGCTCCCGCGGGGGCAGCGGCCCGCGACCGTTGCGGACCGTCTCAGTGTCGGGCGTGATCGGCAGCGGGCGCCCGGCCATGTCGAGCTGATACCGGCCGCCCATGGCGCGGACGATCTCCGGGGCCGGCGCTTCCCAGTCGAGATCGATGACGTCTTGTCGCCGAACGACCGTGCTCAGAATGCACTCCTGACGGGTCTCGCCCGCTTCGGTCCTGAAGGTGGTGTACACGTCGATCTGCACGCGGTCCGGCCGCACGTGGGGAATGTCGTAGAGGAACATGTCGGCGAGCTGCACGGTCACCTTCATCGCCTCGTCGAGGGCGGAACTCACCTCGCGGCGCTGGCCGTCCACCACGCGGAACTGCGCCTCGGCGGTGGTGGACGCCCGCACGTAATCGACCCCGACCTCCATGAGCTCGACGTTCTGGACCCCGCGCCAGACGTCAGGCGACACCCCCTTCGGAGGCCGGTCGCGCTTCCAGCGCTCGACCTCCTCCCGGACGAGCGTCTGGATGACGTCCAGGTTGCCTCGCTGGACCTGGCGCCGCCACTCGAGCTGGGCCCGCGTGCCCTGCACCACCACGTACGTCACGAACAACAGGAGCAGGAACACCAGCAGCAACGCCCAGCCGATGCCCCAGGTCGCGGCCAGCACAGTCACCGCCATGTCCCCTCACGTTCCCGCCGCGGCCAGGCCGAGCGCCTCGCGAGCGGCCGACAGCATGACGTCCACGGGCGCCTCCCGCCCTGTCCACAGGCGGAACGCCTCCGCGGCCTGATACACCAGCATCGACAGACCTCCGACCGTCCGGGCGCCCTGCCGGCGCGCGCCGGCGAGGAACGGCGTTTCCGGCGGGTTGTACACGAGGTCGAACGCGAGCGCGCCCTCGCGGATGAGTGTCGTGTCCGTGGGCGCCTGCCCCTCCAGTTCGCTGCGCGCGGTCCCTGCGGGCGTCGCGTTCACCACGAGGTCGGCCGACGCCACCGCCCGGATGAAGGCGCCGTCCTCCCAGTGCGACCACGTGACCTGCGTGCCGGACGGCGTGGCCGGCCGCAGCGCGCTGACCAGGGCGTCGGCGCGGCGCCAGTTGCGGCTGCTCACGAAGATGGTCTGCATGCCCAGGTCCACGAGCACAGCGGCGACGGCGCGCGCCGCCCCGCCCGCGCCCAGGATGACCGCGCGCTTGCCCCGCGCGTCGAACCCCGTCTCCTCCAGCGCCCGGCGGAACCCGTACACATCGGTGTTATGCCCGCGCAGGGCGCCGCCGTCCTGCACGATAGTGTTCACCGCCCCGACACGCGTGGCGACGTCGTCGAGCGCGTCGAGCATCGGCACGGCCTCTTCCTTGTAGGGCACCGTGACGTTCGCGCCGAAGAAGTCGTCGCCGCGTAAAGCGTCGATCCGCCCTCGCAGCGCCTCCGGCGGCGTGTCCCACGCTTCGTAGGTCGCATCGACGCCCGCAGCGCGGAACGCCGCCTCGAAGATGGCGGGGCTGATCGAGTGCCCCAACGGATGCCCGATGACGCCAGCGCGCTTCATGGCGAATCCCCCTGGTACTGGGCCACGTTCCGCTCGTGCTCTTCGAGCGTCTCGGCGAAGGCGTGGCTCCCGTCCGGCTTCGCGACGAAGAACAGATAGTTGGTCTGCGCGGGCCGCAGCACCGCCCGGATGGCGTCGAGCCCGGGATTGGCGATCGGGCCCGGCGGCAGGCCGACATAGACGTATGTATTGTACGTCGAATCCAGCCCCAGGTCCTCAACCGTGAGTCGCGCCTTCCAGTATCCGAACGCCTCCACGTTCGCGGGGTCGTTGGCGAGCGCGTACTGCACCGTCGGGTCGGCCTGCAACGGAATCCCCAGGCGCAGCCGGTTCAGGAACACGCTGGCGATGATGGGCCGTTCTTCGGGGATGCGCGCTTCGCGTTCGACGATGGAGGCGAGGGTCACCACCTCCCACGGCGTGAGCCCCGCCGCGCCGTCTCCGATCTCGGGCGCGACCTGCCGGTCGAACGCGAGCAGCATTTGCCGCACCACGTCGGCCGCGGTCGTGTCGCTGTAGAAGCCGTAGGTCGCGGGAAACAGGAACCCCTCGAACCCGAAGCCGCGGCGCGCCTCGGCCACCGCCGGGATGTCGGCGTACGCGGACTCGTCCTGCAGCGCGTCGAGGAAGGCCTGCTTCGAGACGACGCCGCGGCGGTCCAGCAGCTCGCCGATCTCCTCCTTGCGAAGCCCCTCGGGAATGGTGACCACGCGCGAGGCGGTTTCGCCGCGCACCAGCCGTTCGATGACCTCGCTGGCCGGCAGCCCGCGGTCGAACTCGTACTCGCCCGCGACGAGCGCGCCGCCGACGCCCCGAAGCGCCACCAGGACACGAAAGGCCCGCGCGCTGCGGATGACACCCGCGTCTTCGAGCCGGCGGCCGATCGCTTCGGCGCTCTCCCCTTCGCGCACCTCGATCTTGACCGGACCCTCTCCGGGCGGCACGAAACGCTCGATGGGCTGCTCCTCATTCAGAACGGTGGCGGGCGTCCTCCAGACCACCAGCGCGAGGGCGACGACGCCTGCGACGCAGGCGGCGGCGACAGCGAACGGGAGTAAGCGCAAGGCGAGACCTCAGGGCGCAGCGCCGCCGGCGTGGCGCGCGTCGAGGTAGTTCTGGAGGATGGCCGCGGCGACGATGTCGTCGCTCGCACCGGGACGGCCCGAAAGCCGGCGGCGCTCGCCGCGTCGGGGCGGTCTCGAGGGCCTGCGCTCGATCTGCGCCGTGGTCAAACGCTCGTCCCAGTAGTCGACGGTGACGCCGGCCGCCTCCAGCGCGCGGCCGAACCGCTGCACGGTGCGGGCCTGTGGCCCCATCGTGCCGTCCAGCGATAGCGGCAGTCCGATCACGACCCGCTCGGCTCCTTCCCGGCGCGCGATCTCGACGACGCGCCCCACGGCGTCCTGCGTCTCACGCCGGTCAATGATGGCCAGCGGCACAGCGACGCGCTCGTCCGCATCGCAGACGGCGACCCCGATGCGGCGTTCCCCGACGTCGAGCCCGAGCATGCGCACGCTACGTGGATGACGCCCCCAGCGCCTTCTCGACCTCCCGCACGGCCACAGCGACCGCTTCAGCCAGCTTGGCGACGTCACGGCCTCCCGCCTGGGCCATGTCGGGCCGCCCACCCCCGCCGCCGCCCGTCACCTTGGCGGCCGCGCGGATCACCGCGCCGGCGTCGAATCCTGCGGCGACGGCTTCGGGAGTCGCCATGGCCACGAACTGCGGCTTGCCGCCGACGTCCGCCGCCAGGATGACCGCCGATCCAGCGCCGAGCTTCGCGCGGACGTAGTCTCCCATATCGCGCAGCGCCTCGGCGCTGGACGCAGGCACCACTTCCGCGACCAGCGAGACGCCGTTGACCTGGCGCTTCCGTTCGACGAGCGACGCCGCGACTTCGCGGGCCTGTGCGCGCTGCAGGGCTTCGAGACGGCGCCGCATCTCATCCAGCTCCCGCTGCAGCGCCTCGATGCGAGCCGGCAGCTCGGCGGGCGGCGCGTTCACCGCGCGCGCCGCCGCCTCCAGCGCGTTCAACCGCTGGCGGATCCAGCGCACGGCGCCTTCGCCCGTCAGCGCCTCGATGCGCCGCAGCCCGGACCCGATGCCGCTTTCGCTCACGATGACGAACGCGCCGATCTCGCCCGTGCGATGACAGTGCGTGCCGCCGCACAGCTCTTTGCTGAAGCACCGGTCGGCGTCAGGCTCGCAGATGGCGACGACGCGCACACGCTCGCCGTACTTCTCGCCGAACAGGGCGATGGCGCCCTCCTCGATCGCTTCGCGGTACGTCGTTTCGTGGGGGTGCACCTCGACGTCGGCGCGGATTTTCTCGTTCACGAGCCGCTCGACCTCCTCGAGCTCCGCCGGCTTCACAGGCTCGAGATGCGTGAAATCGAACCGCAGGCGGTCGGGCGCCACGAGCGAGCCCGCCTGGCGGACGTGTTCGCCGAGCACCCGTCGGAGCGCCGCGTGCAGGAGGTGCGTGCCCGTGTGGTTGCGCATGGTGGCGGCGCGCTTCGCCTCGTCGACCACCGCTTCCACAGGGTCGTTGACCGCGATGCGCCCCTCGGCGACCCGGCCCCTGCTGGCGATGAGCCCCTCGGCCACCGCCTGCGTGTCTTCGATGATCACGCGGCCGTTCGGCCCGAGGACCTCGCCCTGGTCGCCCACCTGTCCGCCGCCCTCGGGGTAGAACGGCGTCTCGAGCAGCACCAGCTCCACCTCCTGGCCCGCCTCGGCAGCGTCCACGATGCCCGCCGGCCCCACGATGGCGGCGACGGTGGTCTCGTGCCGGGTCCGTTCGTAGCCGACGAACCGCGTACGGATGTGCGAGAGCCGGGAGTACGCCTGGATGCGCTCGTCTTCGTACTCGAACTTCGCGGCGGCGCGAGCGCGCTCACGCTGCGCCTCCATCTCGCGCTCGAAGCCTTGCTCGTCCACCGACAGGCCGCGCTCCGCCGCCAGCTCGCGGGTCAGCTCGATGGGGAAGCCGTAGGTGTCGTGCAGGAGGAACGCCTGATCCCCCGGGACTCGCTGGCCCCCGCCCGATCGGACCCGCTCGATGACCTCGCCCAGCAACTGCTCCCCGCGCTCGATGGTCTCGAGAAAGCGTTCCTCCTCCGACGCCCAGACGCGCTCGATGAACTCGCGCCGCTCGATGAGATCGGGATACGCCGCTCCCATCCGGTCGACGACGGCGCGGGCCACCCGGTGGAGCGACGGCTCCACCTCACCGGCGCCCGCCCCGCGCAGGCGCGTCATGAAATAGACAGCGCGACGCATGAGGCGCCGGAGGACGTACCCCCGACCTTCGTTCGACGGCAGAACGCCGTCGCCGATGAGGAACGTGGCCGCGCGGGCATGCTCGGCGACGATCCGGATGCCGCGGGTGGCGGCAGCGTCGGCGCCGTACGATGCGCCCGAGAGGTCCTCGACGCAGGCGATGAGGGGACGGAAGAGGTCCGTGTCGTAGACGTTCGGAATCTCGCCGTCGGGCCGCTTCCCCTCGGTCCAGCCGAGCATCGCCGCCCAGCGCTCGAGCCCCGCTCCGGTGTCGATGTTCTTCTTCGGGAGCGGCGTCCGCGAGCCGTCCTCGTCCTGGTAAAGCTGCATGAACACGAGGTTCCAGATCTCGAGGAAGCGGCCGCATTCGAGGTCGGCCTTGCCCTGCGGGTGCGGCTCGCACGCGCCCGTCTCGCAAAAGCGGCACCCCTTCACCGGGCCGAAATCGAAGAAGATCTCACTGTCCGGCCCGCAGGGTCCTGTCGGGCCCGAGAACCAGTAGTTGAACTCCTCGCCGTACCGGTGAATGCGCTCGGGCGGCACGCCCAGCGCGCGCCAGGCGCTGTACGCCTCTTCGTCGTCGAGGTAGATGGTGGCCCTGAGCCGCTCGGGGGGAAGCTGGAGCTCCTTCGTGAGGAGCTCCCACGCGTATCCAATGGCTTCGGTCTTGAAGTAGTCGCCGAAGCTGAAGTTGCCCATCATCTCGAAGAATGTCAGGTGGCTCGCGTCACCGACGTCGTCGATATCCGTGGTCCGAAAGCATTTCTGGATGGTCGTCGCGCGGGGGTACGGCGCTTCGGCGAGCCCCATGAAGTAGGGCTTGAACTGGTTCATCCCTGCGTTGGTGAACAGCAGCGTGGGATCGCCGAAGGGCACCAGCGAGGCGCTGGGGACCGGCGTATGACCATGATGCACGAAGAAGTCGGTGAAGAGACGTCGGATATCGTCGCTGGTCATTTGGCAGCATTGTAGCGACGGGGGTCCGAAGGTGAAACGCGGCGATCTGCCTCATTGAAAGGGTTACCGAACGGGGAGCGTTGCCTCAGAATCA
>JBBING010000072.1:0-11839 GCA_037444005.1 Chloroflexota bacterium
GTGGGCCCGTCGAGGGCCACTATAGGGCCGCCGATGCGGTCTGACAACCGCTTGCCACGGTGCAGACTCGGGGCCTATACTCGGCATCCAGATTCATCAGGGCATGGGTTGCCCGCATCATGCGTAAGGAGGATGGTGTGCCATGGATGGATGGAAGCGAACGTTGGCGCTGGGGCTGCTTGGGAGCGTCGCGCTGACAGCGGCCGCGGTCGTGGCCGTGGCGTGCGGCGGCGGCGAGGAGGAGGGTGGCGGCAGCGAGGCGACGACCGTCACCGTTACCCTGGGCGAATGGCTCGTCGAGCCCGACCCCGATTCGGCGCCTGCGGGCAAGATCACGTTCACGGCGAACAACGAAGGCACCATCGAGCACGAGCTCGTCATCATCAAGACCGACCTCGCGCCCGACGCGCTGCCCACTAACGAGGACGGCACGGTGAACGAGGACGCCGAGGGGATCGAGGTCATCGACGAGATCGAGGAGTTTGAGGCCGGCGGGAGCGAGTCGCTCACCGTGACGCTGGAACCGGGGAAGTACGTGCTCATCTGTAACATCGGTCCGTCCTCCGAAGAGGAGGCCGGACACATGGAGCACGAAGCCCACTACAAGGAGGGTATGCACGCCGCCTTCACCGTAGAATAGCGCCCGCGGGCCGTGCCGAGGCCAGGCGGAGGCCGCTCGGGCCGGGCTGCGGCCGAGCGGACGGAGGCGCGTTGTCACGCTGCCGCCAACTACAGCGACGCGCGGCGGCATGCTGAGGAGAGCGCAGCGGGCACCCTCGTCATGCTGAGGCCGAGCGCAGCGAGGCCGAAGCATCTCTTCCCCCGGCGTACCACGACGCCCAGCGACCGCGCGACCTTCGTGGGCGCACGGAGGGCGCGAGCCGTCATGGGAGACGTTCGGGCGGGTGAGAGGAGATGCTTCGTCGGCCTGCGGCCTCCTCAGCATGACCGTATCCCCCACCCCTGAAGGCCACCCTTCAGGGTGGGCGTCGTCGTACTCGAAGGCCGCCGGCCCATGGGACCCCGGCCACGCTGAAGCGTGGCCTTTATCGATAAAGGAGGAGGCCCGCGCCGCATGGTTCGGTCTCGCCGCCCCCGCCGATTCTCACCGGTGAAGGGCAGGCTTCAGCCTGCCCGGCGTGCCGCAGGCCGACACACCTTCGTCGCCCACGTACGCCGGCACCCCACGTCAGGCCCCTTCGGGCCATGACACGCCGGCCACGCTGAAGCGTGGCCTTCACCGTCGGGGAAGCCGATGAAGGGCAGGCTTCAGCCTGCCCGGCGTGAACCCACGGCTTAACGGCCACGCTGAAGCGTGGCCTTCCATCGAGGGGGATGGGCGGATGGGGGAAGGGCGGGCGGAAAAGCGGGTAGGGCCCAACGCGGGCGCGGCGCGGTGTGGCGTTTCCTGGGCTGGTGTTCCGCCCAGGCAGACGCGCCACAAAGGGGGCCGTTTGGCTCATGCGCATCCATCGTCGGCGGCGCTATCGTGCGCGGCACAGGAGGTCCGCATGTCGCCGGCCGCGACACGCATGGCGACCTTCGTCATCGACCGGGAGCGCTGCATGGGGTGCGGCGCGTGCGTCGACGTATGCTTCCCCGGCGCCATCCGCGTCTCCGGCAGCGTCTTCACGATCGACCCCGCGCGGTGCGACGGATGCGGCCTGTGCGCGCGCTACTGCCCGCTCCGCGCGGTCGCGCCCGCCCCTTCCCGCTAGCCCCTCAATCCATCGGCGTTCCGCCGTTCACGTTCAGCGTCTGCCCCGTGATCCACGAGGCGTCGTCGCTGGCGAAGAACGCCACGGCCGCGGCGATATCGGACCCTCGCCCCTGCCGTCCCAGCGGAATCGTTCGCAGCGCCCCCTGCTTCATCGCCTCGAACGCGACGCCGTAGCGTCCGGCCATCCGGGCGAAGGTGTCATCCATCATGTCCGTGTCCACCGACCCCAGCGCGACGCAGTTCACCGTGATCTGATAGGCCGCGGCCTCCTGCGCCAGCATCTGGGTGAGCCCGATGACCCCGAACTTGGTCGCGCAGTAGGCCCCGTAGAACGGGATGCCCTGCCGTCCCGCCGTCGAGGAGATGTTGACGATGCGGCCGCCCCGGCCGGCCTCGATCATCGCGGGGATGACGGCGGCGCACATCTGGTACACGCCGTTCAGGTTCACGTCGACCACCCGGTACCATTCGGCCTCATCGATCTCCCAGAGCGGCCGGTCCCCGCAGAAGGCCGCGCCGGCGTTGTTGACGAGGATGTCGACCCGCCCGAAGCGCCCCAGCGCCGCCGCAACAGCGTTCCGGGCGTCCTCCCGTTTCGTCACGTCGCAGTCCAGGGCCAGCGCGCGCCGTCCGAGCGCCTCGATCTCTTCGGCGACCGACGCGACGCCCTTCCATCCCTGCGCCCGTTCGTGCTCGGGGAACGTCGCGGGGTCGCGAGGCGCGCCCGTGACCACGACGTCGGCGCCGTCCTCGGCCAGCCGCAGAGCGATCGCGCGGCCGATGCCCCGCATGCGGCCCGCGCCCGTGACGATGGCGACCTTCCTTTCGAGACCCGACATGACGCGCTCCTCTCGAATCCGTACTCGTGCCTCGAGCGCAGTATAGGGGCGGATACGCGAGGCGCTACGGGGTCGCCTGTGCTTCGGGGTCGTCGCCGGTGGCGGCGCTCATGGGAGGAGGGGTGTGGAACGGCCCGCGGTAGCGGCCGTCGTCGGGCTCGACGTGGATGGTGACGATCGCGCCCGGCAGCTCCTCGCGGATGTCGTGCTCGACGCGCTCGCAGAGGTCGTGGGCCTCGCTCACGGGCATCGCCGGGTCCACCAGCATGTGCATATCGACGTACCGCTGGCGGCCCGACTTCCGGGTGCGCAGCCGATGGTAGCCGCGGACGGGCCCCCGGTGCGCCGCCAGCACGCGCTCGACGTGGCGCAGCTCCTCCGACGGGAGCGCAACGTCCATCACCTCGGGGAGCGCGCTGCGAAAGACAGCGACGCCCGACCACGCGAGGTACGTCCCGAGCCCGAGGGCCACCAGCGGGTCGAACACCCAGATGTCGGTGAGGCCGACCAGCGCGAGCGCCAGCAGGATCGAGGCCGCCTGCGCGATGTTGGTCATGAGGTGCCGGCTGTCGGCGCGGAGAGCCACGGAGCCCGTGCGCCGGGCCGCCGAAAGCACGTAGGCGAGCACTCCCGCGTTCACTCCAGCCGTCAGCAGCATCGTCCCGAAGGCGGGCCCGAGATCGATGGCGACCTCGCCGGTTACGAGGCGGTCGATCGCGCGCCAGTAGACCAGCGCCGCGCCGGCGGCGATCAGCATGCCCTGCGCGCCAGCGGCGAGGCTCTCGGCCTTGCCGTGCCCGTAGGGATGCTCTTCGTCGGGCGGATTCGCGGCCCAGCGGATGGTCGCGAATGCGAGCGCGGACGCCGCGGCGTCCTGCGCGCTGTCGATGCCGTCCGAGAGCACGGCGACCGAGCCCGTGACGAGGCCGGCCGCGAGCTTGAGGAGCATGAGGACGACGTTCGCCCCGAACGAAAGCAGCGCGGCCCGGGACGCCAGATCGGCCGCGATCCGAACCAGCCCGCGCGAGAGGCTCGCCGCCATACGCCCCGATTCTACCGGTCCCCGCGCCCCCGTAGTGCCACGCTTACCCCTCGGGGACCGCTTCGACGGCGGACGGAGGTTCGGCCGGCGCGGGCACGCGCGCCATCTTCCGGCCCAGAATCGCGAACGCGGCGAGCCCCACGATGACGCCGAACCACAGCGTCCCGAAGCGGATCACCAGCGTCGCCACGGCCGCCGCGCTCGCCGAAAGGTGGAGCAGGCTCTGCGAGAGGCCGGTGATGCCTCCCTCCGCGACGCCCAGCCCGCCGGGCGTGAACAGAATCGCCGCCGCGAGCGTGGCGATGGGCAAGATGAACGCCGACTTCAGCAGCAGATCGAGAGAGGGGTCGAGCCCCACACCGAGGAACGTCACGAACATGGCGGCGACTTCGAAGAACCACGAGGCGATGCTCAGCCCCGTCATGAGGAAGACGCTCCACGGAGACAGCAGGGTGTACGACGACTCGTAGAACTCCTGGAAGTGGGGCACGAACCGCTTGACGACTGGGATTCGCTCGCCTAGCGCCATGAGCCACGCCGCGAACCCGCGGTGACGCGCCGCGAACACCAGGGCCACCGACCCCACAGCGACCACGACCACCACGGGCCACAGGTTTCGGAACATCACGACGCCGATGGAGGCCAGAATCAGCAATGCAATGGAGTCGGTGAGCCGCTCGGCGATGAGGATGGGGGCGCTCCGGGCGGCAGGTGTGCCGTGGACCTCACGGAGCAGGTAGCTCTTCAGCCATTCGCCGACCTTGCCCGGCGTCACCACCATACCCAGGCCCGAGTAGTAGATGAGCAGGCTATTCCACTTCGACAGGCCCCGGACGCCGATCTGGGCGAGGTAGAACTCCCACTTGATGAACCGCAGGACGTAGTTGAAGGACGTCAGCGCCAGGATGAGGGGCAAGAGCTCCCAGCGGAACTCCTCGAAGCTCGCGGCCAGGTCCTTGAAATCGGCGTAGAACGAGAGGCCGACGTACACGAGCACGCCGAGCAGGAGCGAGAGGAGGAGCTTGCCGCGCAGGCCCTCGAGGTTCACGGGAGGACGCCGTCCCCGGGTGTCATCGTCCGCTCAACAGTAGCACGCCCCGGGGGTCAGACACATCGGGGTTCTCGCGCGTCCGCACGGGCGCCCAGAGCGCGCACGCGGACGGAGGACCGGCATCGGGGCCGCGCGCTAATAGCTGTCGAACAGGCGGCCCCACTCGTTCTGCTTCGCGCGCTTCACGTGGCCGCGGCCGTGCAGGTTCCACCAGATGCCGTTGTAGTAGAGGTTCGACGCGAAGTACGCCCACGGCACGATGGGCGTGCGCAGCAGCAGCCCCTCGAACGGGTGGAGCGGGCCCCAGTAGATGAGCTTCTGTCCCCAGCTCGCGAACGTGTCCTCGTCGCCGCGGAACCCGAAGTTGATCCCCTCGATGTCCATCCCCACGACCTCGATGTCCCGCGGGTCCCCGCAGCCGAGGCCGCGCTCGTGGGCCAGGCGGATGAACTTCAGCTCGAGCGGGTCGAACCCCATGAGCTTCGCCGCGATGGCGTCGATCGCCACCATGTCCGACGAGGCCAGAATCAGGTTCTTCACGTGAGGCCGCATCGCGCGCGGCCCGGGGCCGTCGCCGGCGATGGTGCCGTCCATGACGGCGAAGAGGCCGGGATGAATCTCCTTCTGGATGGCGAGCAGGTCCACGAGGGTCTCGTGGATGCGTGAGTGCGTCCAGTGGCGCTTCAGGTGCAAGAGCCCGCCGAAGGCGTTCTTCATCGCGCCCGTCATCGTGGTGAAGACGTGCGTCTTCAGTGTCGGCAGGTGAATGACGTTCTTCCCGAAGAACGCCTGCGGCACCTCGATGCCGTCGGGGAAGATCTTGTCCAGCACCAGCATCTCGGCCTTCGGGGCGTACCGCACCCAGGGCACGCCCTTGTCGGTCACGTGGAGGCTCTGGAGGCCGTACTTGTCGAGCACGACCTTGTGCTTGTTGTTGACCTCGCCCACGTGGGAGTCGACGACCACGGTGCCGTTCTGGATGGGGAGCAGGTCGGTGTACCCGTCCTCCCGAAGGGTGCGGATGACGCCTTCGAGCTGCCACGGCGTGGTCGAGCACGCCGGGAAGTACTTCTGCCACGAGATGTTGATTTTCAGGATGGTGGGCGCGTCCTTCGGCAGCGCCTCGCGGTACCCGGCCATGCGCATCAGCCGGCCGATGTCATCGAGCACGGTGTTGGCGCTGGTGTAGAGCACGGCGACCTTCGCGTGGGTCACGCGCGAGGGCGCCGATTCCGTGACGGCGTGTTCGCGTTCGATCGTCAAGGGCGACCTCCGAGACCGGCGTATGCGGAGCCCTCGGCTCCGTCATCATCATCGGCGCGGGTGTGCGCCGTGTACAGATGGTACCACGCCGAACGCGGGCCACGCTTGCAGCCGCGGCCTCCTTTCCTACGCGCGGGCGCCCGCGAGCTCTCGCTTGCCCTTGGCCGGCGCGCCGACCGCGTCGCCGTGCCACAGGCGCATGTGGTTCGCCTGCGTCTCCGTGTAGGCGCCTTCGGGGTAGTACCGGTCGTAGAAGTCCAGGTCCAGGTGGTGCGCCTGCACCCAGTAGCTGCACAGCTCCATGGCAGGCACGTTCGGCGGAAAGCGGCCATACGTCTCGTACATGTACGTGCAGATGTCCTTGACGCACTGCACCAGCTTGTCCGAATACCGCGGCACGCCGAGCTGGAACTCGTGCCGGTCTTTGTAAGGCACCTTCTGGGAGCTCTCCGGGTTGTAGATGCCCTCCGGTCCGAACTTGGCCTGGACGACGGCGTCGACGGCGTCGGCCATGCTCGCGAAATACGGCGGGCAGTACGCCTCGAGCACGCCGTCGATGCCGACCGGGACGGGGAACGGCGAGCCCGGGGGCGTGACGTGGCGGAAGCCCAGCGCCTGCGACATCACCATAGGGTTGACGGCGGCGTGAATCCATCCGCCGAGGCCCATGGCCTGCTCGGCCAGCGCGATGTTCTGGAGGATGAACGCGGGCTCGACCTCCTCGCCGAAGCGGAGCTGCGACAGCGGCAGCGGCCGGTTGGGGTCGAGCAGCCCCTCCTTCACCCATCGCTCGCAGCCGGCGGGGCGCATGCCATTCAGATCGTCGACGATGTAGGCGCCGCCGTCGGCCCAACCGCACACCAGCAGCAGCCCGTTGATGTACTGCCAGGTGTGGTTGACCACAGGAAGGAAGACCGTCGAACCCGGGATGTTCGAATCCCAGATGTTGAACGAGAGCATCGCAGGATACGACCGCGGATGCTCGGGCCGATGGTCGAGGATTTTGATCCGGTGCGCCCGGAAGGCGTCGAGCAGCGTGTCGCGGTCGTCGTCGGTGGCGTACGCGCGGATCTTGTCGGCGCAGACGTCCTTGAGGCGCACCAGGTACGAGCCCTCGTCGTTGAAGTACAGCAGTTCCGTGCTGTGCGACCCGCACGGACTGGCCCACGTGCGCCCCGTGAACTGGAGCATGGTGTTGCCGCTGGCGCTCCGGCCTCGGTCGTCTTTGAACGGAAGGTCCGAGAGGTTGAAGCCGCTGATGCCGGTGCCCGCCTGCACCAGCAGGGCTTCCTCGATCTCGTCGAGCGGGATGGGCTCCTTGTCCGACTTGTACTTGTTCGGGCCGTCGGGGATTTCGGCGCCCAGCGCCACTCGGCGGGACCTTCGGTTGAAGATGGCCTCGAAGAGCGGGTAGCTCCAGGCGGCGCGGACGCCCGGGTGTGTCGTGATGCGGTCGGTCATGGTGTGGCCTCCTCGGTGCGGTGCCCAGTGAGGGTCGATTGTACCACCGTCGCCGCCGTTCTGTAATGCAAACGCCCCCATTCCACCGCCGACGGGCGGGGCGGGGCCCCACGGGCCGCCGGGCAAGCTGAAGCCTGCCCTTCAGGTGATGAGGAGGGCGGCGGGGGCGCAGACCACGCGATGGGGCGCCGGCCTCTCACTTTCGCAATGAACGCCACGCTTCAGCGTGGCCGACAGGCCATGGCCCCCGGGCAGGCTGAAGCCTGCCCTTCATCAGTGGGCACACCGCTTCACAACGCACACGATGAGGCGCCGGCCCCGCCCCCTTCGATGAAGGCCACGCTTCAGCGTGGCCGGCAGGCCATGGGCCCCCGGGCAGGCTGAAGCCTGCCCTTCATCAGTGGGGACGCGACGTTTCAGCGTGGCCGGCGGGCCATGGGGGATACGGTCATGCTGAGGAGGCCGCAGGCCGACGAAGCATCTCCTTGCCCGCACCCCAACGTCTCCCATGACAGCCCGTTCCTTACGTGCGCTCACGAAGGCCCGTCCTCGATGGGCGTCGTGATACGCCGGGAGAAGAGATGCTTCGGCCTCGCTTCGCTCGGCCTCAGCATGACCGCGAAACGGCACGCCATCGTCCCCGGCGTCACAGCTTCGCGGGGGCCCGCGACCGCGCGAGCCGGCGGAGCGTCCCGCTCACGGCGCCGTTCGTCGCAGCGATGCCCGCCAGCACCAGGGCCAGCCCCAGGAACGCGTTAGGCGACAAACGCTCGTCCAACGCGACCCAGCCGATCACCGTCGCGACGACAGGAATCAGGTACGCCACCATCGCCATCTGCGTGGCCTCGATGCGCTGGATGAGCCAGTACGCCAGCACGTACGCGAGACCGGATGCCACCATGCCGAGCACGATCCACGACGCCCACGCCTCGCCGGAGGGACGGATGCCCAACGGGCGGTCCACCGCCAGGGCCACCGGCGCCAGCACGACGGCCGACAGGGCGACCTGACCCGTCGCCAGCCCCAGCGGGGTGCCCGAAATCCCGTGCCGCATGTAGACGGTCGAGGCCCCGTAGCCCACCGACGCCAGAACGACCGCGAGCTGGCCCAGCGCGTTCGAGCTCGTGATGTCGCGCAGGTCGGGCCCCACGAGCGCCACGACGCCCGCGAAGCCGAGGACAACGCCGGCGGCCCGTTCGCGGTCCAGCCGCTCGAGGGCGAGCGCGGCGGCGATGACGACGGTGAAGATGGGCATCGACCCGTTGAGGGTGGCCGCGATGCTGCTTTCGATGTGCTGCTGTGCCCACGTGATCAGGGTGAACGGGCCGATGTTGTTCATCACTGCGAGCAGCGCGAGTCCGCGCCACGTGGAGCGCCCCCGGGGCAGCGGCGTGCGGGACCACGCGGCGATGGCCAGGAGCAGCGCGCTCGACACCGCGAACCGGCCCGCCACCAACGTCAGCGGCGGGACGTCGTCGACGGCGACCTCCGTGAACAGGAACGCCGAGCCCCAAACCAGCGCCAGGGCGACGAGAGCGGCTGCGTCGAGCGTTTTCAACGGCCCGATCGTACCCGATGGGACGCTCGGGCTCCCGCGTCTCCGTCGGGCCGACAGCACCGGCTAGGCGATCTGCCAGGAGGCGTCGACGTCGAGGTCGAGTCCCCGGCGCGACGCCTCGAACCGGTACGCGGCGCAGGCGGCGATCATCGCGCCGTTGTCGACGCAGAGCTTGGGCGAGGGGACGAAGACCGGGACGTGCGCCTTCGCGCGGAGGGCGGCTCGCAGGGGTCCGTTGGCGGCGACGCCGCCGGCCAGAATGACGCTGCGCGCCCCTTCGCGTTCGGCGGCCGCGGCCGCCTTCGACGCCAGCACCTCGACCACCGCCTCCTGGAAAGCCGCGGCCACGTGTGCGGGATCGGGCGGAGGCGTCTCGCGCGTGCGATGCAGGACCGCCGTTTTGAGTCCGCTGAAGCTGAAGTCGTCGCTGCCCCGAAGCCACGCCCGCGGCAGCCGGAGCGCCGGTTTGGTCACGCTAGCCGCGATACGTTCGATGGCCGGCCCGCCGGGAAAGCCCAGGCCCAACAGCCGCGCCACTTTGTCGAACGCCTCGCCCGCGGCGTCGTCCAACGTGCGCCCGAGGCGACGGTACACGCCGTGGTCCTCCATCACCACGAGGTCGGTGTGTCCACCCGAGACGATCAGCCCGATGGCGGGGAGCTCGGGAACGGGAGCTCCCTGGTCCCGTTCGTCGATCCAGGCGGCGTACAGATGACCTTCGAGGTGGTTGATGCCGAGGAGAGGCAGGTCCCAGGCGTACGCCAGCGCTTTCGCCGTGCTGACGCCGACGAGGAGCGCGCCGGCCAGCCCGGGCCCCGCGGTCACGGCGACGGCGTCGAGATCTCTCGGGCGCATGCCGGCCTGATCCAGCGCCTGCTCCACCACAGGGAGGAGCGTCAGGAGGTGCTGGCGCGAGGCGACCTCGGGGACGACGCCGCCGTACTGGGCGTGGAGGTCCACCTGAGACGCGACGATGTTGGCGCGCAGGCGACGGCCGTCCTCCACCACGGCCACGCCGGTTTCGTCGCAGGACGTCTCGATGCCGAGGATGCGCACGCTAGTCGATCTCCTGTTCGGCGGCAGGGCCGAGCAGCGCCCGCGCCCGCAGCCACTGGCCCTCGGGCACGAGGATGCGCCAGCGGTCGGGGTCGGGCGCCGGCGAGCCGTCGCCAGCGACGACTGCGGCGTCGATGCCGTGCGAGCGAAGCCGCTCGGCCCATTCGTGGACGAGGGCTTCCTCGCGGGCTGTGGCCAGATGCAGCCGTTTGGTCATCGCTCAGTAATCCGGGCCGCCGTCGGTGCGCGACCGCGCGCCCCCGATAGCGCCTTCCGCCTGGCGCTCCCGCAAGAGGTCGAGCACACGGAGCGCGTCCTCCAGCGTGAACTCCCGCTCGATGCCGGCCAACGCCTCCTCGAGCGCGCGGTCGGCGTCGCCCCCGGCCTGAGGCTCGCCTTCGCCGGACGCCCGTTCGCCAGACGGCGACCCCGGGGACGCCTCGCCGGCGTCGCCAGCGTCCGCAGCGTCCTCACCCGCGGGTTGGCCCGGCGGAGCGCCCTGCGACGGGGGCTGCGCCGCCGTCGGCTGCTCGAGGAGCGCCCGGTTCACCAGCTCGAGGTTGAATTTGGCGTCCCGGTCGCCAGGATCGAGCAAAAGCGCCTCGCGGTACGCCGCCCGAGCGTCCAGGAGGCGCCCGAGCCGTACGTAGGCGTTTCCTAGGTTGTACCACGCGCGGGCGCGGAGCGCAGGGTCGGCCGTCGTGAGGACGGACCGGAGCTCCGCGGCCGCCCTCTCGTACTCCCCGAGCTGATACAGGGCCACGCCCGCATTGAAGACGGGCGCAGGCGCTCCCGGGTCGGCGGCCTGGGCGCGGCGATACTCCCGGAGCGCGTCGCTGTACCGCTCCTGCGCGTAGTAGCGATTCCCGCTGTCGTTGTGATCGTCGGCGTCGGCCGAGCACGCGGCGCCTGTCAGCATCGCGAGAAGCGCGAGCGCGGGCAGCGCGCCCCGGGCGAGCGCCCGCCCCTGCAGGAGACCCCCCGCGAGGAGCCGCTCGGCGGCGAGCAGCAGGAGCGCCGCCAGCGCGAAGAGCTGGAAGCGCTCGATGGGGCGCTCCGAGGTCACGTCCTCGAAGCGCACGGCGCGAAGCCCCGCCAGCGCCTCGGCGATCGGCTCGACGCCGCTCTCGGCGAGGTGAATATAACGCCCGCCGCCGGCCTCGGCGATGGCGCGCAGGTTGGCTTCGTCCAGCCGGCTCACCACCGGCCCGCCCGTCGCCGGGTCCACGCGGGGGACGACGGCGCCGGTCTCGGGGTCTCGCTCCAGCACGGGGCCGCCGCGCTCGGTGCCGACGCCTGCGACGTGTACGACGATGCCCTGTCGCGCGGCCTCGCGCGCGGCGTCGACCGCGTTCCCCACATGGTCTTCGCCGTCGCTCACGAGGACGATGGCGCGGCTGTCGGACACGGCCGCTTCCAGCGCCCGCACGCTCGAGCGGACGCCGGCCGCGAGATTGGAGCCAGGCGTCAGCGCCGGGGCGTCGCTGCGCGCCGAAGCCAGCAGGGTGCGCACGGCCTCGATATCGGTGGTGAGCGGCGCGCGCAGCAATCCGTTATCCGCGAAGAGCACGAGCGCGACGCGGCTGCCGGCCAGCCGGTCGAGCAGCGCGTCGAGCTCGCGGATCGCGAGGCTGAGGCGGTCCGGCGGCACATCCGCGGTCAGCATGCTGCGGGACACGTCGAGCGCGAGGACGACCTCGATGCCCTGCTGAGGCGCCGTCTCCTGGCGGCTGCCGATGGTGGGCCGGGCGGCGGCGATCGCGAGCAGCGCCACCGCCGCGCAGGTCAGCGCGAGGCGCAACGGACGCGCCCCGGCGGTGGGCGGCCGCGGACCACCCGGCGCGTACCG
>JBBING010000073.1:0-11834 GCA_037444005.1 Chloroflexota bacterium
TGATTCTGAGGCAACGCTCCCCGTTCGGTAACCCTTTCAATGAGGCAGATCGGGCTCTACCAGGGCTTGCGCCGCGGGCGTAAGCTTGATCGGTGGAGTGTGCAGGAACGCACCGGCGCGATGACGCGCCGAGCGCAGGAGGCTCGCCATGCCGACGTTCATCCTGTTGACCCGCCTCAGTCCCGAAAGCGTGCGCTCCCCCGACGCCTACGAGGAGCTCAACGCCCGGATCGAGGAGCAGATCAAGGCCCACGCGCCGGAGGTGCGCTGGATCGCGAACTACGCGATCCTGGGTCCGTACGACTATCTCGACGTCTTCGAAGCGCCGGACGATCGGACAGCCATGAAGGTGTCCACCATCGTGCGCAGTTTCGGCCACGCGACCACCGAGACGTGGATCGCCGAGCCGTGGTCCCGCTTCGTGGAGCTGACGCACGAGGTGGCGGGCGCCGCCGCGCGGGCCTGACCCGGGACGGCGTCAGTCGGGGAACGTCACCAGCGAGGTCGTGCTTTCGACGCCGGGAACGGACCGGATCTTCTCGCTGAGGATCGGCGGCACGTCGGCGAGCGTCTGCGCTTCGATCTCGACGACGATGTCGTACGGTCCCATGACCTCGTGGATCTCGACCACGCCGGGCACTTCCTTCAGGGCCGCAAACACCTTCTTGGTGGCTCCCGGGTCGGCGACGACCAGAACGTAGGCTTTGACGGGCATCGACCGTCTCCTTCCGGACACAGCGAACGAACGGGCTCGAATCGCCCCAGTATAGCCGGAACGGCCCGCGTTCGGTGAGCTGGCCCCCGTCAGGCCCAGCGACAGCGGGTGGTCTCTGCCGCGTGACGCACCCGATCCAACGCCTCGAAAGCGCCACGACCCGCGACCGACAGGCCCCGCTGCCGGACGCAGAGGTCGCCCAGGCGCGCCTGCGTCGTCAGCGGGCGAGCGCGCCCAACGGACGCGCTATTCATGGAAGCGTTGGCGTCGGCGATGGCCCATACTAGCCGCGGGTTACGTCTTCCCGGGCTTTCGTCCCGCCAGGGTCACGCCCCGAGTGTCGAATTCCTTCGCGTCGGACTCGTGCTTCGAGCCCGAAAATACATCGACCTGTTGTCCCCAGCGAATGTCGACGAACCCTGTGTGATGGAGCACCCACGTCCACTCTGCTTCCAGCAGAGCTCCTGCGATTCACCCTGACCAGAGATCGATGTCGTCCTTGGCGTCTTGAGGAACCTCCTTGTGCACCACGATGTCGCCGATCTGGAAGCTGCCGCCCGGCTTCAGGACGCGGAAGACCTCACGCATGACTGCGATCTTGTCGGGGCACAAATTGATGACGCCGTTGCTGATGACGACGTCCACCGACTCCGAATCGACCGGGAGATCCTCCGCGAACCCCATCCTCACGTCCACATGGCCGAAGGCGAGCGCGCGGGCGGCGGCGCGCGTCTTCTCGAGCATCGCCTCTGTCATGTCCACGGCGATGACGCGCCCGGCGGGCCCGACCTGACGCGCGGCCAGCAGCGTGTCGAAGCCGGCCCCGCACCCGATGTCGAGCACCGTCGCGCCCGTCGGCATTCGCCCCATCGAGAACGGATTGCCTGTCCCGGCGAACGACTCCACGACGCTCGACGGGAGGGAGTCGACTTCCTCGAGGCCGTACCCGAGCATGGCCGCCAGCGGACGACCGGTGTGGAAATGGAAACCCTTCTCCGGGTCGAGCGCGACCTCGGTGTATTTCGCCGCGATCTGCGTACGCAGGACCTCTCGGTCCACCTTCGCTGGAGCCACGAACTGGCTCATCTTCATCACTCCCTCGAAGAGATGGGGCCATTGTACACCTCGCGGGCGCCGCGCGAGCCCCTTGCGTGAGAGCGCGGCCCGTCCGACACTGGCGACGCTCGAAGGAAAGGAACCACGTGCGTGCAGGCCCTCGTCGTCACCGGAGCCCGCGCCGTCGCGTTCGAGGAGGTGCCCGAGCCGGCGGCGGGCCCGGGTCAGGTCAAGCTCCGCGTCCGCTACGTCGGCATCTGCGGCTCCGACTTGCATGAGCTGGAGAGCGACCGGGACCGGCGTGCCTTCGGCATGACGCCGATCATGGGGCACGAGTTCAGCGCAACTGTCGCCGAGGTCGGAGCCGGAGTGACCGGCCTCGCTCCGGGCGATGTGGTGACCGTGAACCCGTCGCAGTGGTGCGGCCGCTGCGACGCCTGCAGGGCGGGCCAGACCTGGCGATGCGAGTCGCCGTCGGGCGCCATCGGCTACGGCAGCGCCGGCGCATACGCGGAGTTCGTGGTCGCGAACGCGGCCACCTGCGTCCGCGCGGCCGACGGCGCGCGGCCGGACCTGCTCGCCCTCAGCGAGCCGTTCGCGGTAGCGCTACATGCGCTCCGGCGCGGACGCCTCCAACCCGGCGAACCTGTGCTCATCACCGGTTGCGGACCCATCGGCCTGTTGTGCGTCTTGGCCGCACGGCGACTGGGAGCAGGCCCCATTGTGGCGAGCGACCCCGTCGCTTCGCGGCGCGAGAAGGCGGCATCCCTGGGCGCGACGCGCGCGGTGGCTCCGTTGGACCTCGGGGCCGTCTTGCGCGAGGCGACCGGCGCTAGTCAGGTTCCCCTCTCCATCGAGGCCTCGGGCGTCGCCGCCGCGATGACGGACTGCCTTTCGTCGCTGGCACGAGGCGGGCGAGTCGTGCTCGCGGGCGTGAACGAGCAACCGTATCCGCTCTCGCTGTTCCAGACGCTGGTCATGGAGCACGAGATCATCGGGTCGCTCGGCTACACTCACGACGAGTTCCGCGAAGCCGCCGACCTCATCGGCGCGGGCGCCGTCGACGTCGCGCCGGTGGTCAGCCACCGGCTTCCCTTGCGCGAAGGCCCTCGGGTGTTCCGCGAGCTTCTCACCGACCGGGGGACGTACCACAAGGTCCTGCTCTCGCCGGACGAGCCGTAGCGCCCGTCCGCTATCATGCGCGCATGGGTGATGTGCGATTCCGCGCTCTGACGGCGGACGACCTTCCGCGCGTGGCCCCGCTGCGACGCCGGGCGCTCGACACCTTGCGCACGCCCGCTGAAGCGCCTGTCGGCCGCCCACCCGACGATGTCGCGCCCGAGCTGCCGCATCTCCTGCGCACCGACCCCGACCTCGCGTGGATCGCCGAGGGCGATGATGCGCCCCTGGGGTACACGCTCGGCGCTGTACGCGATGGGTTGTGCACGGTGTCGCACCTGTTCGTCGACCCCGACGCCCACGAGCGCGACATCGGGCAGGAGTTGCTGCGACGCCTTCTGGCGGCTGCGGAGACGCGAGGCGCCGCACGCCGGTGGGTCGTGGCGTCGAGCTCGCTGGCGGCGCACGCGCTGTACCTCCGAGCCGGCATGTACGACCGGGCCACGCTCTATCCCCTGCTGGGTCCCGTCCGGGCGCTCCTCACGCTTCCCGAGCCCCCCTCGCAGGCGCGCGTGAAGCGTCCCACCCTGTGCGATGGGTGGCTTCACCGCCTGAACGCGCTGGACCGCGCGGTGCGCGGCGCGGCGAGGCCCGAAGACCACGCGTTCTTCCTGGAATCGCCGGACGCGCACTGCGAGGCCTTCGTCGATGAAGCCGGCGGTGTGTTAGGTTATGTCTACTACTGGGACAGCGGGCACATCGGCCCGAGCGCGGCGAGCGAGCCCGAACTTCTGCTCGACCTGCTGCGCATCGCGGCGAGGGGCCTCGACCGCTCAGGAGTCGACGTCATCACACTCCTCGTGCCGTCCCTGAACCCGGTCGTGCTCTCAGTCCTCCTGCAGCGGCGGTTCGTGATCAGGCGGCTCGACACGCTCATGACCTCGGGGGTCTGGGGCGCGCTGGACCGCTATCTGCCGTCGGGTGGCGTCTTGATGTAGGAGCGAACCATGACGTCGGCGGCCTTGCCCCGTACGGTCATCCGCGACCTGCAGCGAGCGGTCGGACGCGAGCATGTCCTCTGGCGTCCAGAGGAGATCGTGGCGTTCGAATACGACGCCACCATCGAGCGGTTCGCGCCCCAGGCGGTCGTTTTTCCGGGCTCCGCCGATGAGGTCAGCGCCGTGGTGCGCGTCGCTCGGGCCCACCGCCTCCCCGTGATCCCGAGAGGTGCGGGCACCGGGCTCAGCGGCGGCGCCGTCGCCGCCGTCGGCGGCGTGGTCGTCGCCCTCACGCGCCTGAACCGCATTCTCGAGATCGACGCACGGAATCGGATCGCCGTGGTCGAGCCGGGCGTGGTCAACCTCGACCTCTCGAAGGCGGCGGCGCCCTACGGTCTCACCTACGCGCCGGACCCGTCGAGTCAGCGCGCGTGCACCATCGGCGGCAACGTGGCGGAGAACGCCGGCGGGCCCCACTGCCTCGCCTATGGCGCCACCACCAACCATGTCCTGGGCCTCGAAATCGTGCTGGCCGACGGCACCATTACCTGGACTGGAGGCAAGACGCGGCTCGCAACGGGCTACGACCTTACGGGGGTGCTCGTGGGATCCGAAGGAACGCTGGCCATCGTGACCAAGGCGGTCGTGCGGCTCATGCCGCTCCCCGAGTCGGTCCGGACGCTGCTCGCCATCTTCGACGAGGTCGACCACGCTTCCAACGCCGTGTCAGCGATCATCGCGCACGGCATCGTGCCCGCGGCGCTCGAGATGCTCGACCGGGAGATCATCAAGGCGGTGGAGCCCGCGCTCCATGTGGGGTACCCCATGGATGCAGGCGCGGTGCTGCTCATCGAAGTCGAAGGCCTGCGCGAGGCGACGCGGGCGCAGGCGGACGAGGTGCGCATTTTGTGTTTGGAACAGGGAGCGCGCGAGGTCCGTCTCGCGGAAGACCCCGAGGACCGCGAGCGGCTCTGGGCTGGCCGCAAAGGCGCTATCGGCGCGCTCGGCCGTCTGGCCCCGAACTATTACGTGCTCGACGGCGTCGTCCCTCGCACGAAGCTCCCCGATGTGCTCCGGGGCGTGTACACCGTCTGCGAACGCGCCGGCTTCCCCGTAGCGAACGTCTTCCATGCGGGCGACGGCAATCTTCACCCCAACGTGCTCTTCGACGCACGCGTACCCGGCGCGACCGAGCGCGTGCTCGAGATCGGGGCCGAGATCATGCGCCTGTGCGTCGAGGCGGGGGGCAGCATCACGGGCGAGCACGGCGTCGGGCTGGAGAAGCGCGACTTCATGTCCTGGATCTTCTCGGAGGACGACCTTGAGGCTATGACGCGTGTGAAGCGCGCGTTCGTGCCTGCTGGCGCCGCGGATTTCAATCCGTGCAAGGCGTTTCCCACGACCAAGGGCTGCGGAGAGCTGACATCGCGGCACATCGAGCGGATGCGCGCCCTCTTCGGCGGCGACCTCTACGTCTGACGGACGCCGGGCGTCGATGCCGGTGGCCGGCCGTGTTAGGCTGAAGCCACGATGACCTCGCCCGCGCCCCCCGATGTCTTCGCCGGCGCTCTGGGAGCCGACCGGGTTGAGACCGCCGACCTCGCCCGGTATGAGGTCGATGGCCTTCTGCCTTCTTGCGCCGTGACGCCGCGGTCGCCGGAGGAGGCGGCTCGCGCCCTGGCCGCAGCCAACGGCGCCGGGCTCGCCGTGATTCCGTTCGGCGGGGGCACGATGATGGACTTCGGCAATATCCCCGTGCGATACGACGTCGCGCTCGATTTGCGCGGTCTCCAGCGTGTGGTCGAGTACACACCGGAGGACCTCACGGTCACCGTGGAGGCGGGCCTGCGTCTGTCGGACGTGAACGCGCTCCTCGCGGAACGGGGCCAGTTCCTGCCTTTCGACCCGCCGTACGGCGAAGACGCAACCATCGGTGGAATCGTCGCGACAAACGCAGCCGGCCTGTCGCGCCATCAGTACGATGCGCCTCGCGATCGCCTCATCGGCGTCACCGTGGCGCTGGCGGATGGGCGACTCACGAAGGCCGGCGGACGGGTGGTCAAGAATGTGGCCGGCTACGACCTGTGCAAGCTGTACTGCGGCTCGATGGGCACGCTCGGCGTCATCGTCGCAGCGACGTTCAAAGTTGCGCCCCTGCCCAGACAAGAGGCCGTATGGGTCGCGGCTTTTCCCTCCGCACGAGATGCGTTCGCCGTCGGTTTCACCGCGCTCGCACAGCCGCTGGCGCTACGCGCCCTCGAAGTGATATCGCCCGCCCTCGCGGCCTCGGGCGGGCTGGAGCGCGCCTGGTCCGTCGTCGCCTGGTGCGCTGGAGAAACGGCGGCGGTGGCGCGCTCCCTGCGCGAGCTCGACAGTATTGCCCGGGGCAAGGCGCGCCGGCACACGGATGCGCGCCGCCTCACGTCCTGGCCCGCAGATTCGGCTGCCGTCGTCCTCCGGCTGTCACTTCTGCCGAGCGATGTTGAGAAGGCGATACAGGACCTACCTGACACTGCAATGGCTGCGGTGACGCTCGCCCATGGCGTCGCCCGCGTCGGATTGGACGCGGACCATCCCGAGCTGAGGGCGCGGGTCGAGCGGCTCGGTGGGACATGGGCGTTCGAGCGCGCGTCGCTGGACCTGAAGCGCACCCTCGACGTGTGGGGGCCGGCGCCCCCGGCGTTGGCCGTCATGGAGCACCTCAAGCGCGAATTCGACGCGCGCGGAACGCTATCGCCCGGGCGCTTCGTCGGGAGGTTGTGACGTGACCGTCGATACGCAGACGGAACGGGACGCCCTGGCGGCCGAGCTCGCCCGCTGTGTCCGCTGCGGCTTCTGCCTCCAGGCTTGCCCCACCTACGTGGCGCTCGGACGCGAACCTGACTCCCCACGCGGTCGCATCCACCTCATCGACGCCCTGGCGACCGGCCGCGTGTCCATCACGGACGCCCTCGCGGACCACCTCGACCTGTGCCTGCAGTGTCGTGCGTGCGAGACCGCCTGCCCCTCGGGCGTGCGGTTCGGCCGGATCATGGAGGCGGGCCGCGCGCTCACCCTTCGGCGGGGTGCGCCCCTCTCCTGGCGCCTGCGCGCGGTCGTGATTCGACAGCTCGTGACACGGCCATCACTGCTCGCCGTCGCGTTCTCGCTGCTGCGGGTGTATCAACGAGCCGGTCTCCAGACGATCGCGCGCCGTCTCGGACTGACCCGCCTGCTTCCGGCGAGCCTCCGGATGGCCGAGGCGTCACTGCCGCGCCTTCCCCGCCGTGGGGCCGTCCCGGAGACGTCGGGCGACGGTGACGCGGTAGCTACCGTGGCGCTGCTCAAGGGTTGCGTGATGCCCTACCTGTATCCCGCGACCCACGACGCGACCGTCCGCGTGCTGCGACGTCTGGGCTATCGCGTGGTCGCGCCGAAAGACATGGGGTGTTGCGGCGCGCTCAGCCTGCACGCCGGCGACCTCGAGACGGCACGCGCTTGCGCCCGGCGCGTCATCGACGCCTTCGACGCGACGGGAGCACAGGCCATCGTCGTCAACGCCGCCGGCTGCGGCGCCGCGATGAAGGAGTACGGCCATCTACTCGAGGACGATCCGGTTTACGCCTCGCGGGCGGACGCCTTCGCCGGCCGCGTGCGCGACGCCATCGAATTCATCGCGGGGCACGAGCTCCCTTCGCTCCGCCCCGTGGCGGCGACGGTCACGTATCAGGACTCGTGTCACCTGGCGCACGCGCAACAGATTCGAGACGCCCCGCGCCAGCTCCTGCGAGCGATTCCGGGCATCGAGCTGCGCGAGATGGACGCGCCCGACCGATGCTGCGGGAGCGCGGGCGTGTACAGCATCGCCCGCCCCGAGATGTCGATATGGCTCCTCGATGAGAAGATGCGCGATGCGCGTCGGACCGGAGCGACGGTCATCGCCACGGCCAATCCCGGCTGCATGATGCAGCTCGATCTGGGTGTTCGGCGCGCTGGCCTCGACGCGCGCGTGGTTCACGTGGTAGAGCTGCTCGACGAGGCCATGAACCTCGACGACGCCGTTCGATGAATCCGTGGGCCCCGCGCCGGGCCGGCGGCAGCGCCTTGGGAGGTACATCCGTGCCCGTGCATATTCGCGCCCGCGAGGGTGACGTCGCGCCGATCGTGCTCCTCCCTGGGGACCCGGGGCGCGCCCGGCGCGCCGCCGAGCGCCTGGAGCGCGTCCGGCTCTACAACGAGCACCGGGGCCTCCTCGGATTCACCGGCGTCTATCGCGGCGTGCCGGTGTCGGTCCAGACGACGATGATGGGCTGTCCGTCCGCCGCCATCGTCTGCGAAGAGCTCGCCATGCTGGGGGCCAAAACGCTCATCCGCATCGGCACCTGCGGGGCGGCGGGACCTGCGGTCGAGCCCCGCGATCTCATCATCGCCACCGCGTCGTGCCCGCTCGACGGCACGACGGCGCAGTACGTCGAGGGTGACCCCTATGCGCCTGCTGCCTCGTTCCGTGTCGTCCGTGCGCTGGCGCAGGCGGCGGAGGCGGCCGGCGTGCGCCACCACGTCGGCCTCATCGCCACCGAAGACGCGCTCTACACCGTCCGCGAAGGTTGGACCCAACGGTGGGCGGCGCGCGGGGTCCTGGCGCAGGAGATGGAGGCGAGCGCGATCTTCACCGTCGCAGCCCTGCGAGGGATGGAGGCTGGATGCGTGCTCGTCGCCTCCAACCGCGCCGGACAGCACGTGCGCCTGCCCGACGAAGACCTCCTGCCCGCCATCGACGCCATGATCGGCGTGGCGCTCGACGCGGCGGTGGCGCTCACAACGCCCGGAGGTTGACGGCGCAGCGCAGCCGCAGGCGCTCGAACACGTCGGCGATAGCGAGGGTCACCGGCTGCTCGGCGTCGACGACGATGCGGTCGCGCGGCGGAATTTCGTCGAGAGGCTCGAACGTCTCCTTCTGCCGCTGGTAGATCTCCCAGCGGCCGTCCGACACGACCCAGCGCCCGCCGACCCGCTCCGAAAGCCGGCGGCGAACCTCGTCTTCCCGGCATCGCACATCGAGCGCCAGGAACCGCGCGCGGCGGCGTCTCGCGAGCTCGCGCGCGGCGTCGCGATGGGACCGCCGGAGGAATGTCGCGTCCAGCGCCACCGCCCGTCCCTCCGCGAGCCGGGCGTCGGCCTCGTCGAGCATGGCGGCGTACGTGCGCTCGGTAAGCTCGGCGCCGTAAATGCCCTGCCCCCACGGTTCGACGTGGGCTTCTGTCGGCGGCACGCCGGCGAGCCGCTTCCGGGTCACGTCGGACGAGATGACGAGCGCGCCGAGGCGCGACGCCAGCGCGTAGGCGATGAAGCTCTTCCCGACGCCGCTCAAGCCTGACACGATGATGAGCGCGCGCGGTATCCGCTGCGACGCGTACGCCTCCGCGAGGCGGAAGTAGTGCTGCGCTCGCCGGCCCGCAGCCGCCCGCTGCCGCGCGCCGACCTCGGGCTGGTCGATCTGGAAACCGTCGACTTTCCCCCGCACATAGGCCCGGTAGCACCGGTAGAAGTTGAGAACCAGCGGCAGCGTCGCGTCCTGGGTCACGTTCAGGTAGAGGCCGAGCAGGTCGTCGGCCAGGTCCGGCCGGCCCCGAAAGTCGAGGTCCATCGCGAGAAACGCGATGTCGCTCGCCACGTCGCCGTAACGGATGCGGTCGTTGAACTCGATGCAGTCGTAGATGCAGACGTCGCCATCTCGAAAGACGATGGCCTCCGCCCGCAGGTCGCCGTGACAATCGCGGGACCGGCCTTCGGCGACGCGCCGTTCGAAGAGCGGGCGCTCCCGCTCGACGAACGACTCCACGTAAGCCCGGATGCGCTCCCACTGCTCCCTCGTGATGGTGCGGCCGATGTAGGGCGCCGTCTGCTCGAAGTTCTCACGCCAGTTCACCATCACCGCGTCGACTGAGCCGAAGGACGCGATATAGTCGTTGGTCTCTGCGGAGAGGTGGAACTCCGCCAGGCGGTGCGCGATGGCGCGCGTCATCTCGAAGTCGACCTCACCTCGAGCGAGGAGCGCCGGCATCGCGCGGTCGGCGGGAAGCCGTCGCATTTGCACCGCCCACTCGACGGGCTCGCCTTCGCCTCCGAATCGATACCCGCCCGCGGGACCGCGGGTCACGGGCATCGTGCCGAGATACGCGTTACTGCACATTCTGCGGTTGAGGCGGACCTCCTCCTCGCAGAACCGGCGGCGTAGCTCGAGGGTGCTGTAATCGAGGAACCCGAGGTTCAGGGGCTTCTTGATCTTGTAGGCGAAGTCGCCCGCCAGCAGCACATAGGAGATGTGCGTCTGAATGATCTCGACGCGGTCGACCGGATGGGGATACGCGGATGGCGACAGCAGCGCCCGGATAACCGGCGGAAGCGCGGCGCTGGTCCGACGGGAATCGATCGTGTCCCTCCTGGACGTCGATTACGACAACTGCTCGGAGCGCATGACCTGAAAGCCGAGCTTCAGAAGCACCTGGAACTCGACGACGCGGTCGCCCTTCACGAGGCCGCGGATTTCCGAGACCTGGACCCAATCGAGGCCCTTCAACGTCTCGGAAGCCCGCGCGACAGCGGTCTGAATGGCCTCCTCGATGCTGTTCGGCGACGTGCCGACCAGATCGATCATCTTGTACACCTTGCCCTCGTGCGGCATGGGCGACCTCCTCTGACTTATCGCAACGCCGGCGATTCCGCGGGTGCGCCGTCGAGCAACCCCGTCAGCTTCCAGGGCTCGTACGGCCCGATCACGAGCAGCTCGAAGATGCCCGAACCCCGCTTCCCTTCGTAGAGCACATCGCACACGGTTTCGTTCTGGCCTTGAATCTTGGCGAGCGTGTCGGGATCCGTGAGGTCCCACAGCTCGCCTTCGACGGCCAGCGGCCCGTGGTACTGTCCGTGACGCCAGCCCCCAAGGAGCGCGTAGCCTGCGCCCGCCATGAACAGCGTCTGCTTCGGTTCGAAGCGCACGTCGAACTCCCGGCCCGAGGCGTCGCGGACGTACAGCGTGCCACCGTCGAACACCCGCGTGCCCGGCTTCAGGCGAAGCTCGTGGCGCACCAGCGAGAGCCGCTCGACCGACGCGGGGTCGAACTCACGAACGCGCTCGAGGTTCTGGTGCCAGCGAGTGCCGTCCGGGTTCTCGCTGATGGTGTACGCGAACGCCTCGTCGTCCGTCTGCCAGACGGACCACTGCCAGTGGAACCCGCTGAGCGCGCCGGGCATTGGCGCCGACGGTGGCTCGCCGCCACCGATCGGGCGCACACCCCACGAGTGGTCGCGGCCTCCCCGCCAGCGCTCGCGCGTCACCTCGAATCGCCGATCGCCCACCGTGAGCGTGCCCGTCCAGCGGCCCGCCTGCGTGATCCGGGTATAGTCCATCACCTTCCGCACGCCCGCGTACCGGTCGAAGTGCGGCTCCTGGAACGGATAGAACGACGTGTCGAAGGTGAGGTCGAACTGCAGCCCCCAGTCGTTCGGTTCGCAGACCACACGCAGGCGGCGCAAGCCCTCGAGCACCTCGACCGCGATGGGACCGACCTTCGTGTTCGAGCGGTCGAATCGCAGCTCCCGCGAGGCCTTCACGACGTACTGCTTCTTGCCCTCGACGGCGCATGTCGCGAACGCGTCGATCACGCCGATGTTGGGGTACAGGCCCATGCCGACCACGAGGAAGACGTCGCCTTCGAGGTTGTGGCAGTTGAAGTAGTATCGGTCGTAGAAGTTGCGGTCGGACGTGTACGTGTACGCCAGCGGGTACGGGGTCTGGTGGATGAGATAGTCGTCGAGCGGTGTGAGCACGGACGCCTCCGTTTCCGAATTGCGCTGACGACCCCGAAGCGGCGGGCCCATTGTACGCCGCGCCCCGCGAATGCGTGAAGGGGCCGATCTGCCTCATTGAAAGGGTTACCGAACGGGGAGCGTTGCCTCAGAATCAG
>JBBING010000074.1:0-11818 GCA_037444005.1 Chloroflexota bacterium
AGCGTTCGACGAGGTCAAGGCGTCCCCTCGCCACTTCTTCACCACGACAGACACCATTGTCGGACGTGCAGGGCCTCTCGGCACTGCGTGGCGAACGCCGGAATCCCACGGACGGGTCACCTGGTACGATTCCGGAGGGCGGAGTGCATGAACCGTTTGGTGGCGGCGATACGACCGCGACAAGTGAACCCACGAGAATAGAGCATGGCAGACGAGGTCCTCCTGACCGTACGTGAGGCGGCTCGACGGCTGGGGATTGGCCGAAGCCTGCTGTATCGCCTTATGCTGGAACGTCAACTCCTATCGGTGAAGATCGGGCGGTCTCGCCGCATCCCTGTCTGGGCGCTGGAGGAGTTTGCGAAGGCGAAGGTGGCTGAAGCGGAGGCGGCGGATTTGCCTCTCGAGGCCCTTCCACTGGAGAGATGAAACCGGAGCGGAAGCCCACAGGAGGCCAGACATGAACGGGAGGTCGGCGACTCCTATCCGCAAGCGGCGAGGCCATAACGAGGGCAGCATTTACAGGCGAAAGGACGGCCGCTGGACGGCCGTCCTGACCATAGGAGGCGGAAAGCGAAAGTATTACTACGGGCGAACGCGCGCGGAAGTCCAAGCCAAGCTCGCTGCCGCGGCCGCAGGGCTCAGCAACGGCCTCACTCCGCCAGCCAGCGAACGTTTGACACTCGGCCAATTCTTGAATGGCTGGCTGTCAGACACGGTCAAGCCAAGCGTCAGGCCCTCCACCTTCAGGGGTTACGAGAGTAAGGTTCGAATCCACATCCTGCCCAGCCTGGGCAAGCAGCCTCTGGCGAAGCTGACACCTCAGAAGCTAGAGGCGTTTTTCAACCAGAAGCGCATGGCGGGCCTCGCGCCGCAAACGGTCCAGCATCTGAGGGCGATCGTGCGCGCCGCGCTAAACGATGCAGTGAAGTGGGGTCTGGTAGGGCGAAACGTCGCGACCCTGGTCGATGGCCCGCGCGTGCCGCATCGCGATATTCAACCCTTGAGCCCGGACGAAGCCCGTCAGCTGCTTGAAGCCGTGGCGACTCACAGGCTCGGAGCCCTGTTCTCGGTGGCCCTGGCGGTGGGTTTGCGCCAGGGAGAAGCGCTGGGGCTCCGCTGGGACGACATCGACTTGGATGCGGGTACCCTGACCGTGAGGAAAGCGCTGCAAAGGATAGACGGGGAGTTCCAGCTCGTCGAGCCCAAGACGGCTCGCAGCCGGCGCACGATCGCGTTGCCGTCGGCCGCCATCGAGGCCCTGCGGAGACACCGAGCGCGTCAGATGGAAGAGCGATTGATGGCCGGTTCGACTTGGGGGAACGACTGGGGCCTGGTCTTCACGACGGCGACCGGCCAGCCCCTTCAGGGTACGAACGTCACCCGGACCTTCCAGCAGCTCTTGGCGAGAGCAGGCCTGCGGCGTCAGCGGTTCCACGACCTGCGTCACAGCTGTGCGTCCCTGCTCCTGGCGCAGGGTGTGCATCCACGAGTCGTAATGGAGACGCTGGGTCACAGTCAGATCGGCCTGACGATGAACACCTACAGCCACGTGCTTCCCCCGCTTCAGCGTGAAGCAGCCGCAAAGATGGACGAGGTCCTGACGCGATAGGCCTGGAGCCGGCGCTCGGATGACAAGCGGTGGACGGCCGCTGGTGTTCCACAGGGTTGTCTTTGCCCGAACGCCACTAGGCGAAAGCCGCATTGGTGAGTCCTTGGGGCGGCCTCGTTGACTGGATGCTGTCCGCCAGGCGGCGCGCACAGGGCGCATACCCCAGGCGGTCGTCCGCGGGACTGGTCAGCGGTTCGTCCGCGGAAAGCTTCTCCGTGATCTCGTCTGTATCCGGCATGTAGGCGCCCACCCGCTGGGGAACCATTCGCGGACCCATCAGAGCTGAGTCTGCCGCAGGTCGACGGTCGGAACGTTTTGCTGTCAGTTTTGCTGTCAACCGGTCCAAAATCTCACAAAAAGCGGCCCGATCGGGCCGCTTTTGAATCTGAAAATCTGGAGGCGACGGCCGGATTCGAACCGGCGATCGGGGTTTTGCAGACCCCTGCCTTGCCACTTGGCCACGTCGCCTCTACATGACGCACGGAGCGGGCAGGGCCCGCCCTCCAGCCTCATCTTACCAGCGAGCGGCGACGCTGCAAAGCAGCCGCTGCGCGGCCCTTTCCTTGCGCGCGCAGCCTAGGTCTCCACCTCGCCGTCGGCGCAGGGCGGGCGATCGAGGTCCACCTGGGGCCCCGGCATGCCCGACGGCCACGCGGTCATCCCCGGGGGGAGCCGGCGCGCCGGCGGTTCGACACCGACCTCTCGCGCGTCAGCCGCCACGCATCGCGCGACCGCGCGCGCCAGATGCGACCAGACGACGCTGGGGTGCCGCGTTTCCACGGCGTCGGCGAAGGCGTCCGTCCATGTGCCGAGGCGTTCGCGCAGGAATCGCGCGCGGGCGGACGCGCAGATGTCGGCGCGATCGTCGCCGCGGGAGCGCGCGTGCGCTTCCTTGGCGAGCAGGAGGGCGACGAACTCGAGCTCCGCCACCAGATGGTCGGGCTTGTCCCCGGCCAGCGTCACCCCGAACGCGCGGTAGAAGCCCGCGATGTCCGCCAGGTCCGCGGCGCCGCCCCCGGCGTGGCTCGTCTCGTAGGGCGGCGGGACCGACTGGTGGAAGATCTGCGAGTGCCGCAGCCGCACGTCCGGTTCGTCTCGCTTCGAGAGGGCGGCTCTGACGGCCTCAGCAGCATCGGCCCACCCCAGACGATCGAGCGCGGCCGCGAGCTCCTCGAGCGTGAGTCCGTCCGCGGGGCGCGCGTCCGGCGTCGCGAAGTGCCGGGCGAGGGCGAGGTACACCAGCGCCTTCGCTTCGAGGCGTTCGACGGGGGTGAATGCCGCGGCGGCTCGCGCGCTCATGTGGCCTCGACGATCAGCTTGCCCAGTCCGCTGGGCGATTTCCGGGAGCCACGGTCGCCGGCGGACCCGGACCATACCGTGAAGACGACGGAGTACTCCTTTCCCGCTTCGATGGCCGTCTCGCCCGGATTGCTGGCGGCGAACGGTCGCGCCAGGACCACCTTCCACCGGCCGTCGCGCCAGATGCCTTTCCCCGTCGCGTCCTGGTTCTCCAGATGGGTGAGGGTGCCCGGACCGTGCCCGATGAGCTTTTCGACGGGCGACGGTTTGACCGGTGTCGAAAGCGGGTTGCCCGCGGTCCAGCCGATGATCCAGGCGCGGCCCTCGGCGGGGTAGGCGTCGTCGATCTTCAGCGGCCGCGGCGCCTTGGGCAGGGGCGGGTAGTAGTCGAAGGCGACGTTGGGGAAGGCGACTTCGAGGTCCTGGTATCCCTCGTCGATGTCCTTCTGCCAGTCAGCGCGCCAGCACATGATGCTGGCGGGCACGTCGGCGGTGCCCATCATGTAGAACGCCGCTGGCGCGTCCGCAGGGCCCAGCAGGACGCCGCATGCGTCGCGGAACTGGTCGGTCTTGATGGTCAGGTAGTCGGCGTCGGGGTCCTCCCACGTGAGCAGGAACGCGATTTTCGAGCCGTCGTGCACCGAGCGGACGGTGATCGAGGGAAAGGCCGGCTCCTTGCGGAAGGGCAGCGCCGACATCTGCGGGGTGAGGGGCACCAGCACCGGCCGCGCCTTGTTCCACAAGCGGGAGTCGGGGTCGTGCTCCGGCACGGGTTCGCGAACGAACACCGAGGTGAGCTGGCCCTTCCAGTCGACGCCGCGCTCTTCGGCGCGCTCGCAACCGACCAGCGCGGCGGCTCCGGCCGCTGTCGCGGCGCCCGCGGCGCCGATGAGGAACTTGCGCCGGTCGATGCGCACGGGTGACTGTCGAACGGTCATGGCCTCCACCCCCTACGTGACGTTGTACCGGTACACCGAGAGGCTCGGGTCGAACGCCGGCCGCACGATCGTCGGTTCCTTCAGTGGGACGCGGACGAGCTCTTCGCCCTGGTCGTCGTACCCGTAGGCGAAGCCGTCGGCGACGCGGAATCGGTGGATGATGCGGTCGGTCGAGGCATTGAGCACGAGCACGCCGAGGAGCTCGGGGTCGTTGCCCTCCATGGCGTTCCTGTACGTCTGAATGGCGCGCTCCACGCCGGGGCCGAACACCATCGTGAGGAACGCCATGCTGCTGACGTGGATCGGCGGGATGTAGTAGATGTTCGGCTCGGTGCCGAACTGCGGGAAGAGCGGCAGCGCGATTTTCCGCACATGGACCAGAAAGTCGACCGGGTTGTCCTCCCGCGCCTTGTCCGGAGGGCTCACGAAGCCGAAGGTGCGGATCTTGCCGATGCACGTCCGCATGCAGCGGGTGAGGAAGCCCCGCTCGACGGCGGGATAGCAAAGCACGCACTTCTCGGAGATGCGCGTGACGTGGTTGTAGTAGACCTTCTTGTACGGACAGGCCTTCAGGCACTCCCGGTATCCCCGGCATCGCACCTGGTCGATGAGCACGATCCCGTCCTCGGGGCGCTTGTAGATGGCCGTGCGGGGACATGCCTGGAGACAGGCCGGATACGTGCAGTGGTTGCAGATGCGCGGCAAGTAAAAGAACCAGGCGTCGTGCGGGAAACGCAGATAGTACTTGTCCTCGGTGAGGATGGTGTTGATCTCGTCCTCGCCGCGGTTGGGGCCTGCGTAGTCGATGTCCTCGGGCAGGTACCCGATGTGGTACTCGCCCTGTTCGGCGGCCTCGAAGATGGTCTTGCCGGCGTACACATCGCCGTCCCAGGACTGCGGGCCGAGGAGGTCGAGGACCTGGGCGTCCCAGGCGACCGGATACGAACCCCAGGGCTTCGTCTCGACGTTGTTCCAGAACATGTACTCCTGGCCCTTTCCTGAGGTCCAGGTGGTCTTGCAGGCCATCGTGCACGTCTGGCAGGCGATGCACTTATTGGTGTCGAAGACGGCCCCGGCCTGGCGCTGCGGGCGCGCCTCCTCGAACCGGTAGGTCATCTCGCGGCCGAGTTGCCAGTTGTACACGTTGGGCATAGGTCATCCCGCCTTCCCGATGAATTCGCCGGCGAGGTACTTCCGCATGGCCTCGTTCTCGTAGCCGGGCCGGAAGCCCTTGGCCGCAGGACTCCAGAGCCCCTGCCCGCCGATACCGCCGGGCTCGGCTCGCTGGATCTTCACAAAGCTCTCTTTGGGCGCCCCGACGGTACAGTGCACGTCCGCTTCGAAG
This sequence comes from Chloroflexota bacterium, assembly GCA_037444005.1. Taxonomy (GTDB): domain Bacteria; phylum Chloroflexota; class Dehalococcoidia; order DSTF01; family JACRBR01; genus DATLZC01. Next base: position 5,192 of record JBBING010000074.1, read on the forward strand.
CCGGTGTGGATGACCTGGCCGGCGGCGTCTTTGCGGACCAGGCTGTCCGTCATCAGCGTGGGGCGTAGCCACGCCCGCGTGATTGACTGGTGGCTTCCGTAGCGGTAGCCCGCCTGGTAGTTCGTCCGGGGGTTCTTCGCGAGGCCGTCGGGCCGTGTCTCGTGGCCTTCGACGCTCCCGTGCGTCGCGATGTAGAAGTGGAACCACGCCCGTCCGAACCCTCGGGCGATGCTCGGGTAGTAGCGCACTCGCACCAGCCACCGGGTCACCCTGTAGTCGTCCGGCCGTTCTTCGTGGCCGACGAAAGGCCGGTCCGAGGGGTCGCCATCGCACCACACGTAGTCGCCGTCTTCGAGCCCCAGCTCCCTCGCGTCCTCCGGGTTGAGGTCGATGTAGCCCTCGCCGATCCACGGCTTGCGCTTGTCGTGCCGGTAGAAGTCGCCGAAGGGCCCCCAGAAGACGACGTCGAGGTCGCTCCCGCCGGCAGTCGAATGGCAGGCGTGGCGGTACTTGGGCGTGATGAGCACGTGGGTGAAGCCCTGGCTCCGTAGCGGGTGCTCGCTCACGACGAGCTCCTGCGGCTTCAGGACCACGTTGCGCACCTGGCGTACCTCGACGCTCAGGTCGTCCTTCGGCAGGCCGTACGCCTCGGGCCCCTGCGGCCGGATGGCGGGGTGCGGGCTGGCGAGGATGACGTTGGGCTCGTGGTGGGTGCCGTCCACCGGTTCCCGGACGACGGGCAGGTTCTCGCCGTACTCGATGAATTCGTCCTCCTCGCGGTAGAACTCGAGCCGGCCCGACTTCGTGTACCAGGGCTTGCTTTCGTTGGTCTGCTCCCAGCCCATGACCTTGGGGCTGGTGCGGCTCATGAGGTAGAAGGGCGTGCCGTTGGCGCACGAGGCCTCGAGGTCCGCGAAGGTGTAGCCGCGGGTGTTGTTGCCCGCCCGGAAGATCCGGTTGATGTAGACCTCGACCTGACCTTCGTGGACGAAGTGCCAGTAGTCGCGGAACCGGCGGTCGCCAGTCAGGTTCGCCAGCGCGGCGCCGATACCCGCCCAGACCTCGACGTCGTCCTTGGTGTCGTAGATCCGGGGCAGGGGCGACCGGGGCCACGCCTGGAGGAACGGGTTCGTGACCGCGGCGTAGATTTCGGGCGATTTCCGCTCGATCCAGCTATCGACGCCGAAGACGACGTCAGCGTACTCGCACGTCGCGGTCCAGAAGTAGTCGTTGGCGACGATCATCTCGATCTTGGGCAGCGTGTTGACGATGACGTTGTGGGCCCATTTGGCGTTGCCCAGGATCGAGTTGCTGTTGGCCCAGAACGTCGCCTTCGTCGGCGACGGCATGTGGGTCGAGCCGGTGAAGACCTTGTTCCCGACGCGGAGCGGGCGGTCGCCGTAGTTGTAGTAGTGCGCCGACTCGCCTTTGACGTAGCCCTTCTGGCGGGGCATGACCGAGGGGTCCAGCTCGATGTCGAACGGGTCTTCGCGGATGTACGGCGCCATCGCGAACAGAGCGAGGCGATAGTTGCCGGCGTAGCTGCCGACCGTCCCGCCGAAGTGACCGATGTTGTTGGTCAGCGCGGCCACGAGGAAGATGGCCCGGTCCTTCAGGTCGTTGTTGAAGAAGTGGTTCGGCCCCATCCCCTCGACGAACAGGGTCGCGCCTTTGTTGGCGGCGATCTCCCGCGCCAGGTTCACGATGGCCTCTTTGGGGGCGAGGGTGTCCTTCGAGACCGTGTCGGGGTCGCACGAATCGACCAGGTACTGTTTCACCAGGTCGAACACCGGCCGCGCCTGGACCCGCTCCCCGCTGGCGAGCGCGATCTCGAAGGTTCCTTCGAGCGCCGGGTCCCAGCCCTGGCGTTGCGAGAATTCGCCGACCTGGTCGCGCGTCACGGGGCGGGGTTGACCGCTGGCGGCGTCCCAGAGGACGAAGTCGTCCCACTCCTGGCGCAGCTCCTCGGGCACGTACTGGGCGTCCTGTTCGGCTGGAGGCGGTAGCTTATCGCCCGCCTTGAAGGTCCGGGTCGTCGCCAGCGGCGCCGGCGCGTACCCGGGGATGACGTCCCGGGCGCGCAGCATCTTCAGGTTGTCCATCCGCACCAGCAGCGGCAGGTCGGTGAAGTGCTTGACGAACGCCTCGTCGTACAGCTTTTCGGTAACGATGACATGGGCGAGGCCCATGGCCAGCGCCGTGTCGTGACCGGGCCTGATGACCACGATTTCGTCGGCCTTGGAGGCGGCGGACTGATACTCGGGCGCGATGACCACCACTCGCGCGCCGTGGAGGCGGGCCTCGGTGAGCCAGTGGCCGTCGGGCATCTTGGTGGCGATCCAGTTCTTGCCCCAGAGCGTGATGAGCTTGGCGTTCTCGGCGGTGTACAGGTCGAAGTCGCACGTCTGCTGCCCCGTGACCATGGGGTGCCCCGGCGGGAGGTCTGTGTGCCAGGAGTAGCTGTCCCAGTGGCGGCCTCCCTTGGCCTGGTCCGGACCGACGCCGCGCACGTGCCCATCGAGGAGCGCCAGCATATTCGTGAACCGGTACGTGCCGGCCACGCGGATGGGGCCCAGCAGGGGCATTCCGCCGCGGGCCTTGATCGTTCGCGTTCCCGCGCCGTCCAGCGTCTCGATCATCGCCGGGTCGTATCCCTGCTTCTCGAGGCGGGCCTTCCCGTCCTCGCCGCTGTACGTCTCGGCGATGTTCACGAGCGCTTTGGCGACGAGCTCGAAGGCCTCGTCCCACGGGACGGCGACGAACGGCTCCTTGCCGCGATTCTCGAAGTACTTCCGCTCTGGAAGCCCGGTCTCGGGGTCGCGCGGGAAGCCCGCCTCGACCCATTCCTTGAACCCCTGACGGATCATGGGACCCTTCACCCGGCGATCCGAGTAGAACCGCCGGATGTACGAGAGCCCGCTGATGCAGGCGCGCGGGTCCCATCGCGAGGACGCCCGGTTCCCGTAGGCGTCGGTCGCCTTCCCGTAGCCGAAGCTGGGGTCGGCGTACACGACGACCCCGTTCTTCACGTTCGCCTTCAACAGGCAGCCGTGGGTATCGTTCGGCGCACACAGGTAGTGGAACTGCGAGTCAGGCGTGTAGAGGTCTCGGTAGACCTTCTCCCAGTCGCGGTCCGGGTGCGACTCCAGAGGGTTCTGTCCCTGCTGGAGCGGGCGGAGCAGGGAGAAGCCGAAGAGCGGCCGGTCGGGCGCCGTGGATCCGGCGAGGCCGGCCGCCAGCGCAGGAAAGGCGGCGAACAGTTGTCGTCGGGTGAATCGCGCTCGTTCGAGTGGCGGGCGTTCGACATCCATCGCGGCATGCCCCTTCCCGTGATCGGGTGTGGTGTACCTGGCGTGTCAGGGCACACTCTGGTGCCGGGGCGCGACCGTTCCTAGGTCCAAACCGCCCGCGGCGCTGGGCCGTTTGTACCATCTGTCACAATCTCGTCCAGAGGACGTGCGGCCGGAGCGCGATGGTACGAATGGCCCATGCCAGAGCTGGCTTACGACGCGAATGCCTCGAGGGAGGGCGTCGCGCTGGTTCGATGAGGGCGTGGAGGGGATGAAGGAAAAGGCGCGCGGCACGTCCGCGCGCCTGTGGGATTTCATGGAGCGGAAGACGGGATTCGAACCCGCGACCCCCTCCTTGGCAAGGAGGTGCTCTACCGCTGAGCCACTTCCGCTCGTTCTCGACCCGCGTACGCGGGTGGAAGGTTCCGTGTTGGTGCCGAGGAGGAGATTTGAACTCCTACGCCTTGCGGCACGGCCCCCTCAAGACCGCGTGTCTGCCTATTCCACCACCTCGGCACGAGCGTTTTCATTGTATCGGACGCCCGCGGCGTCGCAACCGGCCGGAGGGCGATGGCAGGAGCGGAGGGATTCGAACCCCCGACCGGCGGTTTTGGAGACCGCTGCTCTGCCGGACTGAGCTACGCTCCTGCGGAACACGAAGGAGCGCCGCAGCGCTCCGCTCACCACCAGTATAGCGCCCTTCGAACGGCAAGCAACGACGGGCGGGCGTGTCTCAGCGGCGGGCCATCGCTTCCAGCTTGGCTTCGGCCCGCGCGACGTACTCGCGTGTCACGTCGATGGCGTCGGGCGAGACGGAGACGGAGGTGATCCCCCATTCGACCAGCCGCTCGGTGAGCTCCGGGAACACGCTCGGGGCCTGCCCGCAAATCGACACCGTAATGCCGCGCGACGTGCCGCCCCGCACCAGCCGTTCGAGCGCGACCATCACCGCTTCGTTCCGCTCGTCGAACTGCTCGGCGAACATTTCGTTGTCCCGGTCGATGCCCAGGATGAGCTGCGTGAGGTCGTTCGAGCCGATGCTGATGCCGTCGATACCCACGTCGATGAAGCGGTCGAGGAGGAGGACGTTCGAGGGCACCTCCGCCATCATCCACAGTCGGAACGAGTCGCCGCGCTCGAGGCCCATCTCGGCGAGCAACGCTTTGACGCCCGCGAGCTCCTCCGGCGTGCGGACGAAGGGAATCATCACCCAGAGGTTCGGATACTGCGCCCGCACCCGCTTGATGGCCTCGACCTCGAGCGCGACCACCTCACGATCCCGGAGGTAGCGCGAGGCGCCCCGGAAGCCGATCATCGGGTTCTCCTCGTGCGGCTCGTACTTGTCGCCGCCGAGGAGGTTCGCGTACTCGTTCGTCTTGAAGTCCGTCATCCGGTAGATGACCGGGCGAGGGTGGAAGGCCCGCGCGAACATCTCGAGCCCCGCGGCCAGCTTCGCGATGAACTCCTCCGACCGGCCGGTTTCGATGGCGTAGCGCGGATGCTCGCCGATCTGGGCGATGATGAATTCGGCGCGCAGCAGTCCTACGCCGTCCACGTTGCGCTTGGCGACGACGTCGGCGAGCTCGGGCTCGGCGAGATTCACATAAATCTTCGTGCGGGTCTTGAGCGCGCTGGCCCGCGACCGGCGTTCGCGCTCCGCGAGGCCCCAGGCGAGGGCGGCCTCGGCGCGGCCCTGGTACACCTTGCCGTTCGAGCCATCGACGGTCACGATCTGGCCCTCGCGCAAGGTCTTCGTCGCTTCGCGCGCGCCGACCACGCAGGGGATGCCCAGTTCGCGGCTGACGATGGCCGCATGGCACGTGCGGCCGCCGTGGTCGGTTACGATGGCGACGGCGCGCTTCATGGCGGGCACGAAGTCGGGCGTGGTCATCTCCGCGACGAGGACGTCGCCCGGCTGCACCCGGTCGATCTCCGAGGGATCGAGGATGATGCGGACGGGGCCGGCGTCGACGCCGGGGCTTGCGGGCGCGCCGGTGAGCAGGACGGGCGCTGTCTCGGCCAGCGCGCCGGCCGGCCCGGCCTGCGCCTGCAGCGTCGTGACCGGCCGGGACTGGACCAGGTAGAACTTGCCGTTTTCCTCAGCCCATTCGATGTCCTGGATGCTGCCGTAGTGCTCCTCGACCTTCCGCCCGATGCGGGCCAGCTCGACGATCTCGTCGTCCGTGAGCTTCTGCTTGCCGCGCAGCTCCGGCGGGAGGTCCACCCAGACGTTGCGGTGCAGCGGATCCGTGGCCTTCGGGTCGAGGACGAGTTGGCGCTGCTGGTCGCCGACGGTCTTCTCGATGATGCGGAGCGTGGCCTTGTCCACGAGGTAGTGGTCGGGCGACACCGAGCCGGACACGATGGCCTCGCCGAGCCCCATGACGGCTTCGATGGTGATCTTGGTGGTGTCGCTGGTGACGGGCTCGCAGGTGAACATGACGCCGGAGCGATGGCTCTGCACCATGCGCTGCACGGGCACCGCGATGCCGACCTTCATGTGCTCGAAGTGGTTCTCCGCGCGGTAAAAGATGGCCCTTGCCTCGAACAGCGACGCCCAGCAGGCGCGAACGGCGTTGACGACGGCATCCGCGCCCTCGATGTTCAGGAACGTGCTCTGCTGGCCGGCGAAGCTGGCCTCGGGCAAATCCTCCGCGGTGGCGGAACTTCGGACGGCGACGAGGCCTCCGCCCAGGCGCTGGTACGCGCTCTCGATCTGACGCCGCAGGTCCTGCGGGATTTCGGCGTCGAGGATCAGGCGCTTGATGGTGTCTGCGGTCTGGGCGAGGGCGGCGCTGTCGCGGTGGTCGAGGCGTTCGAGGAGTTCGACGATGCGGGGTTTGAGTCCGGAGGCTTCGAGGAAGCGGAAGTACGTGTCCGCTGTGACGACGAACCCCGGCGGTACCGGGATGCCCGCACGGGTGAGCTCCCCGAGGTTGGCTCCTTTCCCGCCGACGAGGGCGATGTCCTCCTTTCCGATCTCCTCGAACCAGACGATGGGTCTTGCCGTGGCTGTGGTCATCGTTGCCTGCTCTCGTGTATCCGATGAGCCGCTACCAGAGGCTCCGGCCCGCGTTCGACGGGCGCATCCTAACGTACCGCCGGTCCAGCGTGCCAGGGACAGGGGGACAGACAAACCGGGGGGAAACGAGGCGACCGCTCGCGAGCGTCCGTGCCGTTCCCCCGGTCGTGGTGCCACCCTCCGCGCCGGCGCGTCTCGGCCCTCGCGAACCCGCCCCGCCGGACGGCCCTATTGTACCATGCGATCGTGCGGGGACCGGGCGCTGAGCTGGTCCAGATAGATCCCGTACACCACACTAGAGATGAGGCGGGGTAG
>JBBING010000075.1:0-11426 GCA_037444005.1 Chloroflexota bacterium
TGAAGGCGCTCAAACGGCGGGCCTACGGCTACCGGAACGACAGGACCTTTGCGCTTAGGATCCTGAACTGTTTCCACCATGATTGATGTAGAGCCGGGCCGTCGGGAACGTTGCGCCTGCGGCCGATACCCCTTAGGCTGAGGCCGCTGCCCGGAGGCGCATCGCCCGTGCTCATCGACCTGCACACTCATACGCGCCCGCTGTCCTGGGATTCCTACCTCACGCCGGACGAGCTGGTCGAGCGGACCAAAGCCGCCGGCCTCGATGGGCTGTGTCTGTCCGAGCACGACTACTTCTGGAAGCCCGAAGACGTAATCGCGCTGGGCAAGCGGCACAACTTCCTCGTGCTCCCCGCCATCGAGATCAACACCGACGACGGACACATGCTGGTGTACGGCCTCTCGAAGTACGTGTACGGCATGCACCGTTCGCACGAACTGGCGCGCCACGTGGAGCAGGCGGGAGGCGCGATGGTGGCGGCGCATCCGTACCGGAACCAGATGCCGTGGCAGACGGACGATCCGCAGCGCTATCACGAGGCGCTGGTGCGGGCGTCGCGCAACCCGGCGTACCAGCACTGTGTGGCCCTGGAGCGCATCAACGGGCGCGGTACGCAGAAGGAGAACGCCTTCTCGGCCGCGCTGTGCGACCTGATGGGGATGCCGGGCACCGCCGGCACCGACTCCCACGCGCGATCGGACATCGGGCGCTGCGCGACGTACTTCGAGCGCGACATCCGGACCATCGAGGACCTCATCGAAGAGCTGAAGGCGGGCCGATTCCGTCCGGTGGACCTCACCGCAGCGTCCGTGAAGTAGTGTAAGCCTCAGGGCCGGCCGATCTTCTCTTGATCCATCACCGGGGCGGGCGTATTATCACGGTCGCCTGTGAACCCTCACGCAAACGTTAAGGCGCCCGGAATCCAGGAGGTGCGCGGATGACCCAGCAGGCGCCGTCGGTCGTCACCGACGAGATGCGCGCGCTCATCGGCAAGGAGGGCGAGCCCACCACCCTCGAGGTGGAGAAGACCGGCTGCCGGATGTTCGCCCGCGCCGTCGGGCACACCGACCTCATCTTCTACGACGAGGAGTACGCGAAGTCGAAGGGCTATCGCAGCATCGTCGCGCCGCCCGGCTTTTTCGGGACCCCCGTGTACCGTCCCGGGGGGGGCCGCGGCGACGCCGAGATGGGCGGGCGCGGCTTCTCCGTTCCTTACAAGCGGGTGTTGAACGGCGGCACGGAGTACGAGTACTTCGACACGGTCTGCGCGGGCGATGTCCTCGAGGCCCGCACCAAGATCACGGGCTTCCAGGAGCGCGTCGGCAGCATCGGCCCGATGCTCATCACCACGCGAGAGACCACGTACACCCGGAAGAGCGACGGCAAGGTCGTCGGCAAGATGTACGGCACCGTCATCCAGTACTGACGGGAGAGGAGAGCGCCATGGCGACGCAGGTCTACTGGGAGGACGTCAAGGAAGGGGACGAGATCCCGCAGCTCAAGAAGAACTGCTCGACGCAGCAGCTCGTCCTCTGGGCTGCCGCCTCGGGCGACTTCTATCAGATCCACTACGACCAGGACTTCGCCCGCGCGACCGGGCTCAAAGGCATCATCGTGCACGGGGCCCTGAAGAACGCGTTCCTCGGGCAGCTCCTCCACGACTGGGTGGGCGAGCAGGGGCGCATCAAGCGCTTCGGTTGCAGCTACCGGGGAATGGACTACCCGAATCAGGACATCATTTGCCGGGGCGTCATCACCAGGAAGTACGTCGAAAACGGCGAGCACCTGGTCGACCTCGACATCTGGACGGAGAATCCGGAGGGACAGAAGACATCGCCCGGCACGGCGACGGTGGCGCTGCCGTCGCGAGGATAAGGAGAGCGATATGCCCGGAGCGCTCGAAGGACGCGTCGCGGTCGTGACCGGAGCGGGCCGGGGCATCGGCCGCGGCATCGCGCTGCTCTTCGCCCGCGAAGGGGCGAAGGTCGTGGTCAACGACGCCGGGGTGAACGTGGACGGCACGGGGCACGACAACGGCCCGGCGGACCAGGTGGTGGAGGAGATCCGCGCCGCGGGTGGCGAGGCGGTCGCCAGCTACGACTCCGTGGCCACGATGGAGGGCGGGGAAAACATCATTCGCAAGGCGGTGGACACCTGGGGCCGCATCGACATCCTGGTGAACAACGCGGGCATCCTGCGGGACCGGATGATCTTCAACATGACCGAGGAAGAGTGGGACGCGGTCATCGCGGTCCACCTGAAGGGCACGTTCGCGTGCACGAAGCCGGCGTCGGTGCTGATGCGCCAGCAACGCTTCGGGCGGATCATCAACATGTCCTCGACCTCGGGCCTCATCGGCAACGCCGGGCAGGCCAACTACGGAGCGGCGAAGGCGGCCATCGCAGGCTTCACGCGGGTGGTGGCGCGCGATCTGGGACGCTACGGCGTGACCTGCAACGCCATCGCGCCGGGCGCCGCCACGCGGCTCACGGCGACGGTCTCGGACCGCGCCCGCGAGCTGCGCCAGCGGGCGGGGATCCAGGGCCCGGGGGGCCAGCTTCCGCAGACGGCCGCGCCGCAGCTTCGCGACCCGGAGTACGTCGCCCCCATGGTCGCGTATCTGGCCAGCGACATGGCGTGGAACATCAACGGTTGGGTCTTCCACGTGTCCGGCGGCTCGGTGTCGCTCGCGTACCATCCGCTGCCGATGCGCACGATCTGGAAGCCGGGGATGTGGACCCTCGAGGAGCTGATCGAGGTGGTGCCGAATCAACTCATGGCCGGCATCCCGAATCCGGCGCCGCCCGCGCCCGACCTCGATATTCCGGGCCGGCCGGCCGCGCAGGCGGCCAACCAGCCGGCGACCGCTCCGGGCGCATAGGAGAACACGATGGGCGGACGACTCAAGGGACGCACAGCGGTGGTCACGGGAGCGGGCCGGGGCATCGGCCGGGAGATTGCGCTGGCGCTGGCCCGCGAGGGCGCCAACGTCGTGGTCAACGACTACGGCGTCAATGTCGACGGGACGCAGCCCAGCGAAGGCCCCGCGAAGGAGGTGGCGGACGAGATCCGCGCCTTCGGCGGGAACGCCGTCCCCAACTTCGACACCGTGGCGACGGTGGAGGGCGGCGAGCGGATGATCCGGCAGGCCCTCGACACGTTCGGCCGGCTGGACATCCTCGTCAATGTCGCCGGTATCCTGCGTGACCGCATGATCTTCAACATGACCGAGGAGGAATGGGACGCGGTCATCGCGGTCCACCTGAAGGGACACTACTGCACCACGAAGCCGGCCTCGGTCATCATGCGCCAGCAGCGGTACGGACGGATCATCAACTTTACGTCGATCTCGGGGCTCGGGGGATTGCCGGGCCAGGCGAACTACGGGGCCGCCAAGGCGGGCATCGCCGGGTTCACGCGGGTGGTGGCGCGCGACCTGGGACGCTACGGCGTGACGTGCAACGCCATCGCCCCGGGCGCCCAGACTCGAATGACGCAGACCATCCCCCAGCAGGCGGCGCAACTCCGCGCCCGGGCGGGGGTGCAGACGCCCGTGGCCGAGACGCGCCCGTCGAGCGTGCCCGTGATGAACGACCCCGCCTATGTCGCGCCCATGACGGTGTTCCTGTGCCTCGACGAGGCGTGGAACATCAACGGGAAGATTTTCTACGTGTCGGGAGGCCGGATTTCGCTGGCGCACGAAGAGACGCCGATGCGGACCATCATCAAGCAAGGGATGTGGACCATCGACGAGCTCGCGCTGCTCGTTCCCCGCGAGCTGATGCAGGGACTGCAGAATCCTGCGCCTCCTCCGCCGGACCTGGTTATCCCGGGACGGCCCGCGCAGCCCGTCGCGGCAGGATAGCGCGGCGCGCACCCGCGTCATGCTGAGGGCCGGCCATCGGCGGGGCCGAAGCATCTCGTGGTCCGCAGTGTGACGCTGCCCTGATACGACCGCCTGCGCGCGGGCGTATGGCGTCGGCTGGAGTGGGCGGCGTTCGGGTGGGCGAGGAGAGATGCTTCGCCCTCGCGTCGCTCGGGCTCAGCATGACGGGGCCCTCGCTTCGCTCGGGCTCAGCATGACAGGAGCCCTCGACCCGCTCGCGCCGAATCGGGCCGGCGTGACATACTGCGGCGTGCCCGCGTCCCGACGCAGCGAATTCTGGTCCGGCGTCCGTGACGAGCTGCCCCTGCTCGTGGGCGTCGCTCCCTTCGGGATGGCCTACGGCGCCCTCGCCGTCGAGGCCGGCGTCTCCGCGGCCATGGCCCAAGCAATGTCGGCCATCGTCTTCGCCGGCGCGAGCCAGATCGTCGCCGTCGAGCTCATCGGCAGCGCGCCGGCCGTGGTGCTGGTCCTCACCGTCCTTCTGGTGAATCTGCGGCATCTCTTGTACGGCGCGTCGCTCTCTCCCCGCGTCGAAGCGCTCCCCCTGCGCTGGCGGTGGCTGCTCGCCTACCTCCTGACGGACGAGGCGTACGCGGTCACTATCGCTCGCTACGAGCGCGACGGCTCGCCGTACGGCCACTGGTACTTCCTGGGGGCGGGCGTCGCGCTGTGGGTGACGTGGCAAGTCACCACCGGCCTCGGGGTGTTCGCGGGCGCGGCCGTTCCCGAGAGCTGGTCGCTGGACTTCGCGCTGCCCCTCACGTTCCTGGCGATCCTCGTTCCCGCGCTTCGCAGCCGGCCTGCGGTCGCCGCGGCCGTCGTCGCCGCGCTGGTGGCGTCGCTGGGGGCGCGCTGGCCCTACGGCCTCGGGCTGCTCGGCGGCGCGCTGGCTGGCCTCGCCGCAGGGCTCGCCGGAGCGCGCGTCTTCGGGGAGCGAGAGCGCAGGCCGGCGCAGGTGGAGGCCGGCCAGCCGTGACGCTGTGGATGGCCATCGCCGTCGCGGGGCTGGCCACGTTCGGCGTGCGGCTGCTCTCCCTGGCGTACCTCCCGCCCGACGCGCTGCCCCCGCTGGCGCGCGACGCCCTGCGCTTCGTGATGCCCGCCGTCTTGAGCGCCATCGTCGTGCCGGCAGTGCTGTTCCTGGGCGACGACAAGACGTTCACGCTCCCGCCGGACAACGCGCGCCTGGTCGCGGCGGCAGTGGCGGCCGGCGTGGCGTGGGTCGGGCAAGGCCGGCTCCCGGCGGGCCGCCAGGTCTGGCTCACCATCGCCGCGGGCATGGCGACCCTCTGGGCCCTGGAGTCGCTGACCTGAGGGGCTCAGTAGGCGCCGATTTCGCGCAGGCGATCGTCGCTGATGCCGAAGTAATGCGCGATCTCGTGCCGCACGACGCGTCGCACGCGTGCCACGAGGTCGGCCTCGTCGCGGGCGAGGCGCTCGATGGGCTCGCGGAAGATGACGATGACGTCTGGTGTGACCATGTGGTAGCCGCGTCCTCTACGCGACAAGGGGATGCCCCGGTAGAGGCCGAGCAGCGTGCAGTGTGGCCGCACGTTCACGGCGTCGAGATCGCGGTCGGAAGGCCGGTCCTCCACGATGATCTCGAGGTTGTGGAGGGCGCCGGCGAACGGCTCCGGCAGCTCTTCGAGCGCCTGCGCCACCAGTTCCTCGAACCGCTCGGGGGTGATCCTCACGACTCCAGTCTACCGCGCTCGAAATCGCGTGTTTGGCACGCCGTTGGCATCGCCTCTTTCGGGGAGCCGCTGACTACATGTACATGCCGCCGTTGATGTTGAACTGCTGGCCGGTGATCCAGTCCCCCTCGGTCACGAGGAAGCGCACGAACGCGGCGACCTCCTCCGGCTGGCCGAACCGCCCCAGCGGGATCCGCGCGAGGAGCGCCTTCTTCGGCTCTTCGGGCACGCCCGCGAGCATGTCCGTCTCGACGAAGCCGGGGCACATGGCGTTGACGGTGATGTTGTACCGTGCGAGCTCGAGGGCGGCCGACTTCGTGAAGGCGATGAGGCCCGCTTTCGCGGCGGCGTAGTTGGCCTGCCCGATGTTCCCCATCTGACCGATGATGCTGGACATGTTGATGATGCGGCCGTAGTTCCGCTCGATCATGTGGGGGATGACGGCCGACGTGCAGTAAAAGGCGCTGTTGAGGTCCGTGTTGATGACCTCTTCCCACTCCTGATGACTCATGCGACGCAGTGTCCGGTCTCGGTTGACGCCTGCATTGTTGACGAGGATGTCGATCCGGCCGAACTCCTTGATGGTCTGGTCGACCATCATCTGGACGTCGTCGGGGTGGGCGACGCCGGCGCGGATGGCGATAGCTCGGCCCGGCCCCTTCTTGTTCAGTTCCTCCACCAGCTCCTTCGCCGGCCCTTCGCTCTGGAAGTAGTTCACAACGACGTTGGCGCCGTACGCCGCCAGCTCCTTCGCCACGGCGCGCCCGATCCCCCGGGACGCGCCCGTCACGATGGCCACCTGATCGTCCAGTCGCTTCGTCATGCCGCTTGCTGTCCTCCTGTCGATGGTCCTCTCGCCGCAGGGGCGACGCTCGCCGATTATGCGGGACGCGCGGCCGTCGGACAAGAACGGCGGACGGTTCGTGCTACCGTCTTGTCATGACCACGGTCGTCGGCGTCGATCTCGCGGGCGCGCCGGCCTACGGCGCGAAACGCCCTGGCGTCGTCGGGCTCGCCGCCGTGCGCGCGCGCCTTCGCGGTCTGCGCGTCGTCGAGGTCACGGCGGGACGTCTCGACGACGACGCCGTCCTCGCGTTCGTGCGGCGCCACGACGCCCGCGTGATCGCCATCGATGCGCCGTTGTCGCTCCCACGAGGGCGGTGCTGCGCGAATCCGGCGTGCGCGTGCGCGCGTTTCGGAATCGTTCGGGAGGCGGAGCGCGAACTCGTCCGGCGGGGGCATCGGCCCTACTGGACGCTTCTTCCGTCGATGGTTCCCCTGACGCTGCGGGGCGTCGCGCTGCGGCGCAGGCTCGAAGCCGAAGGGCGGCGCGTCGTCGAGGTGTTCCCCGGGGCCGTGCGCGACGTCCTCGCCGTCTCTCGCGCGGATGACCGCGAGCTCGTGCGCACGCTGCGGGGGCTGGGACTGCGCGGCCTTCCGGACGGGCTGCCGCGGGACGCGGTGGACGCGGTCGCGGCCGCGTGGGTCGGGGCGCTGCGTCTGCGGGGCGCGTGCGAGGCCGTGGGGTCGCCGGACGAAGGGCAGATCTGGCTGCCGAACGTCACCGCCGCAAACGCCGCGCGAAAGCGTCGCGCACGCTGAGGTAGAGCGCGATCGCCACCCGCGTTTCGGGCGTGAGATCGAGGTGCGGGCTCTCGAGATGGTCCGCGAGCGCTGCGTCCGTGTCGGGGACCGGATAGAGCCGGACGACCTCGCGGCTCTGCGGGGGCAGCGGGGCCGTGGCCGGCAGCGCCGAGGTGGACGCCGGGGCGGCGAGCCGCACGTTCAGCTCCGCCACGGGCGTCAGAGCGCGGGCGACGAAGAACGCTTCCGGCTTGCCGCCGCGGGCGGCGTTGCGGGCGACGCCCATCAGGAGAACACCCGGCGGCGCGAGGTCCGCCTCGCTCAGCCCGAGCTCCTCGTCGAGCTCCCGGTACGCCGCGGTGAAGGGATCGAGGTCGGTCCAGTCCATCGAGCCGGCGGCGGGCAGGCCGAACTGGACGCCCGGCAGATACGCCGTCGCCGCCATCGACCGCTGCGCTAGCAGGACGTGGCCCGCGCGGTCCGTCAGCAGAATATTGAGCCCGAGGTGGTTCGAGCAGACCGAGCGCTCGAGTGGCTGCAGCGCACCGCCGCCCGGCTCGAGGAGATCGGCGATGGCCTGCCACCGGCCCTCCAGGTGGACCCGGGCGCCCGCCTCGACCTGGTGATTGGTCAGCAGGTGATTGAGATACGTCGTCCGCTGGAAGCGGAAGACGAGGCCATGCGCCGTCTCGCGGAGCGACACCAGCCGCGCCTTGCTCCGGTTGTACTTCGGGCCCGGAGGTAGCATCAGTTGGTCCAGAGCGCGAACGATGACGGTCGGGAGGCGATACGGGGTCGGGTCGCGCTCGATGCGGACATCCGGCGCGGAGAGCAGACCCGGGCCCCACAGGCGCGCGAAGGGGAGCGGAGCCCCGCGACGGATCGCGATGAAGCGCTCGGCGGGATAGCGCAGGGCGAGCGCCTCGCCCGAGGGGTCCGGTTCGGGGAGGAGGCCGAACGCGACGAAGAGGGCGGATTCGTTGATGCCGAGGAGCCGGGCGAGCCGCGAAATGTTCTCCGGCGTGGGGCGGAGGGAACCCGAACAGACGCGGGACAGGGCGGCCGGGGAGAGGCCGAGCCTTCGGCAGACCTCGCGCTGGTCGAGGCCCGCGCGCTCGATGGCGGCGGCGACCATGCGGCCGGCTTCGGCGTACCGGCCCTGACCCAGGACGTGCGCCGTGAGCGTCATGGCGCCTCCGGGTCCGGTCCTGTCGGTGAAGGACCGGTAAACTCGCGGCCCATGATTTATCGGGGAACGCGCGCGAGGGTATCGGGGAATCCCCTATCTTTTGCGGCGCTTACGGGCGCCGGACCTGAGGGGCGCCCGGCCAGGCCCCGCTCGCCAGAGGCGGAGGAGGAGGGAGCCATGCGTACGCAGACGATCCCCGGTGTCGTCGGTACCATCCCGTCCGTCCGCGACCGCGCGGAGGAGCGCGGCCCGCCTCTGGGCCCTCTCGACACGCTGTGGGGCGCCGCTCCGCGAACCCTGACGCCCCGATGCCGGCGCTGCGGCTGCGCCAGGCTGGGCACCTGCGGCACGAACGGCTGCTGCGGAGCAGGGCGCCACTGGATCTGAGTCCCGCGGGCGGCGAGGCCGTCTGCTCTCCGGCAGGCGGACGCGGGACGCGACGAAGGAGGGGCCCCGGCGTGCACCGGGGCCCCTCGGGCTTCGGTTCACGACGGAACCATCACATCCCGCGGCGGCGCAGCAGGAAGACTTCGCCGGCCGCGAGTGACGCCAGCGCGAGGCCGACGCCGCCCGCCATCGCCGGTGACCGCGAGTCGCTGGCGGCGTCGCCTCCCGTCGCAGGAAGGCGCTGCGGTGCGCCGGAGTCGGGCGGTTCGACGTTCGGCGGCGTGGGAACTCCGGGCGGCAAAGCCGTCGGCGTCGGCTCGAGAAACGCCCGCCCCAGCGCGAGCAGCTCATCGGCGGTGAGGCGCTGTCCATCGACGATTGCGGCCCCGTCCTCGGACGGCCATGCGACGAGCGTCGTGAGCGCCGTCCCATCGGCCACGAACACGCCGAGCACCGGGCGGCCGACGGCCCAGACCCCCTCGGACAGGCAGGCGAGGGTGGGCTGACGGTCCGCCAGCGCCGTGGTCGCGTCGAACGTCCCTTCGATGACCTGAACGATCTCGACCGGCGTCCGGAGTTCGAGGTCGCGGGAGCCGGTGGCTTGCGCGATAACGACCATGACGTCGTCGTTGTCGAGGGCGAGCTTCATCGCGCGGGCCGGCTCGGGTCTGGCGCAGAGGTCGCCGCCGGTGGACGTCGCATCCTGGGCCCGGGCAAGGGCGGGCGCCGCCCAGACCAACAGCGCGAAAACGGCGAGCAGCATCCTCGCCGGCATACGGCGGGCGCCTACCGGTACCGGGCGTTGAAGTACTGCCAGACCATCGATGACACGGCCTGACCCAGGGGGATGTCGGCGTATTTGTACGGAACGTACTGCGTCCAGAACGAGATGGCGTAGGCGTAGACCCGGCCGTTCCGCGTGAAGCGCACGATGCCGACGTCGTTGTCGACCCAGCCCGACTCCCAGAAAAAGCCGTTCTTGTGGGAGACGACACCGTCGCCCACGCCCGCGGGGATGAGGTACTGGAGCCCCGGTTTCACGTCGGTCATCTTCGCGAGCAGGTAGTCGCGCCACTCGGGGGTCGTGAGCCGGCCCTGCCAGAACGCCTTGAGCGCGCGGTTCATCTCGTTCGCCGTCAGGAGGTTCGGGCTGCCGATGAGCGAGTACGAGGGCCCGAAGGCGGGCGCGTGGTCGTAGATCGAGTTGCGCATCCCGAGGAGGGCGTAGAGTTCGTTGATGCTGCGCACGCCGGCGCCCAGATCGCCGTTGGCGGAGATGAGCAGGATGTCGCGCGCGGTGATGGGGTTGCTGGCGTAGATGGTCCGCGAGATGAGGTCGCCGACGGCGCTTTCCGGGTAGCGGCCCTCCTGCACGTCCATGACGGCCTTGAGCAGCACGAAGAAGTTGGCCGAACAGCCTGGCAGTCGCCACTGATCGCCGTTGACGGCGATGTGCTCGCCCGTCTGGAGGTCGGTGACAGCGACAGCGGCGTCGAATC
Source organism: Chloroflexota bacterium (assembly GCA_037444005.1). Classification (GTDB taxonomy): domain Bacteria; phylum Chloroflexota; class Dehalococcoidia; order DSTF01; family JACRBR01; genus DATLZC01. The sequence goes on from JBBING010000075.1 coordinate 10,240, forward strand.
CGGAAGCGGCGATGGCCTGCGCGAGCCGCTGCTGGAGCGCGAGCATCTCCGGGTTCGGCGGGTGGTTTTCGGTGAAAAAGCCCGGCCCGCAGTCCGCGCTCGGAAACGCCAGCGTCGGGCTAGGGGCCCAGCCTTCGGGCGTCAGCGTGTTCACCCGGAGGAAGTGCGGCGTATTGGGATCGATGCCGTCCCACGTGAATCCCCAGGTGTTCGGGGAGAGGGGACCGACCGACACGAAGGTCCCCGGGCGGAAGCCGTTGTTGAAGACGCTGAGATCGAGGAACTGCGGGCCCGTGCGCGCGGTCTTCCAGATGAAGACGACCTTGACCTTACCGGGACGCGTTTTGCTGCACTTCTGGAGCCAGACACCGGGCCGGTCCGCGCCTCGGGCTACGGGCGGCGCGGTCTCGGCCGGGGCCGGCGACACGCTCGTCGCGCCCATCGCCATCAGCAGCACGGCGAGGAAGGAGACGGTGACGGCGCTTCGCACGAAGGTCAGGACGGTTCCTGTTCCGGCCCGTCCGGCTCGCGCCGGCCGAGCATGCGTGGACGAGACTGATTCTATTGTGCGAAGGATCGGCGGAAGGTCAATACGGGAGTTCCCGCACGACGGGACCGAGGAGCCCGAAGGAAGGCGCCGTCCGAAGCCCTCGGACGGCGCCCGGTGGTCTCGTGTTGGCGGCGGATGCCGGCTCAGCGGCCGTAGGAGCTGCGCGCCTGGAAGCAGTCCCGGCAGTACACGGGGCGGTCACCCCGCGGCTGGAACGGGACCTCGGTCTCGCGGCCGCAGTTCGAGCACGTCGCCGGGAAGAGCTGACGGGCGGGACGGGAGGCGTAGCTGCTCCCGGTGTACTCGCCTCGCTCCGCCTTCCGGGCGCGCCGGCACGACGGACAGCGCTTGGGTTCGTTCTGGAACCCGCGCCTCGCGTGGTAGTCCTGGTCCTCCGCCGAGAACGTGAAGGTTGCGCCGCAGTCGACGCAGGTGAGTGACTTGTCGGTGAATGGCACCCGACGACCTCCTGATGTGATGTGCTTCCCAGTCGCCGAGTGCCGGCGGCCCCGCTCGGGCCCTGTCACCGTGGACGAGGAAGGATTTCGACGCCGCAGTATACCACGCTATGGCAAGAACGCGCGCTGGCGTGACGCACAAGGCGCCGAGCCGTACGATTACGGCCGTGAGCGCCTTT
>JBBING010000076.1:0-11347 GCA_037444005.1 Chloroflexota bacterium
CCACCCATGCTCCAGAAAGGAGGTAGGTGTACGGCATGTACTGGACCCGTACATCTGATATCGCGTGAGCGAGCGGCATGCTACAATCCGCCTGCCCGCGTGACGCGGTCCTGCGCTGATTTCGAGCCCTGAGCGATGGAACACCGCCCGCCGTTCTTGCCCCCAGAGGAAGAGACGCCGTTCCTCCGGAATCCCCTCGTGCTCGGAGGCCTCGGCCTCGTCGCCGTGCTGCTCGTGGCGGCCGTGGCGGTCGTGCTCCTCACGCCCGGCGACGGCGGAGGCGACGGCGCCTCGGCGTCGAACCCGCGCCGCACGCCGACCGCCGCCGGCACGCCAGCGGACGGCACGCCGACGGAAGGCGTCCTGGCGCGCATCCTCGACGTCGTCGACGTCCGGGCGGGCCCGGGCGAACGCTACCCCTTCCTGGGCACGCTCCGGAGCGGCGCGCCGGTTCGTGTCACCGGGCGCAACGACGACGGCACGTGGGTCCAGATCGTGTTCCCGCCCGGTTCGCTGCAACGGGGGTGGATTCAGGCCAGCGCCGTGGAGATTCAGGGAGACCTGGCGTCGGTGCCCATCGCGACGCCCGAGGCGCTCGAACTTCCTGAGGTGCCGACCCCGGCGTTCAGCGAAACCGAAACGGTCACGCCCGAAGCCACCGAAGCCGCGGAGACCGTCACACCGACGCCATCGGAGACGCCCATCATCGAGGGCGAGCCGGCGGACGTGGTCGTCGGCATCCCGGTGAGCGTCATCAGCGGGCAGGTGGTCGTCACGGCGATCAATCAAGGTTCGGGCGAGTACCGCGGCAGCCTGTCGGTGGACATCTACGACGCGACGGGCCAAACGCTGCTCGCCTCGAGCTCGGCCGGAATCGTCGCGTTGGGGCCCGGCGCGCGCATCGACGTGCCGGTGCCGTTCACCTTCGGTCCGGAGCCGCAGCAGGTGGTCGTCGTGATCGTCACCGATCAGCCTGAAACAGACCTCACCAACAATTCCGCGACGTTCACGTTGCCCCCGCAGTAGCGGCGGCATGCGGCGCCTCGCGCCGCGCGCTAGAATGCGGCGCCATGGCCGTGGGCGACCTGCTCTCGCGCATGGAGGCGTCCCGTTCACGGCTCTTCGCGGCCATCACCGGCCTCACCGAGGAGCAGGCCCGCGCACGCCCGCCCGCCGGCGGTCGCTGCGTTAGCGAGATCCTCGCGCACCTCATGATGTGGGAGCAGGCCGCGCACCGGGCTATCGGCGCCGCCATCCCCGAGGTGGCGCCGCCGCCCGCGTCCTCCGAAGCGCCCGGGCGCGCCACGCCGCTGCCCCAGCTCGTCCACGGCCTTCAGGCCGCACGCCGCAGGACGGCCCTCCTCCTCGAGCGCCTGGGCGCGCGACAGCTCGCGCTCCCCGCCGTCGATCCTGATGGTGAGCGGACGACAATACGCGCGCTGCTCGAGGGGATTCCCCCGCACGAGGACGAGCACGCGGCCGAGATCGAGCGCATTCGTTCGTGGTTGGCCACGCAGGACGGCGAACGGGACGTCGTAATCCTGCGGCCGGCCGAGCGTTCTCAAGGGTGAGGTGGCGATGAGCGCCATCGACGAGATCAAGCAGCGCATCGACATCGTCGACCTCATCGGGGAGACCGTCAGGCTCCAGCGGGCGGGCCGGAACTTCAAGGGGCTGTGCCCGTTCCATACCGAGAAAACCCCGTCGTTCATCGTGAGCCCCGACCGCCAGAGCTGGCACTGCTTCGGCGCGTGCGGGACCGGGGGAGACGTGATCACCTTCGTGATGAAGCGCGACGGGGTGGACTTCCGCGAAGCGCTCGAGCTGCTGGCCCGCCGCGCGGGCGTCACCCTGAGCGACACGCGCAGGCGCCCCGAGGACGCCGAGCGTCGCGACCGGCTGGTCGGGGCGAACGAAGCGGCGGCGCTGTTCTTCCACCATGCCTTGCGCGAGGCCTCCGAGGCCGAACCCGCGCGCCGCTATCTCGAACGCCGCGGCCTCGACGCGCAGACCATCGAGCGGTTCCAGCTCGGGTTCGCACCGGCCGCGTTCGACGCCTTGACCGCCTACTTGCGCGCCAGAGACTTCCGCGATGAGGAGCTCGTCGACGCCGGCCTGGCGTCCGCAGGCGACCACGGGCCATATGACCGCTTCCGGGCGCGGCTCATGTTCCCCATTCGGGACGAACGCGGCCGCGTCGTGGGGTTCGGCGGGCGGTCGCTCCCCGAGCTCGAGGACCCATCGCGGCCCGGGCCCAAGTACCTCAACACCCCGCAAACGCCGCTCTTCGACAAGGGCGGACTGCTCTACGCCCTCGACCTCGCCCGCGAGGGCATCCGCGCCACGGGCAGAGCCGTCATCGTCGAGGGCTATATGGATGCCATCGCCGCACACCAGTTCGGCTTCACCAACGTCGTCGCCACGATGGGTACAGCCCTCACCGAACGACAGGTGAGCTTGCTGAAGCGCTACACACGGAACGTCGTCGTCGCGCTCGACGCCGACGTCGCCGGAAGCGAGGCCACGCTGCGCGGCGTACAGGTCATCGCCGAAGCCGTCGAGCGCGAGCCGGTCCCCGTGCCTACGTGGCATGGCCTCATCCGCCATCAGCAGCGGCTCGCGGCGGATATCCGCGTGACCACGCTCCCGGAAGGCCGCGACCCTGACGACGTCATCCGCAGCGACCCGGCTCTCTGGTCGCGGCTGGTCGACGAAGCGAAGCCCGTGCTCGAGCACCTGTACGCGGTCACCGTCGCCCGGGCGCGCGCGTGTCCGCCGGTCGAACGCTTCAAGGTCATCGAGGCGTTCCTCCCGACGGTGGCGGCCATCCCCGACCCCATCATGCAGGCGCAGTACCTCGACCGGCTGTTGCTGGACGCGGGGCTTTCGGCGCCCGACCGAGACGAGCTCCGGCGGGCGCTGCGGCGCGCGGCGCGGCCGTCGCAGCGACCGAGCGTCCCGGAGCCGAGGACGTCGCCCCCGGCGGACGCCGAAGCTGCCAGAGAAGCGTTTTGTCTGGCGCTGCTTTTTCGCTATCCTGCGGTCAGGGAGCGCGGGCTCCGGATCTCGCCGGAGTTCTTCCACCTCGCCGAACACCGCGCCCTGTTTCTGGCCTGGACCCAGGAGCCCGACGCCGGCGTTCTCGCCGAGCGGCTCCAGAGTGAGCTGAGGGAGCGATTGGAGACCATCCTGGCCAGACGGATTCCACCGCTTGACGAGCGCCGGCAGCTTGACGCCCTGGAAAGCTGTGTCTGGCATCTCGAGCAGGAACGACTGCGCGCATGGAAGCGCGAGACCGCCCTCGCAGTGGCCGACCTCGAAGAGCGGAATTCCCCGTCCCGCCTCGTCGAGTCCACCACCGCCGGGAACGGCGGAGCCACGGACACCGAAGAGCCAGCGCCCGCTGACGTCGTCCGGCAGGACACCGAAGCGGGCCTGTTGCTTCATCGGCGCGTCCTGGAGTGGAAGCGGAACGTTCAGTCCTGAAGAGGTTCGAGGAATGAACGGCAACCCTCACGAGTTGGACGGAGTCATCCCGGAGCCAGAGCCCGCCGCTGAGGACACCCTCTTCGCGAGCATCGAAGATTCGGAGGTCGCCCTCGCCGAGCGCTACGCCGCGCTCCCCCGCAGCAACGGCGGCCGCTCCGCCATCGACGAACGGGAGGCCCTCACCGACTTCGACGACCAGGAAGGCATCGACGACCCCGTTCGCATGTACCTCCGTGAGATCGGCCGCGTGATGCTCTTGTCGGCGGCCGACGAGAAGCGCCTCGCGCGCCAGATGGAGGAGGGCAAGTTCGTCGAGGCCGTCGAGCGCGAATTCCTCGAGGAGTTCGGCCGTCCCCCGACGGCGGGCGAGACCTACCTCGGCCTGTTCCGAAGCCTCCACAGCGCCCGGGAGCCCTTCCTCCACATCTGCGCCTACCTCGGCCTCGCTCCTTCACCTCTCGCGAACCTCATCGAAGACCAGAAGTTCCGCGACACCGTCGACGGTGAGCTCGACCAGGCGCTGGCCGACCACCTGGCGCAGACGCTGGGCTGGGAGCAGGAGCCCGCCGAGAAGGTGCTCGTGCACGTGTCCACCGTCACCCACGTCATGCAGCCCGACCACGTCCGGCGTATCGTCCAGCTGGTGGGCGGCGAGGACGCGCTCACGCCGCCGCAGTTCGAGCTCGCGTCCCGTCTCCAACCGCTCGAGGACGAATTCCGGGCGTTCTTCTCACGCATCAAGGAGGACGGCTACCGCGCCGAGAAGCACCTGACCGAGGCCAATCTGCGCCTGGTCGTGGCCGTCGCCAAGAAGTACATCGGCCGGGGAATGTCGCTGCTCGACCTGATTCAGGAAGGCAATATCGGCCTCATCCGCGCCGTCGAGAAGTTCGACTACCGCAAGGGGTACAAGTTCAGCACCTACGCCACCTGGTGGATCCGGCAGGCCATCACCCGCGCCATCGCCGACCAGGCGCGCACCATCCGCATCCCGGTGCACATGGTCGAGACCATCAACAAGCTGGTGCGGGTCAGCCGTCGCCTCATTCAGGAGTACGGGCGCGAGCCTACGAGTGAAGAGATCGGGATGGGGATGGAGCTCCCGGCGGAGAAGGTCCGCGAGATCATCAAGGTCTCCCAGGAGCCGGTGTCGCTGGAGACCCCCATCGGCGAAGAGGAGGACAGCCACCTCGCCGATTTCATCGAAGACTCGACGACGCTCGCCCCCGCCGACGCCGCGTCCCATCAGTTGCTCAAAGAGCAGGTCATGGACGTGCTCAGCAGCCTCTCGCACCGCGAGCGGCGCGTCCTGGAGCTCCGCTTCGGCCTCGAAGACGGCCGGAGCCGCACCCTCGAAGAAGTGGGGCGCGAGTTCCAGGTCACCCGCGAACGGATCCGGCAGATCGAGGCGAAGGCGCTCCGCAAGCTGCGCCACCCCTCGCGCAGCAAGAAGCTTCGCGACTATCTCGACTGACGCCCGTCACAGCTTCACGGCCCGGAGCGCCACGAACGACGCGCCCGTCACGACGCCGTCGTGCGCGGGCTCGGGCTCAGGGCGTTCCGTAGGCGGCCGCAGCAGCGTCGATGCGGACGCCTCGACGCGAAACCGCGCGCCCCGCAGCATGGCGACCGTCTCGCGTACGGTGTACAGCGTCGCCGCCCGGTAGAAGGGATTCCCTTCCTCCTTCAGCGCGAGATACCGCTCGCCCCACGGGCTGTCTCTCGGGATCTCGCCGATGACCAGCGAACCGCCCGGCTTCAGCGCGTAGCGAATCTGCCGCAGCGCCGCCCTCGGGTCCTGGAGAAAGCAGATGGTGACGATGACAAACGCCGTCCCGACGCTGCCATCCCGCAGCGGCAGCGCCTCGGCCACGCCCTGCACGACGGGGACGCCGCGGGCTCGGGCGCGCTCGAGCATGGGCCGCGACGGGTCGACGCCGAGGTCGATGCGCAGCGGCGCCGCGAACGCCCCCGTGCCCACGCCGACCTCCACCCACGGGCCCGGCGCGCCGCGGGCGACCCGGCGCACCGCCTCCAGCTCCGACGGAAAGAGCGACCGCCCCGGCTCCTGCTCGAACCAGGCGTCGTACCGGTCTACGAGCGTCTCGAACGGTTGCCAGGTCACTCCGTACCACTCGCAGGCCGCGCATCGGGGCGGCCGCAGTCCTGTCGAGACAGAGTGCAGTATACGCCTGCCCCGCCGTGACATGTCCGGTCGCGGTCGGCCCGCGTCGCGCCCCTTGGTCGGGCTGGGGGCTCGACGGTGCCGAACGGCATCCCGGCGCGGCTCTTCGTCTCGGCCGTTCGGCCTTGACGCGGGCGGGCGGCCCGCGTAGCTTGTGCATCAGAGATGCCGATCTACGAGTACTACTGCCGACGTTGCGACACGAAGTTCGAACAGCTCCGTCCCATGTCCCGGTCGGACGAGCCGGCGACCTGTCCCGCGGGACACGAGGGCGCGGGCCGTGTGTTGTCGCTCTTCGCGTCGATGACCCGGGGAGAGGACGGCAGCCTGCAGGCGGTGAGCGGAACGGGCGGGTGCGCCGGCTGCGCTGCGGGCTCCTGCGCCGGCTGCGCCGTCGCCCACTGATGGCTTATGTCACGTCGCGGCGGCGAAAGCCGAGCGTCGCCGCCGCCACCGTCAGGACGGACAGCGCGTACAACGTCGCCAGCCGGGCCACCTCACGGCCGACGTCGTAGCGCCCCGCAACGATCCCCTCCAGATCGTTCACGATCTCCTCGGGGGAAAGGAACCCGATTTCGAGAAACGAGAACGCCGCGCCCGCGAAGTACCAGGCCACCGCCAGCGTCGCCACCGCCAGGAGGGTATTGTTGAGGGCCGCGCTGAGCGCCACGCCGAGGACGCTCAGGAACAGCAGCAAGCAGAGCACGAGCCCAACGCCGAACCCCGCGCCCACAGGCGAAAGATCGTTCTCCGTGTAGCGGGCGGTCAGCGCTACGAACGGCGCGACCACCACGAGATAGACCGTCGCCACCACGAACAGCCGCGCGGCGAATTTCGACAGGAGATAGTCGTCGCGAGTCACGGCGCGCGACAGGATGGCATCGCCCAGGACGCCGGCGTCGCCCGATACCGCGCTCGCCGTGGCGAGGATGACGATGACGCTGAGGGCCAGCAAATAGAGCGCGAGGCCCGCCGACATTACGCGCGACGCCTCCGTGTCCCGGCCGCTCGCCGTCACCACGATGACGAGCGCCACCAGCGCGGAGCCCGCGAGCCATCCGCGGACCAGCCACGAACGGAACTGCTGGGTGACGTCGTTGGTCAGCAGAGCCCAGAACGGCCCCGGCTGCACGCGAACGGGCGCCTCAAGCGTCGAACGCGTTGGAGAAGCCACGCGACGATTCCTCCTCCAGAAGCTCCAGGTACGCGTCCTCGATCTCGTCGCCCGCGGAGCGGATAGTGACGAGCTCGAGGCCCGCGTCGCGCACCGCCTGCACCACCCGCGCAACCCCTTCCGCGTAGTCGCCTTCTTGCGGGAAGCGCACGAGCACGCCCGGCCCCTTGCGTTCCACCGGCAGCGTCAGGTGCGCGGCCAGCGCGCCCAGCAGGTCGTCGGCGTCGCCTTCCGCCTCCAGGTAGACGCCCTGACGCCGGGTAAACCGCTTCATTTCGCGCACGGTGCCCTGAAAGACCAACTTCCCGTGTCGCAGCACGCCGACGCTGTCGCAGACGCGATCGATGTCGTCCAGGATGTGCGAAGAGACGAGCACGGTGCGCTCGCGGCCGAGCTGCCGGATGAGCTCGAGAATCGAGTGTCGCCCCTCGGGATCGAGGCCGGACGCCGGTTCGTCCCAGATGAGGAGCTCGGGGTCGTTCATCAGCGACGCCGCCACGCCGAGGCGCGTCACCATGCCCGTGGAGTACGCGCGGATGGGCTTGTCGGTGGCATCGAGGAGTCCGACGGCGCGAATCAGGTTCGCGAGCCGCCGCCGGCGCTCATCGGCCGACAACCCGAACAGCCGCCCAACGAAGTCGAGATACGACACCGAGGTCATCTGTGGCGGGAAGCGCGGGCTCGTGGGAAGAAAGCCGATGCGCCGCCGGAGGTGGGCGGCATCGGGACCCATCGGCTCGCCGAAGACCTCGATTCGGCCAGCCGATGGCAGTTGCAGGCCGACGAGGAGCCGCAGGAGCGTGGTCTTGCCGGCGCCGTTGGGCCCGAGGAGGCCGTACACGGCCCGCCGCGGCACCCGCAGCGAGACGTCCGACAGCGCGATGGTCCGGCCGCCGTACAGCTTCGTCAGGCCGTGGGTCGCCACGACGGCGTCCACGCGACGCCTCCTTCCTCTCGAAGATCGGCCGGACCGCCGGCGACCTGGCGCTACGGAAAGTACCCGACGCAGGTCAGCCACAGCCGCCGCACGGGGCCGTCCTCCACGCGGAGCCGGAATGCGCCCGCCTCGTCGAGGAGAACGCGAACCTGCGCCGTCGTATTGCGCACGCTTCCGGCGTACCCCGCGAGGGGCCACGCGATCGGCGCGCCGCCGTCCAGCACGATCACGCGTCCGCGGCCTTCGGCCCGCACTTCGAGCTGAAGCCAGCGTACGCCCTCCGGGAGCGCGAAGTCGAGCCTCGCCTGGATGTCGTACGCGCCCGGCGCCACCGCGCCGCCGGGAGGCCGGGGCCAGTTCGGATTCGGCCGTACGTAGCGGATCATCGCATCCCCTCCTGCCCTCGCCAGCAGCGCCAGATAGCGCTCCTTGGGCCAACCCCGTCCGGGACACCCCCAGCGGTTCACGCTATCGAGGTCGGCGTGGGCGATGACGTGACCGTCGTCGATGGGCACGGGCGGCAGCCCCTCGCGGCGCAGCTCGTCGTTGCACCACGCCAGGAAGCGCACCGCCGCCTCGACCATGGCGCCCGTGAACGGCTCGCCCGAGAATCCCTCGTGCTCCAGGGCGATGGAGCGGCTGTTGATGATGTTCACGCCGTCGGCGTCCACCCACGCCTCGCCGCCGCCAGCTAGGGGAACCGCGCGCACCCGTGTCCCCTGAGGTGACGAACGCAGCTCTTCGACGAAGGCGCAACCCGCCCGGGGCCGGTTCACCACGCCGTTGCCCCAGTGCGCGTCGAAGATACTGGTGTACTGCGAGATCGAGCCGTCCTTGCCGACCGCGGCCGTCACCCCGACGCCGGCTCGCTCCATCCAGTCGCCCTCGTCCATCGTGCGCTTGAAGCCGTCCATCACGTGGCAGACGATGGCCCGCGAGCGGTTCTGGTCGCGCGCGCCGCGCGGATAACCGAACGTCGTCCGCGGCAGATGGCGCGCGAAGGGACACCATCCTCTCGGCATGCCCCGAGGAGACGACATGGAGGGCCTCAGCGCCAAGCGATCGCTGGCGCGAGCGCTTGCCCGAGCGCCGCGGATCCCTGTGGCTGAGATCGCGGCCGGCCGGCCCGCGGGCAGCCCCGCCGTTGACGCGATGGGTGCGAACGGGATAAGCTTTCGCTATACGAATTTGATAGTGAACATCGCGCCGACATGCCCAGAAGGTATCGACCGAAGGCCCGCGCCCTCGCGACCGAACAGACCCGCCAGCGGATCGTCGACGCCGCCATGACCCTGCACGCCGAACAGGGCATCGCTCTGACCAGCTACGAGGACATCGCCCGGCGCGCGGGTCTCACGCATGCCACGGTCTACCGCCACTTCCCCACGCTCGCTGACCTCCTCCCGACCTGCGCCGGGCGCATCCACGTCCTCCAGCCGGCGACGCCAGAGCTCGCCGCAGCGATCTTTCGAGGCCTGGACCGGCCATCGGCGCGTCTGGAGGCGCTGGTTCGAGGCACCTGCGAGTGTTACGCCCGCGACGGCGACTGGTTGCGGGCGGCCCGGAACGAGGAGCACCTCCTGCCCACGCTGGCAGAGCTCGCCCGGGTGCAGCGCGCGAACCTGAGATTCCTCGTCGACGCCGCCCTCGAGGGCGTCGGCGCTAGCGAGCGGACCGCGCGCGTGCTCGCCGCTCTCATCGACATTCCGGTGTGGGAGGCGCTGCGTGGCGCCGGGCTCACCTCGGACGAAGCGACCCGCGAGGTGCTCGAACTGGTCCGCCACCAGCTCGCGAAGGATGGCATTCCGTAGCATTGAGGGAGGCGCTTATATGGAGCCACAGGGTAGGGCCTACATGCTGTCGGACCAGGAGGGCGCCGCCCTCTGGTTCGCCGGTACGCTGATGGTCGTCAAGGCCACAGGCGAGGAAACCGGCGGTCACTTCACCCTCATGGATCAGCGCACGCCGCCGGACTACGCGGTGCCACTGCACGTCCACCACGAGGACGACGAGGGCTGGTACGTGCTGGAGGGAGACGTCACCTTCTTCTGCGGCGACGCGGCGTTCACGGCGGGACCCGGATCGTGGGTCCTCGCGCCGAAGGGCCTGCCTCACGCGTTTCGCGTGGGACCCGCCGGCGCTAGGCTTCTGCAGATGGCGTGGCCGGGCCGGTTCGCCGACTTCGTGCGCGCCGCGGGCCAGCCGGCGCCAGGCCTGACACTCCCGGAGCCGGCACCCCCGGACGTCGAGCGGCTCGCCACGCTCGGGCGGGAGCACGGTATCGACATCCTCGGCCCGCCGCCCGACTGACCGCACCATCGCTGTCTGTCGCCGGCGCCGCGCCGGCGCCGCCGGACGCCTTCAGCGGGCCGCCAGCTCAGCAATGAAGTCGCCCACCTCGGACGTGCTCATCCCCATCTTCCCCGCCGCCAGCGACCGGATGCGCCCGGACGCCAGCGCGCGTGCGATGGCGCCTTCGATGCGATTCGCGGTCTCGGTCTCGCCCAGGAACTCCATCATCATCTGGGCGGCGGCGATGGCGGCGATGGGACAGACGACGTTCTGCCCCGTGTACTTGGGCGCGGAGCCGCCGATGGGTTCGAACATCGAGACGCCCTGCGGGTTAATGTTGCCGCCGGCGGCCACGCCCAGCCCGCCCTGAATGATCGCTCCGAGGTCGGTGATGATGTCCCCGAACATGTTCTCGACGACGATGACGTCGAACCACTCGGGATTCTTCACCATCCACATTGTGGTGGCGTCCACGTGGGCGTAGTCGCGCTGGATGTCCGGGTAGTCGGCCTCTCCCACCTCGTTGAAGGCGCGCCACCAGGTGTCGTGGACGTAGGTGAGCACGTTGGTCTTGGCGCAGAGGGTGAGCTTCTTCATCTTGTTGCGCTTGCGTGCGAGCTCGAAGGCGTAACGGATACACCGCTCGGCGCCGAAGCGCGTGGTGACGTGGATTTGCGTCGACACCTCATGGGGCGTGCCCTTGTATTGGAAGCCGCCGGCGCCGCTGTACAGCCCCTCGGTGTTTTCCCGCACGACGACGAAATCGATGTCCTCGGGTCCCTTGTCCTTCAGCGGACAGTCGACGCCGGGATACAGCTTTACGGGCCGCAGGTTGATGTACTGGTCGAGCTCGAAGCGTAGACGCAGCAGCAGGCCCTTTTCGAGAATGCCCGGCGCGACGTCGGGGTGGCCGATGGCGCCCAGGTAGATGGCGTCGAACCCGCGAAGCTCGTCCAGCACCGAGTCCGGCAGGATCTCGCCGGTCCGCAGGTAGCGCTCCCCCCCGAGATCGTAGTGGGTGAGCTCGTACCGGACTCCGGTCTTGGAGGCGGCGGCCTCCAGCACCTTCAGGCCCTCGCGCACTACTTCGGGGCCGGTGCCGTCTCCGGGAATGACAGCGATTCGATACATGGGCGGCTGCTCTCGCTTTCGCAACGATGGGTCAGCCGCCATTACACCACGCCGTAGACTCAGGCGCGAGAGTGGAGGGGACCTAGTGTCTTGATCCGCGTTGGTGGGCGGGTTGCGAGGTTGGTGGCGAGATTGCGAG
>JBBING010000077.1:0-11152 GCA_037444005.1 Chloroflexota bacterium
GGGCGCCGTCGGCTGGCGAGCTTCGTCGAAGCTGTGGCAGGCGAGGCAGCCGGAGCCTCCGAACGTGCCGGCCAGTCGCTCGCCGGTGCGCGCGTTCACCAGGGTACCGTGACAGCGGAAGCAGCCCGGATTGCCCCCGTTCGCCTGTGGGTGCTCGAGGTTGTCCGGATAGGTCAGCCAAGACGTCCGCATCGCGGGATAGAGCAGCTCTTCCGACAGCCGTCGCAGCTCGGCGACGGCGTCCTCGATGGCGGAGCGCTTCCGGACGAACACATCGGGGTACTCACGTTCGTAGAACTCGGCGAGCTGCTCGAACCAGTCCCGCTGGGACCACTGCTCGTGCAGCAGATCGGGGTCGGCGACGGCGCCGTCCGCTTCTAGGATGCGGAGCGCCTCGCGCTTCAGATACGGGAGGGACCGGTCGAGGCGGCCGTCGGCCAGCGCCTCGTCGATGAGCTCCTCGGGCGTCGGGATGCGGTGTCCCACGCGGTTGTGGCAGTCGACGCAGGTCATCACGCGCCGTTCCGGAGCCTCGTCACCGAGCGACACGTCGGGGTTCACCCACTCTTCGAGCCCGTCCGGGGTCTCGACCCCAGCCCAGGCCACCTTGGTGCGCCGCTCATCGGCAGGCTGGTAATAGACCTTCGCCGTGGCGTGCCAGTGGATGCCCTCGGTTCCGTCCCCGACGCGAAACGCGAGGACGCTCTCGTGCGGCGTGTTGGCCTCGTCGTCGAGATACGTGCGGTAGACCTTCAGCGTGAGGCCGTAGTCCTCGGTGGACGAATGGCACTCTTCGCACGATGCAGCGACGGTTTCGAGGGCGGGGTCAGGGGCATGGATCGGGCGTTCGTACGTCCCGGTGATCACGGCCAGCGTCTGCCGAAGCCCGCCGATCTTGGCCTCGAAATACCGTCCCGCCCCCGCGCCGATGGGGCCGGCGTTCGGGCCGATGTGGCAGGCGGTGCAATCGATGCTCGCGTGCGGCGACCGCTCGTACGCCTCGAGCTGCGGCCCCATAACGGTGTGGCAGGTGCTGCAGAACGTGGTCGTCTCCATGAACTCGATGGCGCCATAGCCGGTGGCGCCCAGGGTAGCGAGGATCGCTACCGTGGCCGCCGCGAATGCGAGCACGCCGGCCAGGTGCCGCGGGTTGCCGAAGTCGAGCTGCAACGCAGGCGGGGATTCCTCGCCGCGGCGCGCGGCGGCTGCGCGGCGGCCAACCTCCCACCAGATGCCCGCCGGGATGAGCAAGAGGCCGGTGACGAGCGCCGCGGGCAACGCGAGATACACCAGCATCCCCAGGTACACGCCTGGCTCTCGCCGCATAAAGTCGATGAGTACGAAAAACACCAGCCCGCCGAAGGAAACGACCGCGAGCAGCGCCCCGAGCAGGGTGACGGGGTTTCGCGCCGGGTGCGGCGCCCGGCGCGGCGCTCCGATGGGTTGCATCTCCGACGTGCGCACCGCGCCCATGGAGGTCTCTCCGCCCCCACCTTAGGCGCGGAGGTATCCAGACGGGTATCGCGCAAACCCGTGAACGGCGACGCCGTCTGGCTCATTTGCGCCTGCTCCGACTCGCCGATCCCGCCATAGGGCGTTTCGGGGCTGCGCCGTCAGCGCCGCCACGCGGCCGGCCGTCGTCGCGGAGCGTGGCCTCTCGCGGGGCAGGGACAAAAACGTATCGATCGTTCGTCCCTGATGGTCCCTTCTATCGATCCGGGCGCATCTCCGACATGGCACGCTGGCACTAGAGGAGCGTAGGGCGTGTTGGGGACGGCGCGACATGGAAAGCGAAGTGGCCGGCCGGTCGAACGGCGACGAACTCCTGGCAGGGTTCCGTCTGCGGACGGCGTCGGTGGCGCGGAACGCCGCGTGGATCACGCTGGCGGGCATCGCGGCGCTGGCGCTTTCCCATCATCCCCTCTCGGACGCGGGGACACACGGGGTCGTCTGGGCGCTGATCGGTCTCGCCGCCGTGGCCAATCTGGCGACCTATGCGCCCGCGTTCAACCGGCTGGTGTCGCGGGCCCGCGGGAGCTGGCCGTTCTCGGTGTGGACTGGCCTGCTTCTCGCGTTCGACGCGGCGGTGATCGCGGCCTCGGGCGACGCGAACCACCAGATTTACCTCATCTATGTGCCCGCGCTCCTCTTCGCCGTGGCCACGCTCGAGCCCTGGGCGCACACCGCGGCGCTGGCCATCGCCATCGCGTCCTCGGCCGGTGCGCTGGCGTACAGCGGCGCGCTGACCACCGAGAGCTTCGTCGGCAGCGCCACGACGTTCGCCGTCGTGTGGCTGCTGGGCGGCTACCTCTCGCGCGCGCAGCGGGAGGAGATCTTGGAGAACGCGCGCCATGCGCGGGAAGCCCGTCTCAGGGGCAAGGAGCTCGCCGAGCTTCACCAGCGGGCCGTCGCCCTGGCGGCCGAGCTGCGCGCTACGGTGGCCAAGGTCATCACAGCTCAGGAGGAAGAACGCAAGCGCATCGGCAGGGAACTGCACGATGAGGCGGTCCAGCTCATCTCGACCGCGGCGATGCGCGTCGGCGACATCGAACGGCGGACGCCGCGCAGGCTCGCGGACGTGCGCGCGTCGCTGGCCGAGCTGCGCGAGCTGTTGACCGAGGCCCTGTGGGAGATCCGGAAGGTCATCGTCGACCTGCGCCCGAGTGACCTGGACGATCTCGGGCTTGCGCCCGCGGTGGCGGCGCACGCGCGCAGCCACCTGGAGGCCGCCGGCGTGGCCGTCGAGATGCGGCTGCCGCGAAACGCCGAACGGCTCCCGCCAGAGGTCGAAACCGCGGTCTTTCGCATCGCGCAGGAGGCGATCAACAACGTCGCGCGCCACGCCTGCGCGCGGAAGGCCGTCGTGGCGCTTGAGCGACGCAACGGAGACCTGGTGCTCGAGGTGCGGGACGACGGCCGCGGCTTCGAGCCCGCTGCGCTCAAGCCGGGCGACCAGCGCGGTGGGCTGGGGCTCACGGGCATGCGTGAGCGCGCGGCGCTCCTGGGCGGCACGCTCGAGCTGTGGTCCCAGCCGGGAGCGGGGACGGTGGTTCGCGCCGTCATCCCCATCGAGAAGGGAGGCGAGCCATGAACGAGAAGATCCGCCTGCTGTTGGTCGACGACCACGAGATGTTCCGGGCCGGGCTCCGGGCCCTTATCAGCTCGCATCCCCGCATGGAGGTCGTGGGCGAAGCCGCCAACGGCGAACAGGCCATCGGGCTCGCGGCGACGCTGCAGCCCGACGTCGTGCTGATGGACATCGCGCTGCGTGGCATGAACGGCATGGAAGCCACGCGACGCATCCGTGAACAGAACCCCAACGTCCAGGTGCTGGCCGTCACCGCGCACGACAGTCCGGAGTACTTCTTCGAGCTCATGAAGGCGGAAGCCGTAGGGTATGTCCTCAAGGAAGCGACGCCCGCCGAGCTCTTCACCGCCATCGAAGCGGCTCACCGCGGCGAGGCGTATTTCTACCCGTCCATCGCGCGCTATCTGCTGAACGATTATCTGCGGCGCGTGCGGTCCGGGCGCGAGGACCGGGTTCACTACGACGGCTTGACGGACCGCGAGCGCGAGGTGCTGAAGCTCATCGCCAACGGGCACTCGAACCGCGAGATTGCCGAGAAGCTCGTCATCAGCGTCAACACCGTGGAGGCGCATCGCGGCCACATCATGCAGAAGCTGAACCTCCACACGCGCGCCGAACTCGTCCGCTACGCGATTCGGGCGGGCCTGATCGACCTCGATTAGGCGCGACGCCCGAGTCGCGCATGCCCGGTTCCCCTTCGCTCCGTATCGGGCGATCGCCGTAACGCCAAATCCCCGGTTTGCTTCCCGCAATCGCGGCTTTGCGCGATAGCCACACGGACACCCGCGGGCCTACGGTGAAACCGGTCCTCCACCGGGAGCCGGAGGTCCGGGATGCTTACCATCGTTGTGGCTGATGGAGAGCCGCTGTTTCGCGAAGGGCTGACGCAGCTTCTGTCGACGCAGCCGGACCTGCGCCTGGTGGGCGAGGCGGACGACGCCCGTCAGGCCATCGATGTCTGCCGCCTCACCAAGCCCGACCTGGCGCTGGTGGCCATCGACCTGCCCGGGCTCGGGCCATCCGAGATCGCGCGGCGCATTCGCGCCGTCAGCCCCGGGACGCGCGTCATCATGCTCGTGCCGCCGCTCGCGACGGAGAGCGATGGCATCGGGGGAGCCGACGCCGTCCTGCTCCGCAACGCCCGCGCCTCCCAGGTCTTCAGCAGCATCCGGAACGTCGCCGGGCGAGTCCTGCCCATCGCCACATTCGGCGAGGACGCCACGCCGTTCGATGCGCTGACGCCTCGCGAACGCGAGGTCTTTCGCCTGCTCGCGGAAGGGTGGAGCAACCGGCAGATCGAGCGCGCGCTCGGGATTCGCGCCAGTACGGTGAAGCGGCACGTGCGCCACATCCTGCGGAAGCTCCGCGTGCGAAACCGCGTGCAGGCCGCCGTGTACGCCGCTCGCAGGCCGGAGCGGGTGGGAGAAGGAGAGCGGTCGTGACGCCTTCAACGATCCTGTATCTGGGCTATGGCCTTGCGCTGGGAGTCGCGGCGCTGGGCGGCGCGGCGCTCGCGCGTGACGGCCTCCCTCTGCTAGGGGCGCCGGCGGAGTCGACGCGGCGGCGTCACGCCGCGGGCGTGCTTCGCGCCAGCGCCATCATCGCGTCGGTGACGTCGCTGCTGGCGAGCGGCTGGCTCTTCCTGACGGCGACAGCGGCGTAGCCCGGACTGGGGGGAACTGTCAGCGAGAAGGACAGGGCCCGGGCGCGTCTTCGTGTTCTCGATACCCAACCGTACGTCTCGCTCGGCGCTCGCCCGGGCCCTCACCCGTAGAAACGGAGCGCCGTCCGCCCCCGTTACAGCGGCTCGCCCGGCGGTTGCCGCCGCGTCTCGAGGCGGCGGACGAGCGCATGGGCGGGGCCCGCGCCGGCGGCCAGCATGAGCGCCGTGACCACGGCGCCCTGCGTCGCGTCGAAGGCCGAAGGCCGGAACAGCGCGTCAGTGAGGTCGAGCCGCAGCGGGACCGCGAGGGCGAGCGCGGACACCAGGGTCAGCAGGATCGCCAGCGCCTTGCGGCGGCCCGCCCGGACGGGGTCGTCCGGAGCGTCGGGCCACAGCGCGGCGAGCAGCGTCTCCGCGGTCCGCTCGACCGCGAGGCAGAGCGCCGGCAGGGCGATCGCGCCGTCGTCGAACGTCATGGGGTGCGCCTCCACGGTCGTGTGGCGTCGAGGGTAGCGCCGACGGCCGGCGTAGTCCGCGCGTCTCATGGCACACGGGGATGCGCCAGTTGACGCGCCGGCGTATGCTATGGGGCGGCGGGGTGCCCGCGCGTCGGCGGCCGTGGCCGGCGCGCCGGGAGGAGGAGGCCCTATGGTCCGTCTTCCGCGCCTGCCCCGCACGCTCGCGCCGTTCGCGCTCGTTCCTGCGCTCCTCCTCGCGTCCTGCACCGATCTCGTCCAGCAGCCGCTGACGGCGCGCACCCCCGTGACGCCGCCGGCCGCGCCGGTGGAAGAAGCCGCAGGCGCACAGGTGCAGGGACAGCCGCAGTCTGCCCCTCTCGAGGGCGTCCAGCACACCGTGGCCGAAGGCGAGACGCTGTGGAGCATCGCCGAGCAGTACGGCGTAACGCTGGATGCGCTCATCGCGGCGAATCCCGATTTGCCCGACCCCGACGCGCTCCAGGTGGGCGACGTCGTGATCGTGCCCGTCCCGCCTGAGCCCACGGCGGCGCCCGAAGCGGAGGAAGAAGAGACGGCGCCGGCGTATGAAGGGGGCGGCGGACTCCCCGACCTCGTGGTGACCATCCCGCCGGTGGTGGTCGACGGCAAGCTCGCGCTCAACGTGAAGAACCAGGGCGGAGCGCCGCTGGGCAAGACCGTCATCCGCGTGGCGGTGCGGGAGGACGACCGCACGCTGGCGACGACGTCGGTGACGGTGGACGAGCTGCGGCCGGGGGCGAGCGTCGACGTGCCGACCAACCTGTCGGTGGCGGGCTACGACCGGCTGACGGCGGTGGTGGACCCAGACGCGCTCATCGAAGAGAGCGTCGAAGACAACAACGCCGTGCTGCTCGAATTCGGCGGCAGGTGAGAGGGACAGCGGGCGCTACGGCGCGTCCGCCGCCGCAAGGACGCATTCAGTCCGGGCTCACAACGCGCAGAGAAGACAGAATTGCGTCGAAGACCGCGTCTGCCTCTGTACTAGGCTGACGCTGTTCGAGATGTTGCCGTCCGCGTGATTCGCTTCGGCATGGTTGAGAGATGGCGGGCCTGAACCAGCCAAGACCAGAAGCAGAGCTGAGACAACGGGTCGGAGGGTTCGGGCTAGCATGCAGGTCCTCGCGAAGGGCTATGGCATGATCATGAACACTTCACCCGTCTCCACCCTGTAAAGCCAGCCGAAGTCACCCTCGCACGGCGTGTCCAGGACCACCTCCGTGACGACCGGAGGCATCTTAGGCTCCACCGTTAGCGTTTCGTAGTTCGGCACGTTGAGGGTCGCACGTGCGCGTTCGAACCAGGGGCACCCGTCGCCCCGGTCAGGGATGAAGTACTTGCCATTGGCGTCCACCATGATTTCCGCCGCCGTCGGAATGTCGCGCCGCGGCTGAAGGGGAATCTTCGTGGGTAGCGCCGTGGGCGCTGCCGCTTGGGCAGTGGGCGAAAGTGGCGCCGCCGTCGGCTCGGGCGCCGCCGTTGGCGTCGGCGCTGGAGTGTCGGTAGGGCGGGGCGTGGCCGTAGAGGTGGCAGCGGCCGTCGGGCTAATCGCCAGCGCCTGCTACGTGGGCGAGGCGCCGTCCTCGAACGCGCGCGCCAGGTAGAAGCTCCCGATGCCCGCGCCCGCGACGACGGCCAACCCGACGGCGATGCGGAACCCACCGGTGCGGCGAACGTCTCGGCGATTTGGCACCCCTCAACTGCCTTCTTCCCAGGTGAATACCCGGGTGCGGTTCGTGGCCGAGTTGTTCGTGTAGGATTTGCACTCGCGGGGATCGTTGTCCCAGAAGCAGTAATCCCCGCTTGGGTAGCTCGTATTTATGGTCTCCGACACGTTGGGGGTAGCGTCCCAAACTTCGTCTGGCACGTGTTCCTCGTGCACATGCTTCCAACTGCCCGGGCAGCCATTGTCGTCGATCATGTACCCAATTCTTCTGTTGTTGTACGCCCCGCTTCCTGACGTGGTAATCGAGAACTGGGATGTAGAGCTCAGGTTCATGTGGAGATAACGGGCTACGGCCCTCAACTGGCCGTTGTACGTCTCGATTACCCAGACGTCCATGATGTCGCACATGTAAGGATCCTTTCGGTTTTGTACCGGCTGTCCCCGCAAGCGGTTTGATTCAGTGGGAGAGTTTGACCGCGTGAAATAGCCCCGGAAGTACACGTTGATAGTACTCGGCGTGTCATCCCAATCAAGGCTGATACCCGTCTCATCCCTTCTGTCACAGGCTGAGGTATGCCACCCGCACGTGAGTAACGGTGACTCCCCGCTAAGGCCGGAGGGTGGCGTCATCATTACCGAGTAGTACCTCCCTGTACCACCAAAGGCCATCCCGCCGGGGAATGCGATGCCGAGTAGGGCTCCGACGAGTATGGCTGCGGCCATCAGCCGAGAAATGGCAACACCCTCCGTCCCCTACTTCTTGGTGGCTCGCGCGACGAGTTCGGCGAGGGCAAGGAGGTCGTCCCGCGAGAGATTTGCGGCGGCGATGAAGGTCATGCCGAACGGTTCGGGAAAGAACACGGCAGAGCGGGAGGCCAGCCCATCGGGGGTCATGGGCTCGATCAATGCAGCCTTGCGTCCTCCAATGACGGTTGAACGAGCCCGGTACGCGGCGACATCCCAGCCATCCGTAGACGTGAGTATGGTCCTACCTATCACGATGTCGGAGGTCATGCCGTTCGTACCCCGGTAGGCGTAGTCCCACCGCGCTGCGTATACGGTGCCGTCGCACGCGACGACGCCTGTGTCTAGGCTGTCCTCCCGCAGCACGAACGTGGAGGGAAGATCGAGCTCGAGCGCCAGCACGCCGGCTTGTGCCGGGGGCACTTCGACGGTCGCAGTACCCTCCGGACAGACCTCGTCGTACGTCACGTACTGGGGTGGGACGGGGACGCCGGGTGGGCCGATGAAAATCCCAGAGACGTCTCCCGCGAACCGTGGCGCCCGGCGTTCCTGCTCGAAGACGGACTCGGGCGGCGGGACGATGCCATCTTGACCTTGAGCCTCCACGAACACCCGATCCACGAGCAGGCGCACACCGAAGAACGTCCCGGCCCCCAGGGCCGCAATCGCTGCAAGTAGCGCGAACATCCGCGTTCGGGTGCGGAAGATGGACAGCATGGGGCTTGGTCCCTGCTCGACCCCCGCCGGCGCGGGCGGCCGTCAGGATCAGTATGCAGCATGCTGTCAAGCGCACGCGCCCTCATCCGAAGCGAAGGCGGGCGCGCGGACGGCCGCCACGGCGACGTCACAGGCGGTCCTTCTCGGGGCGGAGGGCGTCAGTTCAGCCGGCGGCGGGTGACGAGGCCGTGCTTGGCCTCTTTCTTCAGCAGCTCTTCCCGCTCGCGGCGCTCCTCGAGCTCGGCCTTGGTGGGCTTGGGCTTCGGCCGCGGAGGGTTTAGCTCGGGGTGCTCGTTGGGCCGCACCGGGCCGCGGATGGGCTGCTTCACTTCCTTGCCCAAGTGCCAGTAGGTGCCTTTGTCGGGGATGCGCCGCGGGTAGCCGTCGCGCATGGTGAAGGCGGTGAACTCCGTGGGCATGATGCGCTGGCCGTCGCGGTCGCACACCGGACACGGCACGGGGTCGGACGCTTCGCGCATGGGGCGGAGCGCCTCGAAGATGCCGTCGCAGTGCTCGCAGTAGTACTCGTAGATGGGCATGGGCGCGGCTCCCTGTCCAGCGTCGTGAAGCGACGCCAGTATAGCCCGCGGCGTTCCGGGGGTGAAGGCTACTCCGGGGCCGGGACGGGCGCGCGCCGGACGCGGCGCACCGCGTCGAGGAAGGCGGCGGCGCGCACCTCCTGCTCGAGCACGTACGTCACGTACTCGCGCATGGCGCGCTCGAGCTCGTCGGCGAGCTCGGGGCGGATGAGGAGCTTCGCCGCCTCGGAGAACGGCGCGCTCTGGAGGACGCGCAGGACCTTGACGGCGTTCGCCGAGAGGGGCCGCACGGGCTGGTCGGGCGGGACGCACGCGCGGCAGAGGACGCCGCCAGACGCCGCGCTCCAGTACGTCGCCTCGGGGTCGAGGCGGCCCCGGCAGCCGACACAGGCCATGAGCTCGGGCTGGAAGCCGAGCTCGCCCAGAAGCGCCATCTCGTAGAAGCGCAGCGCGATCCCCGCGGCCTCGGGACGGGCGGCGACGCGCCGCAGCGTGTCGAGCAGGAGGCGATACAGGGCGAAGTTCTCCGCGCGGTCCTCGGTGAACCGGTCGAGCAGCTCGGCGGCGTAGAGGGCGGGCCCGAGGCGGTCGAGGTCGTCGCGGATGGTCTGAAACGATTCGATGGTCTCGGCCTGGGTGATGATGTCGAGGTTGCGGCCCTGGGCGAGCAGGAACGAGGCGTGGGTGAGAGGCTCGACGTGCCCCGCGAGGCGGCTGCGGGGCCGCCGGACGCCCTTGGCGACGGCGTCGAGCTTGCCGTAGTTCGCGGTGTAGAGCGTGACGATCTTGTCGGTGTCGCCGAGCTTGCGCTGGCGGAGCACGATGGCGGGGGTCTTGTAGACGCGCGGCCTCGGCATGGGCGGTCGCCCCGCGGGGCGTCACACCTCCTGGCGATGCTCGAGGGCGCGGGCGAGGGTGACGTCGTCGGCGTACTCGAGATCGGCGCCGGCGGGCAGGCCGCGGGCGAGCCGCGTCACGCGGACGTCGAACGGCTGGAGCAGTCGGCTCACGTAGAGCGCTGTCGCTTCGCCCTCGAGGTTCGGGTTCGTGGCCATGATGACCTCGCGCACGTCGCCTCCTCGCACGCGGTCGAGAAGCTCGCGAATCTTGAGCTGCTCGGGGCCGACGCCGTCCATGGGCGAGATGACGCCGTGGAGCACGTGGTAGACGCCGTGGAACTGCCGCGTGCGCTCGATGGCGAGCACGTCGAGGGGCTCCTCGACGACACAGATGAGGCCGTGGTCGCGCCGGTCGTCGCGGCACAGGCGGCAGGGGTCGACCTCGGTCACGTTCTGGCAGACGGTGCAGAGGACGGTCTTCTCCTTGAGCTC
This sequence comes from Chloroflexota bacterium, assembly GCA_037444005.1. Taxonomy (GTDB): domain Bacteria; phylum Chloroflexota; class Dehalococcoidia; order DSTF01; family JACRBR01; genus DATLZC01. The sequence continues at coordinate 10,243 of JBBING010000077.1, forward strand.
AATGATGGCGGCGGCGAGCGCGCGAGCGTCTTCGACGGGCATGCGGAGGAGGTGGTAGGTGAGGCGCTGAGCGCTCTTGGGGCCGATGCCCGGAAGCTTGTGGAACTCCTCGATGAGGCGGGCCACGGGGGCCGCCGCAGCCGCCAGGGGCTCGTTCACGGGTGCGTCACCTCGGATGGCCGGTCACGATTGCGGGAAGGAGAAGCCGCCGGGCGACCCGAGGCCCAGCCCCGCCGCGAGGCCCGCCAGCGCCTGCATCTGCATCGCTTGCACCTTCTGGAGCGCCTCGTTCAGCGCCGCGGTCACCAGGTCCTCGAGCATCTCGACGTCGTCGGGGTCGATGACCTCGGGCTTGATCTTGAGGGACTGCACCTTGAGCGCGCCGTTGACGATGGCGGTGACGGCGCCGCCGCCGGCGGTCCCTTCGGCCGTCTTCTGGCTGAGCTCCTCCTGGGCTTTCATGACCCGCTCGATCATCTGCTGCGTACGGGCCAATTGATCGCGGTTCATTCCCATGCCTGCGCTCCTACTCCCGGGATACGATGCGGGCGCCGTGTTCCTGGACCAGGCGCTCGATGGTGTGGCCGCCCTTCGGCCTGCGCTCGCTCATGATACACCGCAGCTTCACGGGCTCGCCCAGCACGTTGGCCGCGACCCGCTCGATGAAGTCCTTCACGGGCGGGGATTCGACCTTGCTCTTGTGCAGGGAATACGTGTCGTAGAAGGCGAGGGTGAGGACGCCGCCCTCGAACGACTCTACATAACACGAGCCGTTGATCCAGCCGGCCAGCCGCTTGTCGAGCGCGCTCGCCTCCGCACGGATGCGCTCGATGAGCGACGCATCAGCGGACGGCGCGGGGGCGGCCGGAGCGGCAGGCCGGGGCGCCGCGGCGTCGCGTTCGGGCGCGGG
>JBBING010000078.1:0-11082 GCA_037444005.1 Chloroflexota bacterium
CTCGGCGCGGGGTGCGCCGGCCGAAGCGAGGAGCGCGCCCCGACGGCGACCCCCTCCGCCGCGGTGACCGCGACCCCCACGCGGGCTCCCAGCGCGACGCCCACGCCGCTTCCGACGCCCTCCCCGACGCCGACGCCCGGCCGCGCGAGGCTCGCTCCGGAGGGCTTCCCCCTTCCCGCCGGCCTTCGCGTGAATTACGTGATCGGCAAGAAGGGAAGCCGGGAGATCGCCGTCGCGGAGGGCCCGACCGTAGCCGAGTACTCCGAACGCGACCAGGTGTCGGACGACCCCGTGACGGCCAACGCCGGCGGATGGAACTGCCGGACGCACGTCGAGTACGAGGGGAAGCCCGCCGCCGACTGGTACGTGCCGGAGGGGACGCCTGTGTATGCCACCATGGACGGCGAGGCGACGCTCTCCGTCGTCACGGTCGCGAACGCGTTCGACTTCTACGGCGTCCCCCGCGAGCCGTACTACGGCGACCCCGACCGCGCGCGGGCGCCGCTGGACCCTTTCGGCGGGCGTCCGGGCGGCGGAAAAGGGGTCTTCGTGCGCATCGAGAACGAGCGGTACATCGCGAACTACGGGCATCTCTCGCTCGCGAAGACGCTCGAAGCGGTTCCGGAGGGCGCGTTTCTCCACGGCTATGGGCCCGCGTTCGACTACGCCGCCGCGTTCGGCGCGCCCCGCCGGTTCGACGAGTTCGACGCCATCGCCCGCTGGGAGGTCAGGGTAGGCGACGTCGTCGGGTATACGGGCGACACCGGGTACTCGGAGGCGCCGCACCTGCACTACGAGATCGCCTCGCGTTCGCCCGCGGCGTGGCTCTGTCCCACGCGAGAAGACGGCTTCGCCGACGGGGGCTGGCTCAGCCGGTAGCGAACGACGCGGAAGGTCCGACGCCCCCGTTTCCTTGTTCGGGCGGAAGGCGCGCGGCTATGATGAAGCGTCGCCCCGGGAGGTCGCGGGGCGTTGTTGTTCGGAGGGGCGATGACCGTCGCCATCGGGCTCACCGGCGGCATCGCCAGCGGCAAGAGCGTCATCTCCTCGCTGCTGGCCGAGCGCGGCGCCGTGATCATCGACGCCGACCGCCTGGGGCACGAGTCCTATCGCGCGGGGACGGAGGCGTTCCGCCGTGTGGTCGAGGCCTTCGGCGAGGACATCGTGGGGCCGGACGGCGAGATCGACCGCAAGCGCCTCGGGGCGAAGGTGTTCGGCGACCCGTCGGCCCGGAAGCGGCTCGAAGCCATCGTGTGGCCGGCGATCCGCGAGATGGCGCGCGAGCGCATCGAGGCCGAGCGGCGGCGGGGGTCGCCCGTCGTGGTGCTCGAAGCGGCGGTGCTGCTCGAGGCCGGCTGGCAGGACCTCGTGGACGAGGTGTGGGTGGCCGAGGCGGCCCCGGAGACGGCTATCGAGCGGCTGGCGAGCCGGAACGGCCTGAGCCGGGAGCAGGCGGAGGCGCGGCTGCGCGCGCAGCTCTCGAATGACGAGCGCCGCCGCCACGCCGATGTGGTGATCGAGAACAACGGCACGCTGGAAGACCTGCGGCGCCGGGTCGACGAGGCCTGGGCGCGGCTCCGCGAACGCGCGGGCGTCTGAGGCGGGCCGGGAGGAGTGAGACGCGATGCCGGGGAAGATGGAAGTGCGTCAGCATGCGGGGTACCGTGAGTACGCCATCGAGGAGTACCACTCGGTGGAGGAGCCGTACTACCTCCCCATCGGGGACGAGGTCGAGCTCTTCACGGCAGCCTTCGAGCAGAAGATCCCCGTGCTGCTCAAGGGCCCGACGGGGTGCGGCAAGACCCGCTTCGTCGAGTACATGGCCTGGAAGCTCGGGCGGCCGCTGACCATCGTGCGGGACGCCGCGAAGGACGGCGGGACGAGCCAGGCCCACGGCCTGCCGCTCGTGACCGTCGCCTGCCACGAGGACCTCACGGCGAGCGACCTCGTGGGACGCTACCTGCTGGAGGGCGAATCCACGCGCTGGATCGATGGCCCCCTCACCCGCGCGGTGAAGGCGGGCGCCATCTGCTACCTCGACGAGGTCGTCGAGGCGCGGAAGGACACCACCGTCCTGATTCATCCGCTGACGGACCACCGCCGGCTGCTGCCCATCGAGAAGCGGGGGCAGGTGCTGGAAGCGGCGGACGGCTTCATGCTGGTCATCTCGTACAACCCCGGCTACCAGAGCGCGCTGAAGGACCTCAAGCACTCGACCCGCCAGCGGTTCATCTCCATCGAATTCCACCACCCGCCGCGCGAGTTCGAGGCGCGCATCATCGCCCACGAAAGCGGCGTCGACGACGAGACCGCGAACGAACTCGCGAAGCTGGGCGAGAAGGTCCGCAACCTCAAAGAGCACGGCCTCGCCGAGGGCGTGAGCACCCGGCTGCTGGTCTACGCCGGGAAGCTCATCAAGAAGGGCATCCCCCCGCGGCGCGCCTGTCAGGTCGCCGTTGTGTGGGCGCTCACCGACGAGGTCGACGTCCAGCGCAGCATCGAAGAGGTCGTCTCGTCCATCTTCGAGTGAGCGGCGCTTGTCCACGAACGTTCGCGCCAGTACGCTGAGCCGATCGACGCAGCGACAGGGGAGGGAGGCTCAGGCGTGAAGGTCTGGTGGACGCTCGTGGCGACGTTGACGCTGACGGCCGCGCTGGCCGCGGCCTGCGGCGGGGACAACCTCGACGAATCGGTCCCCAAGCCCACGAACACGCCGAAAGGGGCGCCCACGGCCACGCCCACCGCGACGAACACGCCGCTTCCCACACCGACCGTCGATCCCAACGCGACGCCGACGCCCGAGCCGACGGCGACACCCGAAGGAGGGGGTACCGTGACCAGCCTCGCCGACTGCAAGAAGACGGGGGAGAAGAGCTTCTCCGCCCCTCCACCGATGATCATCGACACCTCGAAGTCGTATACGGCCACCATCAAGATCGCGGGCAAGGGCGACATCGTCGTCGAGCTGTTCGACGACCAGGCCCCGAAGACCGTGAACAACTTCGTGTTCCTGGCCTGCAAGGGGTTCTACGATGGCACGACGTTCCACCGGGTGATTCCGGATTTCGTGGCGCAGGGCGGCGACCCGACGGGCACCGGGCGCGGCGGGCCCGGGTACACCTTCGAGGACGAGTTCGACCCGAACCTCAAGAACGAGCCCGGCACGCTGGCGATGGCGAACCGCGGCCCCAACACCAACGGGAGCCAGTTCTTTATCAACTACGTCTACAACCAGCACCTCGACGGCAAGCACACCGTCTTCGGGAAGATCGTCCAGGGCATGGACGTGGCGCTGAGCATCACCCCGCGCGACCCCGCGACCGCCACGACGCCCGGCGACACGATCGAGGAGATTGTGATCGAGGAGAAGTGACGGCGGCGCTCGCGTCCCTTTTCGTCGCCAGCGGGCGCCGGAGGACGACGCCGCAGCGGCAGCGCGTTCCCCAATACACCTGCCCCGTCACACCTGCCCCGTCACCCCTGAAGGGCAGGCTTCAGCCTGCCCGGGCGTGCCGGTTCCTTTCGCCGGCCACGCTAAAGCGTGGCCTTCATCAGCGTTCGGGGGCATACTGAAGGCCACCCGTCGCCCGGGGTCATGCTGAGCCCGCGGCCGCGCTGGCGGCCGCTCTAAGGTTCGGGCGTGGGTGCGCACGTGACATCACGGAAGGGGTCCGCGTCGGCCCCTTCTTCGTCGGCGCGATTCGCGGGAGGCGCCGGCCCGCTCCTATAATGACCGCGTGAAGCTGGGCATCGTCGCCGATATCCACTGCAATCACCGCGCCCTCGAGATCGCCCTCGAACGGATGGGCCCGGTCGATGAACTGCTGTGCGCCGGCGACGCGGTGTATCAGTTCCGCTTCTCGAACGAAGTCATGCGCCTGCTGCGCGAGCGGAACGCCCGGTATGTCCTCGGCAACCACGAGGAGACGCTTCTCGGGAAGTGGGGCGTCCACGCTCGCTCGGCGCCGCACGTGGACCCGGGAGCGCTCGCGTACATGAGCGCGCGCCCGGACCGCATCGAGACGCGGGTCAACGGGAAGCGCCTCCTGATGGTGCACGGCTCGCCTTTCGGCCCGAAGTACGAGTACCTGTACCCCAACGGCGACTTCAGCCGGTTCCGCGACCTCGACGTCGACTACGTGATCCTGGGGCACACGCACTTCCAGATGACCGCCCGCGCCGGGAGGACGCTCATCGTCAACCCCGGTTCGTGCGGCGAGGCCCGCGACCATCGGAACGGCTTCCTCCTCTCGGCGGCGGTGCTCGACACCGAAACCGATGAGGTGACGTTCATCGAGTTCCCCGACCCGACCCGCCCGCCGGTCGACCCGGCGGCGGTGCCGGGAGCCGCCCACCGGGAGGCGCACCCCGCGCAGCGGGGCGGGACGCCGCACAACGTCGCCTGGTGGGACAGGTAGGCGATGGACGCGATCGCGAGGCTGCTCGAAGACGCCGAGATGAAGCTGAGCCGGCACTCGCCGGCGCTCCCGCAGGAGTTCCGCGTCGCCGCGCGCAGGCTGGTCGGGACCTTGCCCTATGAGGAGCTGCGCACCTGGGCGGACGAAGGCGTCGCGCTGGCGGCGCATTCGCTGCGCTCCTGGGAGGCCGCGACCGAGTACTTCCAGGCGAGCCCGGAGGTCGTGCGGCTGCTCCCGCCGCCGGCGTTTCTCCGCTGGGTGCACGCCGGCCGCGATCTGGCGGAGTTCTCGTCCGTGGTCGCGAGCGCCTACTTCCGGGCGAGCCCGCAGGCCCTGCGCTACCTCAACGAACGGCAGATCACCGAGTGGGCGGCGCTGGGGATGCGCCTGTACAAGGGGCACTGGAAGTCCATCTCGCTGGCCACGGCCTACTTCAACGTCGGGCCCCGGCTGCTCCCGTCCCTCACCATGGGCGAGCTGGCCCGGCTGGTGACCCTCGTCGAGCAGGTGGCCGAGCGCTCGTACGAGCTCGCCGTCGCTTGCCTCGAGTCCGCGCCGATGCTCTTCTCGTCGCTGCGGCGGGAGGACCGGGCGCCGTTCCTCTCGCTGGCCGACGCCATCGCCGAGATGTCGTGGGCCGACGTGCGGCTGCTGTTCGAGCGCACGCCTCACCTGCTGATCCCGGTGCATCCGCTGCAGCGCGGGCGGCTGCTTGAGCTCGGCGCCACGGTGACCCGGGCCGTCGGGCGGCAGGCGTTCACGCTCATCACGGACGCGCTCTCGGCCATGGCGCGCGTGCCGCAAGAGACGCACGAGCACCTGTGCTCGATGGCCGAGGAGCTGGCGGTGGGCTCCCCCGTCGCGGCCATGGAGTTCCTGAAGAGCGCGCCGGAGGTGCTGAGCCGGGTGCGACTGGAGGACCTGGCGAGCTGGCACGCCGCCGGACATCGCATCCTGGAGGCGTCGCGCGAGGGCGGCGAGGCCTACTTCCGCATGGAGTCGAGCAAGGGCGAGGAGGTGCTGCAGTCGCTCTCGTCGCGGGTCGAGCTCTCGCGGGTGGGCGACGTCCTCCGGCTGTACTGCAAAGCCCTCACGGGGGCGAACGTCTCGATCCACCCGGTGTCGGAGCTCGCGGAGAAGGGCATCGGCTGGGTGTCGGAGCGTTTGCCCAGCACCGAAGGCACGACGGTGTACCTCCCCGAGTACGTCGAGGAGCACCTCGACAAGCGGGACAACTTCAACGTGTACAAGGTGTACGCCACCCATCAGGCGGCGCACCTCGAGTTCGGCAGCTTCCGCTTCGTCTTCGGAAAGCCGGGCGCGGTGTACCCGGAGGTGAGCTGCGTCGCCCGCGAGGAGGCGCGCCGGCAGGCCGGCGGAGGCGATGGCCGCGGCGCCGGGCCGCTTACGGACATCGAGCGGTTCTTCGACCTCTTCGAGGACCGTCGGCTGGCGCTGGACCTGTTCACCATCGCTGAGGACGCGCGGATCGACTTCCTCGTGCGCAAGGAGTACGGCGGTATCCGCCGGTCGTGGCGGCAGATGCAGGAGGCGGAGCTCGAGCGGCGGCCGGACGCGCGAATGCTGCCGCTGCGCCAGGCGCTTCTGGAGAATCTCGTGCGGGCGAGCCTCGACGGCGCGCACCGGATCGTCTGGCCGCGGGCGCTGAGTCACACGCTGGGCGAGGCGCTGCGCTTGCTGGCGTCGGTGCAGGTCCGCGAGGCGACGGTCGAGGACGCCGCGGAAGCGGCGCTGCGGCTGTACGACCTGGCCATCCGCGTGCCCAACATTCCGCCTGACCAGCTCGGCGACGTCGAGTGGGAGGCGCTCGATCAAGAGATGCTCGACGTGCTGCTGTCGACGCCGCAGTCGGGCGCCGCCGACAGCGAGCTCATGCAGCTCCCCGCAGGCGAGGAGACCGCGTACGAAAGCCCGCAGCAGGTGGACTTCCGCGGCGACTTCAAGCCCGAGATGGTGCAGCTCCTGATGCGGCTGCGGATGCAGCAGCAGGGGGAGGCGCCGGGCGAGCTTTCGCCCCTCACCGCAGAGCAGCTCAAGGAGCTCCTCGAGAAGAGCGTCGAGATCAGCGTGGGGGCCATGGCCGAAGCCGACCTCGCCTCGACCATCGGGCTGTTCCTGTCAAATCTCGAGAAAGAGGCGGGCACGCCGATCCCGGACCAGAAGATCGACATCCCCGACGGGACGCCGGTCCACGAGGCCGGCGGGGGCGAGGACGAGGGCGCCCTCCAGCGTGAGGTTCAGTACTTCTACTACGACGAGTGGGACTTCCGGGCGGCGGACTACAAGCCGGCTTGGTGTCGTGTGGTGCAGCGCACGCTCGAGGAGGGCTCGACGGAGTTCTACGAGCGGACGGTGCGCGAGCACCTCTCGCTGCTGAACCAGACGCGGCGCCAGTTCGAGCTGCTCAAGCCCGAGCTCTTCCGCAAGCTCAAGGCCCAGTACGACGGCGAGGAGTTCGACCTCGACGCGGTCGTCGAGTACGCCGTCGAGCGCAGGCTCGGGCACAGCTACACCGACAAGGTGTACTGGCGGCGCAACAAGGTCGAGCGGGACGTGGCGGTGGCGTTCCTGCTGGACATGAGCGCGTCGACGGACGAAGAGATCGAGAAACGGCGGCACCAGTACGCCGACGCCGATGACTTCGACGATGACCCGCGGAAGTACTTCCAGTGGCTGGCGCAGCGGAAGGCGCAGGCGGCCATCGACCCGCCGAAGCGCATCATCGACCTCGAGAAGGAGAGCACCGTTCTGCTGATCAAGGCGCTCGAGACCATCGGCGACGCGTACGGCATCTACGGCTTTTCGGGCTACGGCCGCGAAAACGTCGAGTTCTACATCATCAAGGACCTCGACGAACCGTTCTCGGAGCGCGTCATCCGGCGCATCGACAAGATCGCGCCCATCCGGAGCACCCGCATGGGGCCGGCCATCCGGCACGCCACCACCAAGCTCGAAGCGCACAGCGCGAAGGTGAAGATCCTGTTCCTGGTGTCGGACGGCCGTCCCCAGGACCACGGCTACGGCCGCGACCGGACGGAGAAGGAGTACGCCATCCACGACACGAAGATGGCGCTCATCGAGGCGCGCAGGAAGGGCATCACGCCCTTCGCCCTGACCGTGGACAAGGAGGGGCACGACTATCTCGGGCAAATGTGCGAGGACATGGGCTACGAGGTGGTCGCCGACATCGAATCGCTGCCGTCCCGGCTTCCCACGCTGTACCGCAGGCTGACGGAATGACACAGCCGCCGTCCCTCGGGACGGCGGCTGGCGGATGCTCGGTGCGGCGCGCGCTCAGTGCGCGCTGTTGGCGGGTTCGCGCTCGGGCTCGGGACGGTCGGTCGTCTCGGGCGGCGGGTAGATCCCGACCTCAGCGGCGCGGCGCTTCAACGCTTCCACCTCGTGGCCCCGCGAGACCACGTAGATGTTCGGGCACTGCTCGCAGAAGTACACGTCGGACCCCGGGTGGGTGGCCGACGGGCCGCGTCGCTTGAGCCTTCCGTGACAGAGCAGACAGCGCAACATGGTGGTGCTCCCTTCGCGCCTTCAGTATGACAGGTTCGCGCCGCCGGTGGGAGGGGCCGGAAGGCGCGAGCGCGGCGTTCCGGTGGACACGGGCTCGGTCTGCCGCGTGTCCATCGCGCGGGCGTGTCGGTCGTCCAGCGGCGGACGGGCCGTTCGGCTCCCCGCAGTCCCGTTGTCGACGAGGCGCACCGTCGGTGCCTCCACCAAAGCATCGGCGGCGGAGGGCGCGCCGGATAGGGGTTCCGCTCCCGAAACGCGCGGGCAAACCCCTAAGCACGTTCGGGAGAAGCGAGTTGTGGAAGCTGTCGCGCTTGACTGTCGGGCAGGCCGATTTATAATCGCGATGCGCCCGACGCCTGAGGGTCGGGCCGGACCCCTGTCGAAGACGCACGCGCCCTGCTGCATCTTCACGAATCGTCCCCGAAAGGAGGCCAGTGCCCTTGGCTGAAGCGACTGCGACAACGGAAAAACAGGCGCGTCCCATCGTCCCGTTCCTGAAGTTGCCCGAGAAGGAAGGCGAGAAGCCGTATCTGCAGGGAAGCAAGTGCCGCAAGTGCGGCGCCGTGTACCTCGGAACCCGCATGGCCTGCTCGCGATGCTTCGAGGTGGACAACTTCGAGATCATCAAGCTCAGCGACCGGGGCGAGGTGCACGTGTTCTCGGTGGTCCATCAGTCGGCGCCCGGCGTGCCGGTGCCGTACATGGCCGCCATCGTCGACCTGCCGGAAGGCGTGTCCGTCCGCTGCAACATCGAAGGCGTCGACCTGGAGAACTTCAAGCCAGAGGAGATCTTCGGCATGCCGGTCGAGATGTTCGTCGAGAAGGTGCGGGTGGACCGCGAGGGGAACGACGTCTACGCGTTCAAGTACCGGCCGGTGAAGAAGTAACGCCAGTGAGAGACGGGCGTCGCGCCCGTCTGCGACACGCCCGCGCCGGGGCGAAGGCGGCGCGGGCCCCAGGAGGAGATCGATGCGAGACGTAGCAATCGTGGGCGTCGGGATGATCAAGTTCGGGCGCTACCCCGAGAAGACGGTGCCCGAGCTCGCCGCGCAGGCGGCGCTGCTGGCGCTGAAGGACGCCGGCATGACCATCGCCGACATCGAGCTGCTGGCCAGCGGCAACCTGTACCAGTCCAACGCCATGGTCGGCCAGCGCATCCTGCAGATCATCGGCCAGACGGGCATCCCGGTGATCAACGTGGCCAACGCCTGCGCGACCGGCTCGACGGCGCTGCGCGAGGCGTACCTGGCCGTCGCCTCGGGCGCGTACGACGTCGCGATGGCCGTCGGCTCGGAGCAGATGGGGAAGATGGGTCTTCTCGGCGTTGGCGGCGGAGGCGGCGACCCTGCGTACTCGACCGAGGGCGTCGTCGGCTCCGGCCTCATGCCCGCCGTCTTCGGCATGGCCGGCGTCGAGCACATGCGGAAGTACGGGACCAAGTTCGAGCACTTCGCCAAGATTTCGGTGAAGAACCACAAGCACTCCACGATGAACCCGTACTCCCAGTACCAGGTCGAGATGTCCCTCGAGGACGTGATGAACGCCCGGATGGTGGCGTGGCCGAACACGCTGTACATGTGCTGTCCGACGGGCGACGGCGCGGCGGCCGCCATCCTGTGCTCGATGGACAAGGCACGGCAGTACACCACGAAGCCCATCAAGATCGCCGCGTCGGTCCTCACGTCCGACCCGTGGACGCAGCGCGACCTCACGCTGCCCGACGTGAACACGCTCACCCGGAACGCCGCGAAGGAGGCGTACGAGAAGGCGGGTATCGGCCCCGAGGACCTGAGCCAGGTCGAGCTGCACGACTGCTTCGCCACCGCTGAGCTCATCCACTACGAGAACCTGTTCCTGTGCGGCGAGGGCGAAGCGGCGAAGCTGGTCGACGAGGGCGCGACGGCGCTCGGCGGGCGCATCCCGGTGAACGTGAGCGGCGGCCTCCTCTCGAAGGGGCACCCGCTGGGGGCCACCGGTGTCGCCAACGTCGTCGAGATCGTGTGGCACCTGCGGGGCGAAGCCGGCGCGCGGCAGGTCGAGAACGCCAAGGTCGGCCTCGCGCACGTCATCGGCCTCGGCTCGGCCTGCACGATTCACATCCTGCAGCGGTAGTCCGGCCGCCCGTTCGCAGCGAAACCCGTCGACGGGGCGCTTCCAGAAGGAGCGCCCCGTCTTCGTGTTCGCGCCGCCGTTCAGGGCTCGGGGCGCACCGCGCTTCCGTCGGCGTTGGTGCGATAGCGGTAGCTCGCGTCGGCGAATTGGAGCGTAATGGCGAAGCCGGGCGTGATGACCTGCGCGCAGAGCTCGCCCGGCGCTGGGAGGCCCAGACAGGCGTCCGCCCACTGCCGCAGCTCGGCGCCGGCGAGCGCGATGTCCTGCGCGGACACCCCCAGCCGGCGGGCGAGGTCGGCCACGGCGGCCTCGACGGCGGCGTCGCGATTCAGCTTCGGGCCGCCGGCGTCAGGCGTCGGGGGCGGCCCCGGCGCGCCGGCCCGGCGCAAGGCCTCGCCCGCGAGGTCGGTGTGGTATTCGTACGCGACCCCCTGCGCCTGCAGCCGGACGAGGAAGCCCGGCGTGATGACCTCGGCGCACGCCTCTCCCGGGGCCGGCAGGCCCAGACAGGCGTCGGGCCAGTCCACCGCGGCGACCTGGACGATGTCGATGGAGGCTTCCGGCACGCCGAGGGCGGCCGCGAGGTCGGCGCGAGCCTCGGCGACGGCGGCAGGCTCCCAGACCTGCCAGCCCGCTTCGCCCTCGAGGACGATCTCCCACTCGGCGGCGTCGCAGCGCCCGGCGCCGACCTCGGGGCATGCGTAGGCGGGGACCGTTCGGCCCTCTACCGTCGTGACGTCGCCGCCGGGGGTCAGGAGGGAGCGATCGAGATCGTTGGGGCTGAGGATGCGGGCGACGACGTAGGGCGCCTGCTGGTAGGAGACCACGCCCGCGGGGGGTTGCGGGCCGGCGGGAGGCGACGGCTCGCCGCCGCACGCCCACAGCAACGTCGCGCCCATCGTCGTGAGGGCTAGCGTGGAGATGCCGCGCACGGTCGCTCCTTTCGGGTCCGGGCTCTACATCAATCATGGTGGAAACAGTTCAGGATCCTGAGCGCAAAGGTCCT
>JBBING010000079.1:0-11007 GCA_037444005.1 Chloroflexota bacterium
CGCGGCGTGCGGCTCGCTGGCCGCCCGAGGCGGCTCCGGCGGCCGCTCTGGCGCGGCCGGAGCGGGCTCCGGCGCCGGAGGCGATTCCGCCGGGGTCGCGTTCGCCGGGGACGGCGCCTTCTCGACGAGCCCGAAGGCGCCCTCTCGGGCGAACGGATTGTCGCGGTTGAGGATGGCGGCGCGGATCTCGGCGAGAATCTCCTTGATCTCGCCTTTGACGATCTTCATCTCGCCTTCGAGGACCTGGAGCCGGTGATTGAGTTCCATTGGCCTTCCCGCCTTTGGTGTGGATGTAGGGGGCCGTCCTCTACGGGGAGGACGGCCCCCGCATGTTCGTGTGCCCGCTTACCGGAGGTTGACGACGTCCTCCAGGGAGCTGCCGGCCGGAAGCGTCCGCTGAATCACCACGTACGCGCCCAGCGGCGGCCGGACCTCCAGCGTGAACGTTTCGTTGTTTTGCAGCGTGATGCCGGCCCCGTCGATGTCGACCGTCACCTCCGCGAGCTCGCCCGGCTCGAGCAGGTTGTCGGTGTCGCCCACGACCCAGTCCACCGTGTAGGTCAAATCGTTGATGTTGGTGCTCTCGTCGATGTAGGCGACGACTGTCTTGTTGATGGTGGCGCCGGGGTCGAGGTTGACCGGCTCGCCGCCCGCGGCCAGGCCGAGGTCGAACACCAGGGTGTCGACCGCGGTGTTGCCGGCATTGGCGTTGGCGATGATGCTCCCGCGGAGCTCCAGGTTGCCCCGGGTCTTCTGGAGGCCGGCGTAGATGGTCTCCTTGCCCCGCTCGGAGCTGAAGAGCCCGGTGCTCAGGACGACGAACGCGAACACCGCGGCCACGACCACGAACGCGATCAGGATGATGGCCGTCTCGAGGCCGGTGATGCCGCGCTCCTCGTGAGCGGTCCGGCGAAAGAACCGGAAGAACGTGCGCATGTGTTGCCTCCTACCGAATGAAAGGTGCCGTCGTGTGTCCCGTTCGGGACCAGGGTTCGTTCTCGCCTCCTCGCACACCCCCTTTCCGGTCACCGCCCGCATCCGGTCGGGTCGGTGAGGGCAGGATTCCTGTCGGAGGTCCCGCCCTCGTGCGATGTGGAGACGGGACGCTCCCTGCCACTGCGCGGCATCCATGCGTCCGCAAAGGGTTTCGTCACGTTTCGGACACTCGATCAGGGGGCCTGCACCCAACTTCGGGATGGCGACACGATGGCGGGCGGGCCTCAAACGAGGCCCGCCCGCGAACTGTCGTCGGATGTCGGATGCTTGGCGCTAGCGCAGGTTGACGACGGTCTCCATCGAGGAGCCGGCCGGGAGCGTCCGCTGAATGACCAGGTATGCGCCCAGCGGCGGACGCACCTCCAGCGTGAACGTGTCGTTGTTGCTGAGCGCGGTGACGCCGGCGTTGATGACGTTCACCGTAACCTCGGCGAGCTCGCCCGGCTCCAGCAGGTTGTCGGTGTCACCGACGACCCAGTCGACGGTGTACGTCATGTCGTTGATGTTGGTGCTGTCGTCGATGAACGCCACGATGGTCTTGTTCACCGTCGCGCTCGGGTCGAGGTTGACCGGCTCGCCGCCCGCGGCCAGGCCGAGGTCGAACACCAGGGTGTCGACCGCGGTGTTGCCGGCATTGGCGTTGGCGATGATGCTCCCGCGGAGCTCCAGGTTGCCCCGGGTCTTCTGGAGGCCGGCGTAGATGGTCTCCTTGCCCCGCTCGGAGCTGAAGAGCCCGGTGCTCAGGACGACGAACGCGAAGACGGCGGCGACGACCACGAACGCGATCAGGATGATGGCGGTCTCCAGCCCCGTGATCCCGCGCTCTTCGTCCTTCGTCCGGCGCAAGAACCGGAAGAATGTGCGCATTCCTACCTCCTTGCAGTTCAGTGTGGTGCCGTTCGTGATCCGTTCGGACCGCGCTGTGTTCGCTCCTGAGCCCCTCCTTTCGTGCGGTGGCGCGTCCCTGCGCGCTGCGATGCTGGCCTCCTCCTGCGAGGCGGCTCTCGCGCTCTTTTCGTCTCCGCGCCGGCGACGGCGCAGGGGGCCCGCCCCCGAATGCGCGCGGGGCAGGCCCCCTGCCGAATCTCCGGCCGGTTCGCCGGTTACCGGAGGTTGACGATCGGCTCCAGCGAGCTGCCGGCGGGCATGGTTCGCTGCACCACGAGGTACGCGCCCCACGGCGGCCGTATCTCGAGGGTGAAGGTGTCGTTGTTGGTGATGTTGAGACCCTGCCCGGCGATGTCGATGGTCAGTTGCACCAGTTCTCCGGGCTCCAGCAGGTTGTCGTTGTCCCCGGCCACGTCGGTCACCGTGTAGTCGAGGTCGTTGATGCTGGTCGAGTCGTCGATGTAAGCGACGACCGTCTTGTTTACCAGCGAGGCCGGATCGACGTTGACGGGCTCACCGCCGGCGGCGAGGCCGAGATAGAGGATGAGCGTGTCGACCTGGCTTCCGCTGGTCTCGGCGACGATGCTCCCCCTCAACTCCAGGTTGCCGCGGGCCTTCTGCAGGCCGGCGTAGATGGTCTCCTTGCCCCGCTCGGAGCTGAAGAGCCCGGTGCTCAGGACGACGAAGGCGAACACCGCGGCGACGACCACGAAGGCGATCAGGATGATCGCGGTTTCGAGGCCGGTGATCCCGTCCTCCCGGCGCCGGAAGGACGCCCATGCTCGAAGAATCGTCCGCATGCCAGTCACCCCCACTGTTTCGTCCGCCGCGGCGCTCGGGGCGCCTCGCGGTGGCTCGAACGGAGACCGGCGCTCCGCGCTGGTCCCTACGTTGTTTCGCCTACGGGAGAGGCGAAGATCAGGGGGCGCGCCCTTCAGGTCGGTGGGGGTTCGCACCCGGTCGAGCGGAGGGAGCCGTTCCGTCGCTTCCTCCCGGCGTGGGCCGAGGCCGGGTGGGCTGGAGAAGGAGACGGGCCGCCCGGATGGAGGCGGCCCACCCACGACGGCGCCAGGAAGCGCACGGCTTCCGGTTATCGCAGGTTGACCACAGGCGGCAGCGAGAGCCCGGGCGGCAGCGTCCGCTGAATGACCAGGTACGCCCCCAGCGGCGGCCGCACTTCGAGGGTGAAGGTGTCGTTGTTGGACACGGTGAGCCCGGCCGCCGCGAAGTCGATATCCACCTGGGACAGCTCGCCCGGCTCGAGGAGGTTGTCCCCGTCGCCCACGATGTCCGTCGTCGTATAGGTCAGGTCCGGAATGGCCTGCGCGTCGCTCACGTACGCGATGACCGTGCGGTTGACGGTGGCGTTCGGGTCGAGGTTCACGGGCTCGCCGCCGGCGGCGTTCCCGAGGAAGATGGTGAGCGTGGTGACGCTCGTGCCGTTGGTGGCGGCGATCACGCCGCCGCGGAGCTCGAGGTTGCCCCGCGATTTCTGGAGCCCGGAGTACACTGTCTCCTTGCTGCGCTCGGAGCTGAAAAGGCCCGTGCTCAGCACGACGAAGGCGAACACGGACGCGACGACGACGAAGGCGATGAGAATGATGGCCGTCTCGAGGCCGGTGATACCCTGCTCGTCGGCTCTGTCGCGTCGCGGGTTGGGTGGCGTTTCCAGTCTCATGAACCGTCCCCCCGTCGGGAGCTCCAGGGGCTCCCTTAGTGGTTCTCGCCTAAGGGAAGCCCCGCGGTGAGGGGGTAAGCACCCAATTCGGGTCGGGGAGGCACTGAGAAATCGGGGAGTCCCCTACTGCCGTGGGGGCCGCGGCGCTGGCATGATGGCGTCGCTATGGTGATCGCCAGTCCCTCTGCGACGAACGTACGAACGGTCGTTGTAAGCTCGGATGGTCTGCTTGCCGACCTCTACCGGCGGGCGCTGGACCGCAGCGGCGAGGTGCGGGTCGTCGGGTCGACGTCGTCGCCGGCCGAGGCGGCGCGGCTGCTGGCCGACGGCGCCGCCGACGCCGTGGCCCTGATCCTGCGGTCGCCGCGGCCCGAGGACGTCGTCGAGGCGGTGAGGACGTTGAAGGCGGCCCGCGTGCGCGCGGGGGTGGTCGTCGTCACGGACGGCTACGACCACCGGATCGCGGAGCTGCTCTCGTCGACGGGAATCGGCGGCTGGGGCTACCTGCCGGTGGAGTCGCTCGGTGACGTCTCTTCTCTGGAGGCGGCGGTCCGAGCCGCGGCCGACGGGCTCATCGTGCTCGACCAGCAGAGCGCACGCTCTGCACCCGCGCCAATCCAGCAGCTCACCCGGAGGCAGCGCGAGGTGCTGGAGCTGATGGCGCAGGGGTTCAGCAACGCCGAGATCGCGCGCCGGCTGGTCCTCGAACCCAAGTCGGTGGAGAACCACATCAACGCCATCTTCAATCAGCTCGGCGTCAATCAGGACCCGGCCGGGCACCCGCGCGTTCGCGCGGTCCTGATGTACCTTCGGCTCTATCAGGGCGCAGGGTCCACCCAGAAAAACGACGGAGCGCGCGCCGCCTGAGCGGTGGCGCAGCCCCCTCGCGTTCGCTTACACTGCGTAAGCGCCCCCGACCGGGGACGCGTGTCCCGCTGTTTCTTTTCGGACAGGGAAAGGAGTGACTCGATGGCGATCCCGCTGTCGGAAGCGGCGCGCGTGCTGCTGGAAGGCCAGAACTTCGGACATCTGGCGACGCTCATGCCGGACGGGTCGCCGCAGGTCAGCCCCGTGTGGGTGGACCACGACGGCGCGCACGTCCTAGTGAACACGGCCGAGGGACGGGTCAAGCTCCGGAACGTGCGCCGCGATCCGCGCGTCGCGATCTCGATCGCGAATCAGCAGAACCCGTATCAGATGGTCACCATCCAGGGCCGGGTGGTGGAGATCACGCACGAGGGAGCTGACGAGCACATCGACAAGATGGCGAAGAAGTACCTCGGACAGGACACGTATCCGTTCCGCCGCCCCGGCGAGCGGCGCGTCATCCTGAAAATCGCGCCCGAGCACATCGCCGGCTGGGGTTGAGCGGACGCGAACGGACGACACAACGAGCGCGGGGCCTCGCGGGGCCCCGCGCTCTTCGATCCGCAGGCGACGGAAGGCTATTTCTCGATGGGGACGTCGATCATGCTGCCCCACTCGGTCCACGAGCCGTCGTAGTTGCGCACGTCCTTGTAGCCGAGGAGGTACTTCAGGACGAACCACGTGTGCGACGAGCGCTCGCCGATGCGGCAGTACGCGATGACGGGCTTGTCCTCGGCCAGGCCCTTGCTGCGGTAGAGCTCCCGCAGCTCCTCGGGCGACTTGAAGGTGCCGTCTTCGCGGACGGCCTGGCTCCAGGGGACGTTGATGGCGCCGGGGATGTGGCCGCCCCGCTGCGCCGTCTCCGAAAGGCCGGGCGGCGCCAGGATCTCGCCGGTGTACTCCGCCGGCGAACGGACGTCCACGAGCGCGAAGGTCTTCTGCTGGACGGCCTGCATCACGAGGTCGCGCTTCGCCCGGAGCGCGGTGTTCGGCTCCTTGGCGCGGTACTGCGTGGGCGTCGGCCGGGGGACGTCCTTCGTGAGCGGCCGGCCTTCGTCGATCCACTTCTTCCGTCCGCCGTCCATGAGCTTGAGCTTCTCGTGGCCGTACATCTCGAGGAGCCAGAAGGCGTAGGCGGCGAACCAGTTGTTGTTGTCGCCGTAGAGGACGATGGTGTCGTCGTTGCTGATGCCGGCGTTGGAGAGCAGCTTCTCGAGGTCGGCCTTGGAGATAATGTCGCGCCGCACCTGGTCCTGCAGCTGGCTCGTCCAGTTGAAGGCGACGGCGCCGGGGATGTGTCCCTCGTCGTATGCGGTGGTGTCGACATCGACCTCGACGAGCCTGACGGTGGGGTCCGCGAGGTGATCGGCGACCCACTGGGTGGTGACGAGCACGTCCGAAGCGACTTCGGTGGTCATGTGGCGATCCTCCCGAAAGTGATGTGGCCGCGGGGCAGCGTCCGAGACGATGCGAACTTCGTGCGAGCGTCCCGCCACCCGAACGACAAGGCTATGGTATGAAAGGCTGTCGATTAAGTCAACAACAGCCGGGCTGCGAACGCGAACGACACCTGCCGTCCGGGGAACATTTCGAGGGATCGGAGGCCCTGCGGCGGCGTTGAGCCGCCTAGGGCGCGCGTCACCACCAGACCTTGCCCTCGACCTCCTCGGCGAGCTCGTCGTACTCCTTCGTCCACAGCGAGGTCGAGAGGTACTTCCATCCGCCGTCGGCGAAGAGCATGACCACATTCCCGCGCTCGAGCCGCTGGGCCACCCGCTGCGCGGTCCGGAGCACCGCGCCGGAGGAGATGCCCGCGAAGATACCTTCCTTCTGGGTGAGCTCCTTGGCCGCGGCGAACGAGCTCCGGGAATCGACGACGATCTTGCCGTCGAGGACCGATTCGTCGAGCACCGGCGGGATGAACCCCTCCTCGAGGCTGCGCAGCCCCTGTACCAGGTCGCCGGGATGGGGTACGGCGGCGATGACCTTCACGTCGGGCTTGTGGTCCTTGAGGTAGCGTCCCGTACCGGTGAGGGTGCCGCCGGTGCCCAGGCCCGCCACGAACACGTCGATCTCCGGGAGGTCGCGGAGAATTTCGGGGCCGGTGGTCTCGTAGTGGGCGCGGGGGTTCATGGGGTTGCCGTACTGGTACAGCATCAGGTAGGTGGGGTCGGACGCGGCCATCTCCTGAGCGACGGCGATGGAGCCGTTGGTGCCGCGCGCTCCATCGGAGAAGACGATCTCGGCGCCGTAGGCGCGTAGAAGCTGCGCCCGCTCCTCGCTGACGCTTTCCGGCATCACGACCGTGAGGCGATAGCCCTTGATGCGGCAGATCATGGCGAGGGAGATGCCGGTGTTGCCGCTGGTGGGCTCGAGCACGATGCGGTCGGGCGTGAGCTGCCCGGTCCGCTCGGCCTCCTCGATCATGTACTTGGCGATGCGGTCCTTGACGCTGCCGGTCGGGTTCTGGCCCTCGAGCTTGGCGTAGAAGCGCACGCCGGGCTTGGGCGAGAGGTTCGGCAGCGCCACGAGCGGCGTGTTGCCGATGAGGTCGATAAGGCTCTCGTAGCGCATGCTCAGCGTCCGGCGCCGCCTGCCAGCGCCGGCAGAATCGCCACCACGTCGCCGTCTTTGAGCGGCGTGTCGAGCTGGTCCAGGTATCGGATGTCTTCGTCGTTCAGGTAGATGTTCACGAACCGGTGGAGCTGGCCGTCCTGCATGATCTGATTCTTGAACCCGGGGTACCGCCGGTCGAGGTCGGCCAGCAGCTCGCCGATGGTGGCGCCTTCGGCCTGGACGGACTTCTGTCCGACCAGACGCTGGAGCACCGCGGTCACGCGCACTTCCACAGCCATGCGTTCGCTCTCCGTCCTACGCCTGCGCGGGCGCCGGGTGGGGGGCCCCGCCGCAGAAGGCCTCGTAATCGATGAGCTCGGTCACGGTGGGGTGGTCGCCGCAGACGACGCAGTCGGGGTCGCGGCGGATTTTGACCTGCCGGAACTCCATCGAGAGCGCGTCGTACAGGAGCAGGCGACCGTTGAGGGTGTCACCGATGCCCAGAATCAGCTTAAGCACTTCCGTCGCCTGGATCGAGCCGATGGTGCCGCAGAGGGCGCCGAGCACACCCGCCTCGGCGCAACTCGGCACGAGGCCCGGCGGTGGCGGCGCCGGGTACAGGCAGCGGTAGCAGCCCTTCCCGGGGAGGTACACCGTCGCCTGGCCGTCGAACAGGAGGATGCTCCCGTCCACCAGCGGCTTCTTCAGGAAGACACAGGCGTCGTTCACCAAATACCGGGCGGGGAAGTTGTCGGCGCCGTTCACGACGATGTCGTACTGCGAGATGATCTCGAGCGCGTTCTGGGACGTGAGCGGCTCCTCGTGGGTGATCACGTTCACGTCCGGGTTGTACGCGTTGAGCGTCTCCTTCGCCGAGACGACCTTCGGCCGGCCCACGTCGTCGTTCTGATGCAGAATCTGCCGCTGGAGGTTCGAAAGATCGACGACGTCGAAATCGACGATGCCGATGGTGCCGACGCCCGCGAGAGCCAGGTACACGGCGACGGGCGAGCCGAGCCCTCCCGCGCCCACGATGAGCACCTTCGACTCCATGATCTTGCGCTGGCCCCGGCTGCCGACCTGGGGCATGATGATGTGGCGCGAGTAGCGCTGGACCTGCTCGGGCGTCAGCGCCAGGCCCTTCGGCTGTTCCCCGTTTGCGGACACGTCTTCACCTCCGGCGATGGCGGGAATGACGGCGATCTGGTCGCCGTCGTGCAACTCGGTTTGCTCCCCGCCGAGCGAGTGAATCTCGCGGTTGTTCACGTAGATGTTGATGTGGGCGGGCAGTTTGTGCTCGCGGTCGTAGATTAGGTCGTGCAGGCCCGGGAAGCGCCGGTCGAGGTCGTCCAGCACCTCGGCGACGGTCCGGCCCTGAGCCTCGACGTACGTGCGGTTGCCGGTCAACCGCCGGAACGGCGTCGGGATGTATACCGTGACGGTCGTCATCGTTCGCTCCACTCGTCTCTCTCCAGTCTACGCGCTTCGCGGCGTCGGCGGGGCGCTACAGGTTCACGCTGAGGTACCGCTCGCCCGTGTCGCAGAGCATGGTCACGACGCGCTTTCCGGGTCCGAGCCGTTTCGCGACCTGGATGGCGGCCCAGACGTTCGCGCCGGACGAGATCCCCACCAGGAGCCCTTCCTCCTTGGTGAGGCGGGAGGTCATCGCGAAGGCGTCTTCGTCGCGGACCTGAATCAGCTCGTCGTAGATGTCCCGGTTCAGGACGCCCGGCACGAAGCTCGCGCCGATGCCCTGGATGCCATGGATGCCCGCACGCCCGCCGGCGAGCACGGGAGACCGCGCCGGCTCGACGGCCACGACGAGCACGTCGGGAAGGCGCTCCTTCAGCACCTCGCCCACGCCCGTGATGGTGCCCCCGGTGCCCACGCCGGCGACGAAGGCGTCGAGCCGTTCCCCCGTCGCCCGCAAGATCTCCCTCGCCGTCGTCCGGCGGTGGATCTCGGGGTTGGCGGGATTGTTGAACTGCTGCGGCATGAAGTACCCGGGGTTCTTCTCGACGAGCTCCTGCGCGGCGTAGACGGCCCCGCTCATCCCTTCGATGGCGGGCGTGAGGACGAGCTGCGCGCCGAAGCGCGTGAGGAGCCGGCGGCGCTCGACGCTCATGTCCTCGGGCATTGTGAGGATGAGGCGGTAGCCCTTCACCGCCGCCACCATCGCGAGCCCGATGCCGGTGTTGCCGCTGGTGGGCTCGACGATGGTGTCGCCGGGCTTGAGGAGGCCGCGCTCCTCGGCGTCCTCGATCATCGCCAGCGCGATGCGGTCCTTGACGCTGCCCGCGGGGTTCAGCGCCTCGAGCTTGCCTAGGATCTCGGCGGCGCCCTCCGGCACGACGCGGTTCAGCCGCACCATCGGCGTCTGCCCGATGAGGTCGAGCACCGACGCCGCGATGGCCTCGCCCGCGCGCACCTCCGGCGTCGCCGCCGTCTTAGATGTAGTACCGTCCGCCACTGCCGCTGTACTCCCGCTCTCGTCTCGCCAGGTCCCCGATGGTGACGCCCTCGAGGATGCGGTACGTGGCCTCTTCGACCTGGTGCCACACCTCGTGCGCCGCGCGGCACGCCGGGCGGCGCCCGTTGTCGTCGTGGGCGTGAGGGATCGGGGACAGCGTGCCTTCGAGGGCGAGGATGACCTCGCTCAACTTGATCTCGTCGGGGTCGCGGGCGAGCGCATGGCCACCCTGGGGGCCGCGCACGCTCCGGATGAAGCCCGCGCGGCGCAGGGTGGTGAGAAGCTGGTCCAGGTACGGCTCCGGGATGCCCTGACGCGCCGCGATTTCGGCGCTCTGGATGGTCCCCTGACCGTAGTGGTGCGCCAGCTCGATGAGCGCTCGCACGCCGTAGTCGCCCTTGGTCGAGATCCGCATGTCGAACCGCCGAAAAGTTAAGCGATTACCTCAACAATCGTAGCAAACCGGCGCTCGCCGGGACAAGACGATCACGCGAGCAGGAGCCCCAGGGGCAGCACCGTGAGCGCGCACAGAAACACCGCAAAGCCGGTCCGGGACGAGGTCGCCCGGTGCGCCGCCCACAGCACGGCACGGCGGTACGGGCCGTACGCGATCGACAGCACCGCGAGGGACACCGCCGCGCCCGTCGCCATCTGCGTGAAGACGATGGTGAAAGCGCGGGGCGTGTCGACCAGCAGCGCCGCAAAGAGCGTGTCCACCCACGTCGCGATGTTCGCCCCCATGACGTACGGGATGATGTGCTGCCTGCGCACGTAGCCCTTCAGCGTGAGGGGCACCAGGATCGTCAGGGACAGCGACACCGAGAGGGTCATCCCCGTCACGAGCAGGCCGAGGATGAACATCGAAAGCGGGCGGTGGAAGGCCGCGGCGAAGCGCTCGAAGCGGGGCCCGGGGTTCTCGAGATTGGGCAGCGCCCGATCGAAGGACGAAAACGCCGCGAGGATGAGCGCCATGCCGAGCCCGAACAGGGCGATGTCCGGCAGCCAGGCGTCGAGGCGCTCCACCGCCGGCGCGAACACGAGGTCGATGACGTCCGTCAGAAGGCCGGGGCTGCCGAAGCGCACGCTGTCCAGCCATCCCTCTCGAAGGACGAACCATCCCAGCGGCACCACCGGCGCCCAGAGCGTGAAGGCGACGATGAGGGCGACGACGCCGACGTAGATGCCGTCGGGGCTGCGGCGGCCGCGGACGTACGCGAGGAAGCCGACCAGCAGCACGATGAACGACGCCCCCAGCCGGCTGCCGTTGATCATGGCGAAGGCTTCGGTGTCGGAGATGGCGCCGGCGCTGAAGAGGGTGACGGCGATGGCGGCGACGGGTGAGCCGCTGAGGGCGAGATAGGAGCCGAGCCAGCCGACGCCCAGGAAGCCGGGCATGCCGGACGCCGACATCGCGTCGAGCGCCGGCCGGAGGCCGCTGGCGCTGGCCTTGAGCGTCTCCAGCGCCAGAATCAGCAGCGCCAGCGAGACGACCACATACACCGCGCGGAGGCCCGCCGCGGCGGCGGCGCGCGCGGGCGAGCGCGTTCGGACG
>JBBING010000080.1:0-6571 GCA_037444005.1 Chloroflexota bacterium
CCGCTCCTCATCGAGGGCTGCGTGGCCTACATCGAGTGCGGCCTCGAGGATTCGTTCCGCATCGGCGACCACACGCTCTTCATCGGGAAGATCGTGGCGGCGCAGGTCGAAGCCGACGCCTTTCGAGAGACGTGGCTGTTGGAGGACGACGACCTGAAGCCGCTGCACTACCTCGGGTTGAACTACTACGCGCTGCTCGGCCAGCGGCTGGAGGCGCGCGTGCCGAAGCCGGAGGAGGTGCAGGCGGACATCGAGGCCGGCGTCGCCGTCCCGGGCGGCGAAGAAGCGGCGGAGGAGCGACAACGCGAGGAGCGGGAGCGCAGGCAAGGGAAAGAGCAGGGAACAGCCTAGCTCCGCGAAGAAGGGAGCTGACTCGCCCTGCGCGATAAGTTGTTTGGGCTATCACTTGCTGGACATACGCCCCGGTGTCGAGCAACCGAAGGGGCGTATGATGGGCGAGAGGAGCGGCGAACAAGGGTGCCTCACCCCGCTGGAAAGGAGGATCCCCCTTCATGGAACTAACCGACCGAGAAATGTGGACGGCGCTCCACGGCATGTTTTTCGGAGCGGTCTTCTTGTTAGCGTTCGCCGGCGGGTTCGCGGGCCTCTGGAGCTTGCGGCCGGAATGGGTGACGGTCAACGGCCTGCGCGAACGTTTGCTCCGCCTGAAAGTCGGAGTGACGACGATGGCGATCATCGCTTGGGTCACGGTCGTCACCGGCACCTACATCGTGTATCCGTGGTACCGGGCGAAGCCGCCGGAAGGGACGCAAGACCTGTCCGAATACCCTCGTTCCCTTCTCCTGGCGACGCCGGGTAAGGAAGAGTGGCACCGGTTCGGGATGGAGTGGAAGGAGCACGTCGCCTGGGTGTCGCCGATTCTGGCGACGGCCGTGGCCTTCATCGTTCTCTACTACGGCACACAGCTCATCGTCGACAGGAAGCTCCGGTACGCGACAATGGCGCTCTTCATCCTCTCGTTCGTGGCGGCGGGCATCGCCGGCGGTCTCGGCGCCTTCATCACGAAGGCCGCTCCCTTGGTCTGAGGAGGAGGCTAT
Organism: Chloroflexota bacterium; assembly: GCA_037444005.1. Lineage (GTDB taxonomy): Bacteria > Chloroflexota > Dehalococcoidia > DSTF01 > JACRBR01 > DATLZC01. Next base: position 1,059 of record JBBING010000080.1, read on the forward strand.
GGCCACCATCACCGTGAAGCAGCGCGACGGCAAGGTCGTCGAGGACATTGCATGGGAGCCCCAAGAACTCGAGATCGTCGAGAAGCCCAACGGCGCCGCCGCCGCGGCCTTCATCGCGGCGGGGATAGGCGTGGCGGCCTTGGGCTTCTTCACGACTGTCAGTGAAGCCAGTGCGCGCATGCACGACTTCCTGAACTTCCAGAACCGGGTCGGGCCGCTGAGCGGCAAGACAACCTTGGCCGGCGTTATCTGGCTGGTCGCCTGGGCGCTCCTGGCTCCGACCATGTGGAAGCGCAACGTGTCCATGAACGCGGTCCTACTGGTGACAGCGGTTCTGCTCGTCATTGGGGCGGTGGGCACGTTCCCCAAGTTCTTCGAACTGTTCGCCGAATGAGGTGCGAGCTTCCGGAGGCATACGTGACGGGGCGGCCGTCGCGGCCGCCCCGTCGGTGTGAGCCGGGCGTTCGTCAGGCGGGGGTTGCGCCCGGCTTGAATCCTCTCGCGGCGGGTGGCGCCTCCGGGCGCGCGCGGCCGAAGACCCTTCCGGGCTGCCACGGCGTGCCCAGGGCCGGCAGGAGCCACCGGTCGACGCCGATCCAGCCGGACACCTTCCAGCCGAACGCCACCAGCAGGGCGATGACGAACAGGACCGGGTTGGTGCTGGCGCTTCCCGCGAGCATGAAGTTGAAGTTCATGAAGGCGCCGCCCAGGGCTGCGAAGCCCGTGAACGCGCCCACGATCAGCGCGATACCCGCGGCGACCTCGCCCAGCGCGATGATCCACGAGAACCAGGTGTACCACTCGTGGTCGAGCATGTACGTCAGGAAGTCGCGGTACCAGTCGTACGCGATGGGCGGGCGGCCCTGCTCCGGGATGGCGGTCGCCCGCTCCCAGAAGCCCTTCAGGGCGAGGCCGTCGGGTCCCTCGACCGCGATCCAGCGGTCCGAGCCCCAGACCTTGTGGGACCCGGCCAGCAGCCACTGGTAGCCGAGATACATCCGGGCGAGGGCCCACAGGGGCGCCAGCAGGGTGTTGCTGAAGATGAGCTTCAGGAACGCGGGGTCCTTCAGCTCACGACGTTCGAATGCGCGCTCGAACAGTGCCATCACGAGCCCTCCTCATGCTCCACGAGAACCCGCTCGGTCACCAGCTCGCCGATCCCCCACGCGGCCACCACCGCCGCGAGGATCGGCAGAAACATGAGGACCTGGTTCTTGTCCCCGATGTTGAAGACGATCAGGACCGCCACGGCGGCGACGCCGACCCATGCCGCGGCCCCGATCACCACCGCCACAAGCTTGCTCATGGCTTCACTCCTTCGCTAGCCGCCGGCCCTGCCGTCCCGACGGCGCTCCTTCTGATGAAATCGTATCACCGCCTCCGGCACCGTCCCCAGTGACAATGGTCGTCTCCCGTGCGCCGGATGGCCTGTACGGGACGGCGCCGCAGGTCATGCCCGGTCGGGTCCGAACGGTTTCCTTCGCGTCCCTGTGCGGTATCGGCGCCGCTGGACGCGCGCCGCTGTTCCGTTCGATATGCTCCCTGCAGCCATCAGGCACGGACGAACGGCCCATCGACGCCGTCGGTTCGCGCGCGGCGCTTGTTGGCGCCGCGAGCCCGTGGGTACACTCGGGCCGAAGCCGATTTCGAGGGACCACGCTCCGCATGCGCGCCGGATCGACCGACAACACGGGCGGATACCGCTACCGCCGCATCGTCGCCAAGGCGGGCACCAATCTGCTCACCGCCGGGACCGACCGGCTCGACCTGACGGTGATGGCGGGGCTGGTCGGCCAGGTGGCGGCTCTCCTCCGCGGCGGCGTCCAGGTGCTCCTCGTGACGTCGGGCGCTATCACCGCCGGACGTCACGTGCTCGGCGTCGGCAAGCGGCGGGGCGATATGCCGTTCCGGCAGGTGCTCGCGGCCGTCGGCCAGTCGCACCTCATGCAGGCGTACGACCAGCTTTTCGCGTGGCACGACATCACGGTCGCGCAGTGCCTCCTCACGCGCCGTGACCTGTCGGACCGCGTCGGCTATCTGAACGCGAGGAACACGCTCCTCGCCCTGCTCGACCTCGGGGTCGTGCCCATCATCAACGAGAACGATGTGGTGGCGGTCGAGGAGATCGAAGGGGCCACCATCGGCGACAACGACAACCTCTCGGCGCTGGTGGCGAATCTGGTGGACGCCGACCTGCTGGTGATGCTGAGCGACACGCCGGGGCTCTTCACGGCCGACCCCCGCAAGCATCCGGACGCGAAGCTGGTCGAGCTCGTCGAGCGCATCGACGAGCGCATCGAGCGCATGGCGGGCGGCGCCGGCAGCGAGCGGGCGACGGGCGGCATGATCACGAAGTTGCAGGCCGCGAAGCTCGCCACCGCCGGCGGCGCCGACACCGTCATCGCCAGCGGCCACGAGCCCGACGCGCTGGTCCGGCTCGCCCGCGGGGAAGCCCTCGGGACGCGGTTCCCGGCGTCGGCCCGTCTCGACAGCCGCCGCCGATGGATGCTAGCCGGCCTCGCGGCCCGCGGGCGCATCGTGGTCGACGAGGGCGCCGCCCGGGCCATCCGCGAGCGCCACAGCAGCCTGCTGCCCGCGGGCGTGCGCGACGTGAGCGGCGCCTTCCGCCGCGGCGACGCCGTCAACATCTACGACCCCGCTGGCCAGCGCATCGCCTGCGGCATTACCAACTACGACGCCGAGGAGGTCCTCGCCATCCGCGGGGCCCGCTCCGACCGGGTGGCGCAGATCCTCGGACACGACTACGGCGCCGAGGTCGTCCACCGGAACAATCTGGTGGTGCTGTAGGGCTCGTCGCGAGCGGAGAACGAAGCGAGGTCAGACGCGCTCGCGCACGCCTACGGCCACGGGCGCGAGGCCGGTACGCGCCGCGTCGCCGGTGAAGAGGGCGGCCACGGCGCCGCCGTCGTAATACCAGGGAACGAACACGGCGCCGCGCGGCACCGCGTTCGTCACCTCGACCCGCATGACGAGCTCGGCGTCGCCGTTGCGCAGCGCGACCTCGTCGCCCTGCGAGACCCCGAGCTCCACGGCGTCGGCCGGGTTCATCTGGACGAACTCTTCGCGGTGCAGCTTGTCCGCCTCGGGCGAGTGAATGGACGCCCCTTCCCACGACGTGTACAACGTGCGGGCGGTGAAGAGCACCAGCGCGCCCTTCGCTCCGCCGGGCGCGGACGGGGGCGCCACGGGCTGGGCGACGCAGCGGGACGGCTCCTCGACGACCCGGACCTTCCCCCACCGCGTCTCCTCGCCGTAGCGGGCGGCCGCGTACCGCGGGACGCGGGAGGCCAGCTCCTCCATCACGTCGGCCGCGGACTCGAAGGTCCAGCCGGCGTTCAAGCGCTTCGCCAGCAAGAGCAGCAGGTCGAGAGCGGGCCGAGCGTCGCCGTCGGGCTCGATGGCAGGGCGCAGCCGGCTCACGCGGCGCTCCGCGTTCACGAAGACGCCGTCCCTGGCGTACGTGGGCGTGTCCGCGAGCACGACGTGCGCGAGCTTCGCGGTGTCGGTCAGCGTGCCGTCTACAACGGCGAGAAGCTCCAGCTTCGAGAGCGCCGCCCGCACACGCGCGGCGTCCGGGGCCGACATCAGCGGGTTGTCGCCCACGGCGACCATCGCCTTGAGGGCCCCGCGCTCCGCCGCCGCGATCATCTCCTCGAACGGCAGCCCACCCTCGGGCTCGACGCCGGCGTCGCGCATGCCGTTGACGTTCGCCTCCGTCGGCAGGACGACGAGGCAGCGCGCCGCATCGGCGCCCCGGAGAGCCATCGCCAGGTTCGCCGCGGCCCTCGCGCCCTCGGCGGCGGCGTCCGCGCTCACCGGGTTCGGCGCGTAGAGGACGCGCACATCAGCGCTGGGGTCCGACGCCACTTGCGCGAGCAGCGCCGCCCCCTTCTCCAGCTCCGGCACATCGACCGCCGGCGCCGCCGTGAGGTCGCCCTCGACCCCGGCGTAGGCCTGCGATCCGCCCTCGGCGGCGCGCTTCTTGGCGATGGCTGCGGCGAGCGCGGCGACGGCTGCGGCTTCGGCGCCGGGCGCCGGGCGCACCCAGACGCCGCCGTACGGCTCCGTGAAATCGGCGAGCTCGCCCCAGTGCGGGCTCACCAGCGCCAGGCGTCCGCCGTGCCGGCGGACCGCCTGCTTCACCCGCAGGGCGGCGACGTTGTGGCTCGATTCGAGATCGTCGGCGATGACCACGATGGCGGCCGCGCGGTCGAGCCCCTCCATGGAGGCGGGCAGCGCGTCGGTCCCGAAGGCGTCGCGCAGCGCCTGCGCGACGGCGCGATTGACCGGCCCGTGGCTGCTGTCGACGTGCGGCGTGCCGATGACCTCGCGCGCCAGCTTCTGCGTCAGGTAGTTCTCCTCGGTCGTCAGGAACGGCGAGCCGAGGAACGCCACCGACCCGGCGCCGTGGCGCTTCACGATGTCCTGGAGGCGGTCGATGAGCGTCCCGGCGGCTTCCTCGAAGGACGCCGGGACCAGCGTGTCGCCCTTGCGGACCAGATGGCGCGTCAGCCGCTCGCGATGCGAGATGGCGTCGTAGTGGAAGCGCCCGCGGACGCAGATCTGGTCGAAGCTCACGGGATTCAGGCGGTCGGGCTTCACCATCACCGCCCGGCCCTGTCGCGCGCCGACGCTCAGCGTGCAGCCGACGGAGCAGGAGTTGCAGACGGTCGGCGTCCAGTCCTCCGTCCGCGCGATCCACTTGTTCGGCTTCTCGAGGAGCGTCGCCGTGGGGCAGACGTCGATACAGGCGCCGCAAAAGTCGCAGTTGGATTCATGCACGGCGCCCCCGCTGCCGAACGCGATCCGGGTGGTGTAGCCGCGGCCAGCGAGCGTGATGGCGCCGGTCTGGCGGATGTCGTCGCAGGCGCGCACGCAGCGTGTGCAAATAATGCACATCTGCGGGTCGAACTCGAGCCAGGGGTTCGCGCGGTCGGGCTCGGGAGTCGGGCCGTGGTAGTAGGTGCGGTTCTCGCCCTCCCACGGCTCGACGCTGTCGTCCCCCATGCCCAGCAGGATGTTGGTGTCCTGGAGCTCGCACCGGTAGTTCTTCGCGCACGTCAGACAGCGGTGGGTGACGACGTCGTCGCGAAGGCAGATGTCGCCGGGCATGCACTTCACGCGACGGTGGCAGGTCAGGCAGCGGTCCGGGTGGTTGGCGTTGATGAGGGAGACGACGGCCTGGCGGGCCGCCTTGATCTCGTCCGACCACGTGCGCACGACCATGCCTTCGCGGACGGCGGTGGTGCAGGCGAGCTGCAGGCCGCGCGCGCCTTCGATCTCGACCAGACACGTCCGGCAACCCGCGTACGGCGGCAGGCCGTCCACATAGCACAGGTTCGAGATCCAGATGCCGGCGCGCTTGATGACCTCGACCAGCGGGGCGCCCGCTTCCGCCCGAACGTCGCGACCGTCGATGTTGAGAGTGACCTCGCTCACGCCGCTTCCGTCTCTGCTACCCGCCCTTCGGCCTCGGGCGAGAAGCCGGGCAC
>JBBING010000080.1:6671-8012 GCA_037444005.1 Chloroflexota bacterium
TGGGCGCAGGTGCTGCAGCCCGTGCACCGCTCGTCGAACCAGAGCAGGCTGGTCCGCGCGCGGTGGGGAATGGGCCGCACCTCCTCCGGGAACTCGACCGTGAACGGCTTTCGCCCGAGGTGGCGTAGCACCACCATCAGGCCCTTGATTACGCCGACGCCGTACGCCATCGATTCCGTCCTTTCCCGAACGGCGCAGGGGGCGATCCCATCCTACAGGGGCGAATCACGTTGCGGGAAGGGGTTGTGCCCGTGTTCACAACGTGATCGTCGCCAGGTCCTCCGCCACCAGGAACTCGTCTCCGAGCGACCCGACTCCCCGGTCCAGATGCGTGAGCACGAACCGCGTCCGGGGCGAAATCCGGCGGCGGAGCTCCCGAACGTCATCGGGGCAGAGGTGCGGGCCGCATGTGCCCTCCCAGCACGAGCACTCCACCACGAACACGTCGGCCCCGTCGGCCAGCGGCGTCAGCGCGTCGCACATCACCGTGTCCCCGCTGTAGGCGAGCGTCCGCCCGCCGATCTGCACCCGATAGCCCAGCGACGTGAGGGCGTCGACGTGCTGGACGCGATACGCCCGGAACCGGAGCGGCCCTGCCTGCGCCTCGAGGCCGTCTTCGGCCTCGATCCATTCGAGCCGGTACCCGCGGTCCTTCTTCCGGAACACGTTGGGGAACCCCGCCTCGGTCACGACGCGCGCCCGCTCCTCGATGCCGGGCGGTCCGACGATGGTGAGCGGCGCCGACCGGTGCGAGAGCTCGGCGTACTCGAGGAAGAGAAACGGCAGGCCGAACCAGTGATCGGCGTGGAAATGGGTAATGAAGATGACCTCGATGTCGTCGGGCGACTTGCCCAGCATTTTGAGGTGGGGCAGCGTGACGGGCGAAGCGTCGAACAGGTAGCGATCGTTCACGAGGAACGACGACCAGTACCGCCCGGGCGAGAAGGCGTTGCCCGAGCCCAGGAAGGTGATGCGCAACGGTTCGCCGCCCATGCGACCCCATGGTACGGAAGGCGCCCGCGCCGGGGAAGGGTCGCGCCTCCGAGCCGCACTAGGACTGGGGACGCTGCCGAGCCTCACCCTGCCGGGGCCCACGCCTCCGCGGGAGGCCGCCCTCGTCCCCATACTGAAGGCCACGCTTCAGCGTGGCCGGCGGTCCATCCGACCACGCCGGGCAGGCTGAAGCCTGCCCTTCATGTAGGGGTTGGGGCAGCGATCGGGGCGACCGCAGCGTCCCCCCATTGGCTGCCCCACCACTGAAGGCCACGCTTCAGCGTGGCCGGCGCTCCATCCGACCACGCCGGGCAGGCTGAAGCCTGCCCTTCATGTAGGGGTTGGGGC
>JBBING010000080.1:8112-10593 GCA_037444005.1 Chloroflexota bacterium
TCCATCCGACCACGCCGGGCAGGCTGAAGCCTGCCCTTCATGTAGGGGTTGGGGCAGGGATTGGCGCGACCGCAGCGTTCCCCCATGTGAAGGCCACGCTTCAGCGTGGCCGGCAGTCCATCGGACCCACGCCGGGCAGGCTGAAGCCTGCCCTTCATGACTGCCGGTACCCGCACGCTGCCGCGCTCGGCCCCGGAGGCGTCCCACACGGCGATCTCGTCCCGCGGGCGCGCCGTGCGTTCCACAGAGACGGGGGCCCTCGTGCGCCGCGCCGCGGCTACGAGCCGCGCTCGGCCTGGGCCTCAGCGATGACCTTCTGCGCCAGGTGCGGCGGCACTTCCTCGTAGTGGCTGAACTCCATCTGGAAGGTGCCGCGCCCCTGCGTCATCGAGCGCAGGTCAGTGGCGTAGCGCTGCACTTCCGCGAGCGGCGCCAGCGCCTCGATCGTCGTCGTCCCGTCCGACGGCGTCATGCCCAGCACCTTCGCCCGCTTCGCGTTCAGGTCCGACATAATGTCGCCGGTGTTGGCGTCGGGCACCGTGACCTTCAGCTTGACGATGGGCTCGAGCAGCACCGGCTTAGCCTCGGCAGCGCCCTTCTTGAGCGCCTGCGCCGCAGCCAGCTTGAACGCCATCTCGGACGAATCGACCGGGTGGTCCTTCCCGTCGAACAGCGTGACCCGCACGTCGATCATCGGGTAGTGCGCGAGGACGCCCTCCTGCATCGCCTCCTGCACTCCCTTCTCGACCGCGGGGATGTACTGCTTCGGCACCACCCCGCCGACGATCTGGTCGACGAACTCGAAGCCCTTGCCCCGCTCGAGCGGCTCCAGCTTGATGGCGACGCGCGCGTACTGTCCGTGACCGCCCGTCTGCTTTTTGTGGATGTACTCCGCCGTCGCCGTCGCCGTGATGGTCTCGCGATACGGCACCTTCGGCGGGTGCGATTCGACGTCCACGCCGAACTTGCGCTTCATCTTCTCGATGGTCACGTCGATGTGCGAGTCGCCGATGCCCGACAGGATCGTCTCGCCCGTGCTCGGCTCGCGCTGCACGACGACGGTGGGGTCCTCCTCCGCGATGCGCTGGAGGGCGGGCCCGAGCTTGTCGACGTCGGCCTTCGTCTTGGGGGCGATGGCGACGCTGTAGCTCGGCGCGGGGAACCGGATGGGCCGCAGCTTGATCGGGCGGTCCTTCGCGCAGAGGGTGTCGCCCGTGACCGTGACGGCGAGCTTCGCTACCGCGCCGATGTCGCCGGCGACGAGCTGGGAGACGTTCTCCTGCGACTTGCCCCGCGGCACGAAGACCTGGCCCACGCGCTCATCGGCCCCGCGGTTGGCGTTCCACACGTGCGAGTCGCCCTTGAAGGTCCCCGAGACGACACGGAAGTACGTGAGCTTGCCGACGTAGGGGTCGGCCGCGGTCTTGAAGACCTGGGCCGCGAGCGGGCCCGCCGGGTCCGCCTTCAGCTTCTTGCCGTCCTCCGTCTCCCACGCCTCGCCGCGGTCCAGAGGCGACGGCAGGTACGCGATGATGGAGTCGAGCAGGCGCGCCGTGCCGATCGTCTTCGTGGCCGCGGCCACGAACACCGGCACCACCGTCCCGGCGGCGACGCCCAAACGGAGCCCTCGCTGGATCTCCTCCGTGGTCAGCTCTTCGCCCTCGAGATACTTCGAGATGAGCTCGTCGTCGGTCTCGGCCACGACTTCGACGAGCTGTTCGCGGAAAGAAGCCGCCTCGGCCGCGAGGGACTCCGGCACGGGGCCGGCCTGTTTCCCGTCGCCGGTGTAGGCCTGCATCTCGACGAGGTCGACGACGCCCTGGAAGGCGTCCTGCGCGCCGATGGGAATCTGCACGGGGACGCACTGCTTCCCGAAGGCGGAGCGCAGGGCCTGGAGCGCGCTCGCGAAGTCAGCGTTCTCCCGGTCCATCCGGTTGATGATGAACGCCCGGGGCAGGCCATCGTCGCCGGCGTGACGCCACGCCTGCTCCGTGCCGACCTGCACGCCCGCGGAGGCGTCGACGACGATGAGCCCGACGTCGGCCGCGCGGACGCCGCCCTTGACCTCCCCCACGAAGTCGGCGTAGCCGGGCGTGTCGATGAGGTTGACCTTGTGGTCCTTCCACTCGCACGGGACGAGGGCGAGGTTGATGCTGATGCCCCGCTTGATCTCGTCGGGGTCGTAGTCGGAGACAGTGTTGCCCTCCTCGACCTTACCGAGCCGGCTGATGGCGCCGGTGGCGAAGAGCGCCGCCTCCGCCAGCGACGTCTTTCCCGTCGAGCCGTGTCCCAGGAGAACGACGTTACGAATACGCTCGGTGGTGTATTCCTTCATGTTCGCTCCTCGAGCGGCTGCGATGCCCGGCGGGCGTCCTGAAGGGCGCGGGCGCCGGGCGCGCTCGCGAATGATCGGTCGGCGTCACCCGTAGGGGGCGGCGGTGTCGCGATTGTACCTGTTGCGACGAACGGCGAACAACCGCC
>JBBING010000081.1:0-10168 GCA_037444005.1 Chloroflexota bacterium
CGCTGGCGTGACGCACAAGGCGCCGAGCCGTACGATTACGGCCGTGAGCGCCTTTCGCAAAGCCGTCTACCGGCGGCCCGATGGCCGCGAACTCATCTACTACGCCTGGAATCGGCCCCTGCCTCCGCCACCGGCCGATGGCCTCGCCATGGAGCCAGGCCGGATGGAGCTTCGGTGGAACGCTCTCCTAGGCGAGTGGGTCATCGTCGCGACGCATCGCCAGGGGCGCACCTTCTTGCCGCCCGAGGAGTACTGTCCGCTGTGCCCGACGTCGCGCTCCGACGCGCCGACTGAGATTCCGGCGCCAGATTTCGAGATCGCCGTCTTCCAGAACCGCTTCCCGAGCCTGCGGCCCGTGGCGCCCGCCCCCGAGCCGTCGACGGCGGGCCGTTCAGCTCCGGCCGTCGGCGTGAACGAGGTCGTCGTGTACTCCCCCCATCACACGGCGGGGCTCGCCGACCTCCCGGAGGTGTGGACCCGGCGGCTCATCGACGTCTGGGCCGACCGGTACCGCGACCTGGGATCGCGCGACGACGTCCGCTACGTCTTCATCTTCGAGAACCGCGGCAAAGAGATCGGCGTGACGCTGACGCACCCCCATGGACAGATCTATGCGTTTCCGTACCTGCCTCCGCGGATCGCGCAGGAGCGCGCCGCCTTCGAGGCGTACGCCAGCGGACACGGAGGGCGGTGCCTGCTGTGCGACGCCGCCGAACGGGAGGCCCGCGACGGCGCGCGGACGCTCATCGAGGGGACCGCGTTCGTCGCGTACGTGCCCTTCGCCGCGCGCTGGCCGTACGAGACGCACGTGGTCGCGCGCGAACACCGCCGGTCGCTCGCCGAGCTCTCCGCCGCCGAGCGGGATGACCTCGCGCGCGTGTACCGGAGCCTGCTGCGCGCGTACGACGCACTGTGGGGCTTTCCCATGCCCTACGTCATGTCGGCGCATCAGGCGGCGACCGATGGCGCTTCGAGCCTGGCGGACCATCTGCACTTCGAGTTCACGCCGCCCTATCGAGCTCGCGACCGGCTGAAGTATCTCGCGGGGTGCGAGACGGGCGCCGGGACGTTCATCAACGACACGCTTCCCGAAGAGACAGCCGCGCAGCTGCGCGAGGCGGCGAGGGAGCGCGGATGACGCTGCCGGGCTCCGAGGCCGCTGACCTCCTTCGACGTGCGTTCGGTCGCACCGCGGCAGGCGTCGCCATCGCGCCCGGGCGCGTCAACGTCATCGGCGAGCACCTCGACTACAACGGCGGGCACGTGCTGCCCGTCGCCATCGACCGGGCGACGCAGGTGGCGTGGGCGCCCCGCGACGACGCCACGCTTCGCGTGCGCTCCGCCGCCTTCGACGAGACGGCGACTGTCGACCTGCGACGGCTCGCTCCCGAGGGCCTGCCGCCGTGGGCGCGCTACGTCGCGGGGGTAGCGTGGGCGCTTCGTGAGGGTGGGCACACCGTGCGGGGCACCGATCTCGCCGTCTGGAGCGATGTCCCTCCGGGGGCTGGCCTGTCCTCGTCAGCGGCGCTGGAGATGGCGGTCGCCGGGGCGCTCCGCGCGGCGGGAGGACTGGACCTGTCGGACCGCGATCTCGCACTGCTGGCGCGCCGGGCGGAGAACGTGTTCGCCGGCGTGGCCTGCGGCGTGATGGATCAGCTCGCGGCGGCGCTCTGCCGCCGGGGGCAGGCGCTGCTCATCGACACGGCGGACCTCGCAATGGAGCGCGTGCCTTTGCCCCTAGAAATCGCCGGCGTCGCCTTGGTGGTCGTCCACACCGGGCTTCCGCGAACGCTCGCCGCGTCGGCGTACAACCAGCGCCGCGCCGAGTGCGAGGAGGCGTTGCGTGGCCTCCGGGCCGCGCTCGGGAGGCCCATCGGCGCCCTGGCGGACGTCGCGCCGGGCGAGCTGGACGCGGCGGCCGCGGCGCTCCCCGAGACGCTGTTCCGGCGCGCCCGCCACGTGATCACGGAGGAGGCGCGCGTCCGGGAAGCGGTCCGGCTGCTGCGGAAGGCGGGCTCACAGGGCGGGTTCGCGGCCTTCGAGGCGCTGGGCCGCCTGCTCGACGCCTCCCACCTGTCGCTGCGCGACGACTTCGAGGTGAGCTGTCCGGAGCTCGACCTGCTGTGCGAACTCTCGCGGTCGTTCGAAGGAACGCTGGGCGCGCGTCTCACAGGGGCCGGCTTCGGCGGGGCGACCGTGCACCTCGTGCGGCGAGAGGCGCTCGGTAGATTCGAGGAGGCAGTCGTGCGGCCCTACCGGGAGCGAACCGGGCTCGACGCCTGGTGGTTCGAGACCACGGCCGCGGACGGCCTTCGGGTGTGGGAGGTGGCGTCGTGACCTGGTTCGAAGGGCGTCCTGTGCTCGTCCAGGCGCGCACCACGCGGGGGCGTGTCGGCCTGCTGCTCCCGCTGGAGGCGGGTGCGCGGGAAGCGACGGCGCGTCGCGGCATCGAGTTGCGGGCGCGGGTTCGGGACGCTGCGGGACGGCTCGCGGTCGAGGTGGACGTCACGAACACGGGCGTCCGCCCCGTGCGCGTCGAGTCCGTGTCGCCGCTCATCGCTTCGTCCACTCTCGGCCACGGCATCGTCGCGAGGGCGGAGCGGGCGTACCGGCAGGGCTGGCAGTCGTGGTCCCCCGCGCTCTCGCTGAGCCTGCGCCAGTACGACGTGGCGAGTCGGCCGCCCGTCGAAGCGCCCGCGGAATCGGCGCGGGACCTGCGCCGCACGGGCGAGCTTCGGTCCGACGAGGTCACCGTGCTGACCGAGGGCTCGGGCTGTTCGCTGCTGGTGGGGTTCGAGACGGCTCGCCGCTTCGTGACCCAGGTCCGGGTCGACCGCGCCCGGGGCCTGCTGGAGGCTGTCTGCTGGACGGACGGCGTCCCCCTCGACCCGGGCGAGACGCTCCGAGCGGAGCGTCTGGTCGTGGACGAGGAGGGCGGCGCGCTCGAACAGCTCGGGCGGTACGCCGACGGAGTGGCGCGCGCCATGGGCGCCCGGACACCGGGACGCGCTCCGACGGGGTGGTGCTCCTGGTATTACTACTTCACGAACGTGACGGAGGCCGACGTGCTGGCGAACCTGGCGGCCCTGCAGCGCCTCCGCGGCGTCCTTCCGCTCGAGTGGGTGCAGGTGGACGACGGCTATCAGGCCGAGATTGGCGACTGGCTTCGCACGAACGAGAAGTTCCCGCACGGAATGGCCTGGCTCGCCCGCGAGATTCGCGAGGCGGGATTTCGCCCCGGAATCTGGCTCGCCCCGTTCCTGCTCGGGGAGCGCTCGCAGACCTACCGGGAGCGTCCCGACTGGGTGGTGCGTGACGCCGGCGGCGAGCCAGTCCTCGCGATGTGGAACTGGGGCCAGCGGACGTTCGGGCTCGACGGGAGCCGCGCCGATACGGTGGCCTGGGTGCGCGATCTGTTCCGCGAGGTGACCGAGGGCTGGGGCTACGACTACGTGAAGGTCGACTTCCTGTACGGGGCGGCCCTGGCGGGCGTGCGGGCCGATCCCCGCGTGCCCCGCGTCGAGGCGTACCGGCGTCTCTTGCAGGCGGTACGCGCGGGCGTGGGCGGGAGGCGGTTCGTCCTGGGGTGCGGCGCTCTGATGGGCGCCTCCGCGGGCATCGTCGACGGCATGCGGATCGGCCCCGATGTCGCCCCGTGGTGGCGCTTTCAGACGAAGGAGGAGCGCGAGGGGAAGGCGCGTCCTCGGCGCAACCCTGCGCGTCCGCCCGCGGGCGGCGAACCCGCGACCGAGGCCGCCGTGCGCAACACGATCGCGCGCGCCTGGATGCACGGCCGTCTGTGGGTCAACGACCCCGACTGTCTCCTCGTGCGCGACGACCGGACGAAGCTGACGCTGGACGAGGTCCGCACGCTCGCGACGGTGATCGCCCTTTCCGGCGGGATGACGCTCTCGAGCGACGACCTCACGCGGCTGCCAGCGGAACGGCTGGCGCTGCTGTCGATGGCGCTGCCGCCGCTGCCCCGGGGCGCATCGGCGCGCGACCTGATGGAGCGCTCGCTGCCGCGCCTCTTCGAGTGGCGCGGCCGCACGCCGGAAGCGCCCGCGTGGCTCATCGCCGCCATCAACTGGGACGACCGTGCGCGAGACCTGCCGGTCGGCCTCCCCGAAGGCGACTGGACCGCGTTCGAGCTCTGGACCGAGCGGCTGTTTCCGGACGTCCGCGGGACTCTGCGGCTCGCGCGCGTCCCGGCGCACGGCTGCCGTCTCGTGGCGCTGCGGCCGCGGATGTCGCGCCCGGGGTTCGTCGGATCGACCCTGCACTTCGGGCAGGGAGCGGTCGAGCTCGCGGAGGAGACGTGGGAGGGCAAAACGCTGCGGCTCCGCTTGCGGCCGACGCCCCGGGGGCGAGGGGAGGTCTTCGTGGCTGCGGCGGGCCTGCGCGCCCGTTCGGCGTGGGCGGGGCGCCACCGCGCCGCGTTCCGCCAGCGAGGCGACCTCGTCCGCGTGCCCGTCGACCTCGACGGGACGAGGACGCTGCGAATCCGCTTCGAGCGCCGTCAGAGCTCCAGGAGCAGCCGCCCCTGAGCGGCGTGCTCCATGACGACGTCCGCCGTCTCTTCCACCGTGAGGGCGGTGTTGTCGATGACCTCGCCCGCGAACCGTCCCGCCCTCACGAAGTCCGCGTGGATGAGGTGGAGCCGCTCGGAGAGCACGTGACTGCCCGGCCGGGCATGGTCGCGGCGCAACGTCTCCTCGAGCGAGGGCAGCAGGACGACGAAATGCACGGGGACCGGGATGTCGCGCAGCAGCGGGCGATAGATCTGGAGGCCGAGTGGCCCGATGACGCCGTCGATGAAGACGCCGAAGAGGGCATCGACGAAGTTGCGCGTCAGGGCGCACACGTTGCGGGCTTCCAAACGGCGCTGCCGCTCCGCCTCCGGTTCGGGGCCCCAGGGCTTCGCCGCGCCCATCCGGACCATCGCCCTGACGACGTCGATGTCGATGTGCGCCGTCCGGTCGTAGCGCTGGCAGAGCGCCTCGGCGACGCTGGTCTTGCCGGCGCCAGGCGGGCCGCTGATGATGACGACCTGGCTCACGTGAGGTCGACCTCCAGGCTGATGTCCAGCGCGCGCGCCGAATGGGTGAGCGCGCCGACGCTGATGACGTCGACGCCCGCCTCGGCGATGGCGCGCACGTTCTCGAGGGTGACGCCACCCGAGGCTTCGATGACGGTGTGAGGGTGACGCTCGGCGGCGACCCGCCTGATCGCCTCGATGTCCATGTTGTCTAGCAGCACGACGTCCGCGCCCGCCCGGATCGCCTCCATGGCGTCGTCTTCCGAGGTGACCTCGATCTCGACGCGCATGGTGTGCGGAATCGAGAGGCGCACCCTGCGCACGATCTCGGTGACGCTGAGTCCGCGCGCCCGGGCCGCGACGAGGTGGTTGTCTTTGATGAGGACGGCGTCGCCGAGGTGGAAGCGATGGTTGTGGCCTCCGCCGACGCGTACGGCGTAGCGCTCGAGCAGCCGGAGGCCCGGGGTGGTCTTCCGGGTGTCGGCGATGCGCACCGGGAGGCCCGCCACGCGGTCGACGTACTGGCGGGTGAGCGTGGCGATGCCTGAGAGCCGCTGAAGGAAGTTCAGCGCGACGCGCTCGGCGCTCAGCATCGGCGCCAGAGGACCTTCGACGACGGCGATCTCGTCGCCGGGCGCGACGTCCGCCCCCTCGTCCCGCAGCCGGCGGACGGTGAACGCGGTGTCCATGCGGGCGAACACGGCCTCCACCACGGGCAGTCCGGCGATGACGCCCTGACCCTTGCAGAGGAAGACGCCGCGTCCGCCCTGGTCGGGCGGAACCAGCGCTGCCGTCGTGATGTCCCGCCACGCCGCGTCCTCGTCGAGAGCCCGCACGATCACGTCGTCGAGCGCTCGGGGGTCGAGCAGCCGCACAGGGTCAAGCATGTCGCCTCCGGAAGATGAGATGCCGCCTCCACTCGTCCCTGGGCTCGGGGAAGTCGGTCCGGAAGTGGGCGCCACGGCTCTCCTCGCGCAGCAGCGCGGCTTCAGCGATGAGGCGGCCGACGGTGATCATGTTGGCGAGCTCATGGCTCGGGCGGTCCATCGGCGCAGGAAGGGCCGCCTCCCACGACGCGAGCCGCTGCGCCGCGTCCAGCAGTCCCGCTCCGTCCCGCCGGATGCCTACCTGCTCCCACATGAGGGTTTGCAGCTCGATGCGCGTGGGCGGACGCGGGGCGGGGCGGTCGCGCGCGGGCAGGTCGATGGCGTCGGCGGCGGGCGGCAGGGGCTCGCGCTCGGGCGAGAGCGTGCGCTCGACGGCGCGCTTCGAGAAGACGATGGTCTCGAGCAGCGAATTGCTCGCGAGCCGGTTCGCGCCGTGGACGCCCGTGCAGGCCACCTCGCCGCAGGCGTAGAGGTTCGGCACCGTCGTCTCGCCCCAGGTGTTGGTGCGCACGCCGCCCATCATGTAATGCGCGGCGGGCGACACTGGGATCGGCTCCTTGGTGATGTCGAGCCCGTGGCTCATGCAGTACCGGTAGATCTGGGGGAACCGCGAGCTGATGCGCTCGGCCGGCAAGAACGAGATGTCGAGGTAGACGTGGTCGACGCCCGCCTTGAGCATCTCGGTGAGGATGGCGCGGGCGACGACGTCACGAGGGGCGAGCTCGGCCCTAGGGTCGTACTCGGGCATGAACCGCCGGCCCGTGGCGTCGATGAGGCGGCCGCCCTCGCCGCGCACGGCTTCCGAAATCAGAAAGATGGGCACGCCGGGCAGCCGCAGCGCCGTGGGATGGAACTGGATGAACTCCATGTCCATGATGTCGGCGCCTGCCCGGTAGGCGAGGGCCACGCCGTCGCCGGTGGCGACATCGGGGTTGGTGGTGACCTTGTACACCTGCCCGCAGCCACCCGTCGCGAGGATGATGTGCCGGCCGTAGAACTCTTCGGGCACGTTGGTGCGGGTGTCGAGAATCCGCACACCCCGGGCGGCGCCCTCGGCCAGGATGATGTCTTCGACCTGGCAGAACTCCTTGATGGTGACGTGAGAGACCCGCGCGAGCGTGCTCAGGGAGAGCTCGATGTGGGCGCCGGTGGCGTCCCCGCCCGCGTGCAGGATGCGGTTCCGGCTGTGGGCCGCCTCCTTCCCGAGCGCGACCTCCCCGTCGACGCTGTCGAAGGGCACGCCGAAGCGGACGAGGTCGCGGATGCGGTCGGGCGCCGACTCGACGAGAATGCGGGCGGCCTCGACGTCGACGAGGCCCGCGCCGGCGCGCACGGTGTCCTCCAGATGCAGCTCGGGGCTGTCGTCAGGGCCGACGGCGGCGGCGATCCCGCCCTGCGCGTAGCGAGTGTTGCACTCGTCGATGGAGCCTTTCGTCAGGATGAGAACGGAGCCGTGCTCCTGGGCGAGCAGCGCGGCGTACAGCCCCGCGATCCCCGACCCCACGACGATGTAGTCGAACTGCGGAGGCATGACGCCCGCAGTATACGGGAGCGCCCGCGAGCGGAAACGTGCCGCTTCGGCGGTCTCGGTCCGGTCAGGCGGCCTGTTCTTCGGCGAAGCCGAAGTCAGCGCCCGCGGCGCGCTCGCGCTCCAGCGCCCGGATGAACAGCTCGACCAGCTCGGGGTCGAACTGCGTCCCGGCGCAGCGCCTGAGCTCGGCGACGGCGTACTCGTGATTCGCGGCGCCGCGGTACGGCCGCTCGCTGGTCATGGCGTCGTAGGCGTCGGCGATGGTGACGATGCGCGCGGCCAGCGGGATTTCGTCCCCTTTGAGGCCGTCGGGGTAGCCCGTGCCGTCGTACCGCTCGTGATGGTGGTAGACGACGGGATAGATGTGCCGCAGAAAGCTCACCCGCTTGCAGAGCTGACCGCCGATGTACGGGTGGAGCCGCATCTCGGCCCACTCCTCGGGGGTCAGCGGTCCTGTCTTCTTCAGCACGGCGTCAGGCACGCCGACCTTGCCCGAGTCGTGCAGGGCGGCCCCGAAGCGGACGGTCTCCAGGTCGGCGCCCGTGAGGCCGGCCTCGCGCGCGAGGAGCTCCGCGTACGCGACGAGCCGCTTGCAGTGTCCGCCCGTGTACGGGTCGCGGCTTTCGATGGACTCGGCGAGCGCGAGCACCGTCTCGAAGGTCATGTTGCGCAGCGCTTCCTGCTGCCGTACGTGCTCGATGGCCACTGAAAGCTGATTCGCGAACCGCGTCAGCCGTTCGATCTCCGACTTGCGGAACGACCGCGGTTCGGCGAACGCCGTGGCGATGACGCCGACCACCCGGTCCGACGTCTTCAGGGGCACCGCGAGCGTCGAGCGGAAGCCGAGATCGGGAATGATCGCTCTCAGATGGTCGTACCTGGGGTCCTTCTCGATGTCTTCCGAAAACGCAGGGGCGCCCTGGAGCATCGCCCAGCCCGCGGCCGATTCGCCCGGCTTGAGCTGCGCGTACGCCGCGGCGATGCGCTCGAAGCGCTGGTCGTCGCGCGGGCACGCCTCCACCAGCTCGATGGCGCCTCGTTCGTCCAGCAGGAGGATGGCACAGAACGACGCGCCGGTCAGGCTGCCCACCGCTTCGACGCTCAGCCGGAAGATGTCCCGCTCGCTGGCGCCGTCGAGGATCGCGCGGTCGATGGCGTGGACGAGCTCGATCTGGCGGGCGACGTGCTCGCGCCGGGCGGCCTGGCGGCGCGCCTCGGCCGCGTGACGCTCGGCCTCCTCCCGCGCGGCCAAAGCGTCCTTCGTCGTGGCTGCCAGCCATTCCGTCGTCTGGCGCAGGATGCGGCTCTGCTTCTGGAGCCGGTGGTTGACGATGCCGATGGTCAGCCCGACGCCCGTGAAATACGCGAGGCGCGGCACCCAGTCCCAGAGCGCCTGCGCGCGGTTAGGGTCGGCGTCGGCCGGTGATGCAGGGCCCGCGAGGAGCCCGGCGACGACGCCCGTCGCGAGCCCGCCCGCAGGGCCGAACCAGAACGCCGCCGGCACGATGGCGACGTACATGATCTGGGGATTGAAGGTGTCGACGCCGCCGCCGACCTGGATGGTCAGGTAGGCCAGGGCGAGGGCCTGGATGATGGCGCACGCTCGCACGACGCGGCTGCGAAGCAGCTCGCTTCTTATAGCGTCGAGGCGACGTGCGAGGTCGCTCATGCCTCCCCCGGCGCAGGGTCGCTATTCGATCTTCGACCCTTCGCCGCCCGTTCTGAACCCGCAGGCGGCGTGCTAGACTGTGCGCCGTGACGACCAGCCTCGGTCTGAACGCGCGCCTCATCGCCAAAGGGGAAGTGCTGCCGGGGCGCTTTCTGGGCCGCCGGGAGTACGAGATCACGCCCGACCTCGTACGGACCTACATCGCCGGCACCGGGGACGATCATCCGTGGTACACAGGGCCGTCGCCCTTCGGCGGTCCCGTCGCGCCTGCGCTGCTACGGCATTCCGAGGTCTATTCCTACCCCGGCTGGTATCTGCGCAACGTCTACGGCAACCTGCATGCCAAGCAGGAGTTCGAGCTGTTCCATCCCATCCTGGTGGGCGACCGTGTGGTGAGCGCGGCCCAGGTCGTCGACCGCTACGTGAAGCGGAACCGCGACTACGTGGTCAACGAAGCCACGCTGTACGGGACGGATGGTCGCATCCTGATGCGCGGCCGGACGCACCAGAGCTTCCTTTTGGACGAGGGCGTGCGCGGGACGGTGGTGGACAAGGACCGCGAGCGCAGCCGCGAGCGCCGGTTCGAGATCGACCCTTCCGGGGCCCTGGAGGAGATTCCGCCGGTGGCGAAGGTCATCACCGACGAGATGTGCTACGCGTTCTCGGGACCGGAGCGGAATTACCATAACGATCGTGAAGCCGCGAGGAAGCTCGGATTCCCGGACATCGTCGTCCAGGGGATGATGACCATCTGCTTCCTGTCCGAGATGATGACCCGGCGCTTCGGGCAGGGGTGGTTCTGCGGCGGGAAGCTTCAGGTGAACCTCGTGAACGTGGTCTGGGGCGGCGACGCCATCACCGCGCGCGGGCTCGTTCGCGAGATCGTCCCGGTGGGGGAGCGCCGCCGCGCCCTGTGCGACGTCTGGGCCGAGAAGCCCGACGGCACGAAGGTGGTCATCGGAACAGCCGCGGCGTTCCTCTAGGTCCCGTGACTGGTTCTCGGTTGGTGGGATAGAAGCAGCGCCTGCCTTCTGGTATGGTTG
>JBBING010000082.1:0-10097 GCA_037444005.1 Chloroflexota bacterium
CCCAACGCCGCTGGCCCGGCATACTCCACCACACCAAGCCTTCTCTACCATGAATTTCTGAGACGCCATCGGGACGGCATGCCGCTTGACACCCCATCGGGCCGGTCGGTACGCTCGCAGCGGTGTCGGAACGACCGCCTCTCCCGCACGACGCAGGGCGTTCACGAGGGCGAACGCGGCAGCGGCTGGCCGTCGGGCTGGCCGTTCTCGTATTCGCCGCCATCGCGAGCTACCTGGCGCTCGTCATCGTGACGCGCGTCGACAGCCTCTTCTTGTCGGACCAGATCAGGCTTGGTGGGCAGGTCGGCTTCCTGCAACGCATCGGCGTCGACACCGAGGGCGAGAGCGCGGGGGTCTGCCAGGGCCGCTGTAACTTCCTCATCCTCGGCCTGGACCGCCGGCCGCGCGAGGGCAAGGCCCCCACGCGCAGCGACACCATCATCATCCTGAGCATCGACGCGAAGCGAAAAGACGCCCGCATGCTGGGCATCCCCCGCGACCTCTGGGTCGAAATCCCCACTCGCGACGGCGGGTACTATAACGATCGCATCAACACCGCCTACGTCGTCGGTGAAATGACCGGCTATCCGGGCGGTGGCATCGGCCTGGCGAAAGCGACCATCGAGCACAACTTCGGCATCACCATCGATCACTACGTCATCATCGACTTCGAGGGCTTCCAGGAGCTCATCGACGCCATCGGCGGGATCGACGTGAACGTGCCGGAGGCCGTGTACGACCCGTACTACTCCTGGACCGAGCTCCCCGGAGACTACGACCCGCAGTACTTCGAGCCGGGGCTGCAGCATATGGATGGCCGCAGAGCCCTCGCGTACGCTCGGCTCCGCTACAACAAGGACGACCTCGACCGGATCCACCGACAGCAGCTCGTGATCATCGCCGCGCTCGAGAAGGCGTGGGGGCTGGACATCCTGAAGAACCCGATGGAGTACTGGGAGCGCTACAAGGACACTATCGAGACCGACGTCAGCGATTTTCAGGTGCTGGCGTTCGCGAAGCTGGCCCAGGATATCGGCATCGACAACATCGTCGGGCTGTCGCTGGGGGCATGGACGCGGGGCTACACGACGCCGCAGGGCGCCGCCGTGCTCCTGGCCGACCCCGACGCCATCCGCGACGCCATTCGCGCGCTGTACGGCGAGGACACGGCGCCGCCTGCGGAACCGGGTGCGACCACGGAGCCGCTGGACCCGGGGCTCGTCGAGGTGCAGAACGGCGCGGGCGTCGAGGGGCTTGCGGCGGCGGTGGCGCGCTACATCGTCGCGAAAGGTGTGGACCCGGCGGACGTCGTCACGAGCAACGCCACCGATGGCCTCTCTCACAGCCGGACCGAGATCATCGTCCTCGATGGGCGGCTCGAAGCGGCGGCGCGCATCGCGCAATGGCTCGGCCTCGACGAGAGCCGCGTCCGTACGGTGTCTTCCGGCGACGAGGTGACGCCCGCTAACCCCGACGCGAGCATCGTCGTCATCCTCGGCACCGATCTGGACACCACCCGGTTCGTCGAAGCCGGGTGACCGGCTCTCTCAGGCCTCTTCGAACACCACCATCGATTTCAGGCCCTCGCCCGCCAGCCGCACGTCGTACGCGCGGACCGAGTCGTCGATGGAGAACCGGTGCGTGACGATGCGGTCGAGCTCGGGGAGCCGGGCGAGGAGCGCCAGGGCCCGGCGGTACTGGTCCGTCGTGGCGTTCTGGGATCCCGTGAGCACGAGCTCGCCGTAGTGCACGGCGTTGACGTCGAGGGGGACGGTGGTTCCGGGCGGGAAACCCGCGAACAGATTCACCACGCCCTGCCGGCGGACGGCAGCGAGCGCCACCGGAACGACGTCCGGGAGCCCCGCGGTCACGACGACGGCGTCGGCTCCGAGGCCGTCGGTCGCCTCGAGGGTCGCGCGAACCGGGTCGTCGGCCTGCGGGTCGAGGACGTTGGAGGCCCCGAAGGCGTGGGCGAGCTCCCGGCGCGCCGGGTCGGGCTCGCTCACCACGAGGGTCGTCGCCCCCAGGGCGCGGGCCGCGATGAGGTGCATCAGGCCCATCGGGCCCGCCCCGATGAGGAACAGCGACGTGCCGGCGGCGACGCGGCAGGTCTCCAACGAGTTCAGCACGCAGGCCAGCGGCTCCGTGAGGCAGGCGCGCGTGAGCGGCACGCCGTCCGGGACGGGCAGGAGGTGCCCCTGGGCGACCAGCGCGGCCGGGGCGAGCAGGTATTCGGCGAGGCCGCCGTCCCGTTCGTATCCCAGGGTGACGCGGTTCAGGCAGCGGTTGCGCTTCCCCTGCCGGCAGAAGAAGCAGTCGCCGTCGGCGACGATAGGGTCGATGGCGACGCGGTCACCCGGGCGCACGCTGGAGACGCCGGGCCCGACCGCCGCCACCACGCCCGCGACCTCATGCCCGGGGATGACGCCGGGAGCGGCGCGCTTGAGGCCGCGGAAGACGCGAATGTCGGAATGGCAGATGGACGTGGCGGCGACGCGGACGAGGGCTTCGCCGGGGCCCGGCTTCGGGTCGGGCCGCTGTTCGACGGCGATGCGTCCGGGCTCGTGGAAGACGAGCGCCTTCATCGGCGGACGCTCTCTCGCGGCGCCAGCGTCATGGCGGCGCGGGCGCGATTCCCCGCTCAGCTCTTCTTCGAGGTGGCCTTTCTGGCGGTTGTGGTCTTGCTGGCCGAGCGGGTCTTCTCGCCGGCGGTCTTCTTAGCCGCGGCCGCGCGGCTTCGGGTCGACGCTGGCTTCTCGGCCGCTTCTGCCGTCGCAGCGGCGGCCGCCGCCGCTGCTGCGGCTTGCCGCGCCTCCATCGCGTGGAGGCGGCGCATGAGCCGCGACTTGCGGCGGGCGGCGGCGTTGGGGTGGATGACCCCCTTCTTCGCCGCGCGGTCGAGGGCGCTCTGGGCCTCGCGCAGCACCTCCATCACGTTCGGCGCGGCCTGTTCGATAGCGGCGATGGCCTTCTTGACGAAGGTGCGTGTCGCCGACCGGACGGCCTTGTTGCGGGCGCGCCTGCGCAGGTTCTGACGCCACCGTTTCAGCGCGGATCGGGAGTGAGCCAAGCCGGATTCTCCTTCGGACGAGACTGTGTGGTATCGTAGCGAACGCCCCATGCTGTGTCCAGGCGACGCGGGCGCGGGCGACGTGGTGCGACTGGAAAAGACCGATCCGTCCGTGGTTCCTGCCGAGCGGCCCGCTGCGCCGGCGTCCCGCCCACTGCGCACGAGTCTCGCTGCGGCGTCGCTCATCGTCGCGGCGGGCTTCCTCGGGAGCCGCCTGCTCGGGCTCGTCCGCAGCGTCGCTATCGCGCACCAGTTTGGCACGAGTCCGGAGCTGGGCGCCTACTGGGTCGCCTTCCGGCTGCCCGACCTGGCGTTCCAGCTCATCGCCGGCGCGACGCTCGCCAGCGCGTTCATCCCCATCTTCGCCCGCCGGTTCCAGGAAGACGAACAGGCCGCCTGGCGCCTGGCGAACTCGGTCATCACGCTCGTATTTCTTGCGACGCTCGCGTTCGCTGCGTTGGGCGCGATTCTCGCGCCGTGGCTCGTTCCCGCGATGGCGCCCGGGCTCGGCGACGACATCGGCCGCTCCCGTGAGCTCACGTCGCTCGCGGTGGACCTGACGCGCATCATGATGATTTCGCCGGTGTTGTTCTCGGTGAGCGGGATGGCGATGGGCGTGCTGAACGCGCGGCAGCACTTCCTCTGGCCCGCCGTCGCCCCCATGGTCTACAACCTCGCCATCATCGTCGGCGCCCTCGTGTCGGACGACGTGCGCACGCTCGCCTGGGCGGTCGTGGCAGGCGCGGCGCTGCACCTGGCGGTCCAGACGCCGGCGCTGCGGGCGGTCGGGCTCCGGTATCGGTTCGTGGCCGACTGGCGCGACGCGGCGGTCCGGGAGGTCGGGCGGCTGATGGCGCCGCGGGTCGTCGGACTCGCCGCCTACCACTTCAACTTCGTGATCACGACGTTTTTCGCCTCGCTGGTCAGCGACGAGGCGATCTCTGCGGTGAACTTCGCGTGGCTGGTCATGATGACGCCGCTGGGGCTGTTCGGCATGGCGATCTCGACGGCGGTCTTCCCCACGCTCGCCGAGCAAGCGGCTCGGGACGAGCGCGAGATGCGCGCGACCCTCACCCAGGCCCTCCGCCTCATCCTGTTCCTCACCATCCCTTCGAGCGTGGGGCTCATGCTGCTCGCACGGCCGGCCGTGGCGTTTCTGTTCGAGCGCGGTGCGTTCACCGCCGGGTCGACCGACGTCGTGACGGCGGCTCTCGTGTTTTACTCGGCGGGCCTCTTCGCGCACGCCGGCATCGAGATCTTGAGTCGCGGATTCTACGCGCTCGCCGACACGCGCACGCCGGTGACCTATGCCGTGGTGTCGATGGCGCTCAACCTGCTGTTCGCGCTGCTGTTCGTGGGGCCCTTCGAGGTGCGGGGCCTCGCGCTCGCGGTCACGCTCGCGACCACGGTCGAGTTCGCGCTGCTGTTCCGTGCGCTGCACCGGCGGCTCGAGGGAGGGCTCGACCTCGGCCGGCTCGTGTATTCTGGATTGCGTACGGTGGCCGCGTCGGCGTTGATGGCGGAGGTCGTGGGGTTGTACCTGCTGGCGCTGCGGGCCGCGGGGCTCTCGCATGCCGAGCGCTTCACCGATGCGGCGCTGGCCCTCGGCGGGGGCGCGGCGATCGGGGCGGCGGTGTTCTTCTGGACGGCCGCGCGGCTGAAGACGCCTGAGGTCGAAACGCTGATCGAACGGGTGCCCGTGCTGGAACGGTTGGTTCGGTGAGCCGGGAGCGCCACGAAGAACGAGACAAGTCCAGGAATCCCTTTGAGGTCGGTCCGGGCGCCGTGTGGGTCGGCGTCGCCATTGCGGTGGCGTTCCTCGTCTCGCGACTGACGCCGTTTCAACCCCTGCAGGACGCGCTGGGCTGGTACCGGCAGCTCACCGAGGCGCTGCTCGAGGCTTCGGAGTGGGTGTTCCGCGAATACGGGTACCTCGCGACATTCCTCGCGCCGCTGGTCGAGAACAGCTTTCTGCTGGGGCTGCTCATCCCGGGCGCCGTCATCATGGTCGTGGCCGGCCTGGGCGCCCACGACGGCCTGATCAATCCGTTCATCGCGACGCCGCTCGGCATCGCGGGCGCCATCATCGGCGATGTGCTCAGCTATGTCATCGGCCGGTACGGCTGGAAGCGCATGCTGCGGGGCGGACGGTTCGACGCCTGGACCGAGCGCATGCGCGAGCCGCTGATGGAATCGGCGACGTCGCTGGTGCTCATGTACCACTTCTTCGGGTACACGCGGCTCATCGGCCCCACGGCGGCGGGTTTCATGCGCATGCCGTTCCGGAAGTGGGCCCCGCTCGACTTCATCGGCGCGTCCCTGTGGGTCATCGCGTTCATGGGCGGGGGCTACCTGCTGGGCGTCCTCGGGCTGACGTTGGACGACACGGAGCGCAATGTCCGGGTGTTCGAGTGGCTGCTGTTCGTGGCGTTCGTGCTGTGGTGGCTGCTCACCGTGCAGCGGAGCATCGACCGGGCGGCCCGGCGGCAGCGCGCTCGGGCGGAACGGGCCCCCGAGGTCGCGGCGGTGGACGAGCGCCCGTGAGGGGTCGCGGCCGTTGCGGGGGAAGGAACGCGCCGATATAGTGAAGTGGTCCCTGTGGCAGGCGCCGGAACGCGGCCTGAGCGCAGGCCGCACATTTTTGCCCCTGAGGGGAGAAGGATCGCCTTGAGTTTCGTCGACAAGCAAATCGTCTGCCGCGATTGCGGTGCCACCTTCGTCTTCACCGCCGGTGAGCAGGAGTTTTACGCCAGCAAAGGTCTCCAGAACGAGCCTGTGCGGTGCCCGCCGTGCCGGTCGGCTCGCAAGAGCAGCCGTCCCATCGAGCCCGAGGAGGGCTACGTGCGCTACGGCAACTTCGCGAGCTTCGGCGGCAAGACCCCCCGGCAGATGCACCCCGCCGCATGCGCCGAGTGCGGCATGATGACGGAGGTGCCGTTCGTGCCCCGGGGCGACCGCCCCGTGTACTGCAGCTCCTGTTACACGAAGGTGCGGAACCGGGCGTAAACGGCCCAGCGCGGACGCCTTCACGAAGACCTCTGCGCGCGCAGGGGTCTTTTGTTCGCTCGCCGCGCTGATTACTATCGAAGGCCGTGGAACTTCCGGAGCAGCTGACCAGGCTCGCCCGGTTGGGCGGACGCGAGGACTTCGTGGCGGCCATCGGCCCGCCCGAGGAGCTGTGGACGCTGACGATCCGGCAGCGGGCCGCGATCTTCTACTACGTGCGCCCACGCGTGCAACGCATCGCCGAGGAGCTGGTGAAGGAGGCCGCCGCCAGCGACGACGTTCTGAGCGCCGCCGACGCCGAGGCGTTCATTGCCGAGCGGATCGCCGAGCTTCGAGGCGCACTGACCCGAGTGCATGCGGAGGCCATCGCCCGGGCCGCCCGCGAGCGGCTCGCGTCGTGGCGGGAGTGAGCTCGGCGCGCTCCGGCGGAGCCGAGGCTACGTCTCGACGGGCTGGCGCTCCGTCAGGGATTCGACCCCGCTGCGGACGTTGGCGAGGAACGCGGTGAGCTGGCTCTCGAGCCGCCGGAGCATCTCCAGGGCGTAGCGGTCGGCTTCGTCCATCTGCTCGTTCGCCAGCTTGTCGGCCTCGGCGAGGCGGCTCTGGGCCTGCGCCTGGGCGTCCCGGATGATCCGGTCAGCGCGCGCTTCGGCCTCCTGCAGGATCATCGCGGCCTTGGCCTGCGCCTCCTGCACCAGATTCTGCTCGTCCAGCCGGCGGGCGACCTCTTCGTCGCATCGCGCGAGTTTGAGGGCGACCTCTTCCTCCGCCCGGGCGATGAGCTCCTCGCGCTGTTCGAGGATGCGGGCCGCCTCCTTGACTTCGTTGGGCACGGCGGCGCGCATCTGGTCGACGAGGTCGAGAAGCCGGCGGCGGTCGAGGACGACGCCCGCGCCGATGGGCAGGCGCCGCGCTTCGCCCACGAGCTCCTCCAGCCGGTCGATGAGATGCAGGATGTCCATGCGGGGCTCCGATCAGCCTTCCTGCCGCTGGGCCAGCTTCGCCTTCAGCGCTCGGGCCACGTGCGGCGGCACCAGGTCGCTGACATCATACCCGAGGGACGCCACTTCGCGAATGCGCGTGCCCGAGATGAACAGGTGCTCCAGGCTGGCGATGAGGTAGATGGACTCCAGTTCGGGCGCCATCTTCTTGTTCATGAGGGCCATGTCGAACTCGGCCTCGAAGTCGACCGTGGCCCGCATGCTCCTGACCAGCACGGTGGCTCCCTCTTGCCGGGCGAAGTTGACCGTGAGGCCCGAGAACGGCTTCACGACGATGTTGGGCTGGTCCGCGACGGCCTCGCGGAACAACTCCACGCGTTCCTCCGTGGTGAACATGCTGTTCTTGAGGTCGAACACCGCCACGACGAGCTTGTCGAACAGCATGGCTGCCCGGCGGGCGATGTCGAGGTGCCCGTTGGTGACGGGATCGAAGCGGCCGGGAAACATCGCGATAGTCACGACTCAACCTCCCCTCGGTACACGGAGATCACGGTGTCTCCATGCCTTCGCGATCGCACGAGTTGGAGCGGTCCCAGACGCGGGGGCGGCTCGCGCCGCTTGGAATGCTCGAGTGCGAGCACGGTGCGCCGGTCGGCCACCGCAGAAGCGATGGCGTCGATCGTCTGGATGGCGGCGTCGTCGGCGTACGGCGGATCGGCGAGAATGAGGGTGTACGGGGGCCGCAGGCGGGGAAGCGACCGCTCGACTGGCGCGACGATGACCCGCCCTCTCGATTCGAGCGCGGTGACACGCAGGTTCTCCCGGATGAGGTCTGCGGTCCGCCGGTCCCGCTCCACGAAGTCGCAGACGCCGCCGCCCCGGCTGAGCGCTTCGATGCCGAGCGCGCCCGTGCCGGCATACAGGTCCAGCACCCGATCGTACGAGACGCCCGCGGCGTCGAGCATATCGAAGAGCGCCCCCCGGACGAGATCGGACGTCGGGCGCACCTGACCACCGCGCGGGCTCTTGAGGGTTCGTCCCTGGGCGGATCCGGCGATGACGCGCACCGGTCACGGTTCGCCCGAAGGGGCCGGGCTTCCGCCAGCGCCCCGCGTTCGCTCGACTTCCACGGGGAACGAACGGCCCACGCGCACAACGCCATCGCCGACCACAAGGGTGACGTCGTACGTTCCCGGTTCGCCGGGAGCGCGCCAGACCACCGTGACGCCCGTCGTCGCGCCGAGCGAGCCCGCCGTCGCCCGCCACTCGGGCGCCATCATGGCGGCGTTGGGCCTGGCGAGGTCGACGTCGCCGGTGTCGATGTAACGTTGCACCACGGCCCAGATGTCGGCCCCGCGCGAGGCCGCGCCCACGTTATCGACCCACACGCCGCCCAGCCCGTACCGTCTCGCGATATCGATGCGGAAGGCCGCGCTGAACGCGTTGAACACCCACACTGTCCGCTTCCCGGATTCGCCGGGGTAGGCGAACGTCACCGCGAGGGCGTCGTCGTCCCAGTAGAGGCCGGTCGCCCCTGCGTCGCGCGCCAGGTTCGCCCCGATGAGCGTGACTTCGGCGTCGGGCGCGACCGGCGGCGCTGGCCGGAGCTCGACCGTCGCAGCGAGCGCCAGCGCCTCGGCGATGGGCATGGTGCGGACGCCCTCGGCGCCCTTTTCGTACGCCACGTTGCTCATCCCCAGCAAGATTTTCTTGCGGTCCACGCGTTCGACGATGTAGTCGAGGGCGGCGGTCACCTGCGTACGGTACGCGCTCTGGTCGTCGGGCGGGACGATCTTCAGGACGTCCGCCTGCCGGCCCAGCTCCTCCCAATCGTAGCCGAAGGTCTCGGCGTCGGCTCCGGCGACGATTGGCATGGGGATGGACAGCACCAGGACGCGTCCGTCGGCGTGGAGACGCCCGGCGAGCGTCGTCGCGAAGGCGCTGAAGGCGTCGCGATACGCCAGGTCGATCTGGCGATAGCTGAGGTCGATTCCCGCGAAGCCGAAGCGCTGCGCCAGGGCCACGATCTCGTTGATGTGCGCCGCCTGGCTCTCGGGGTCCTGCAGCAGCGCGACGATGGCGCCCGGATCGATGTTCGTGATGACGGGGATGACCCGGTAGGGCGTGTCCGGCGGAAGCGGTGTGGTCTCTCCGAGGATGCGCCCATCGGGCGCGAGGATGTAATCCATCGGCTGGATGGTGTCGATGGCTCCCCCGACCCTGGGGTCGACCTCGTTGCCTGCGGGCAGGGTGGCGAAGACGGCGCGGGCGCGCTCCGTGCGTCGCAGGACGGCGACGTTTCCGGGGAGCCGGGGAAGATCCACGGTCGCGGCCATTCCGTCAGCACTGACGGCGCCGTCGGCGAGGCGTCTCCAGCCATCGTCGTAGGTGTAGAACGACGCTGCCGCTCCGGCCGGCAGCCGCTTCGTGAGCTTGATGGTGAGCGTAAATCCGCCCTGGAGGTTCGGCGGCGCCGAAACGTCGTACAGGGGGCTGACAGCTTCCATGCCGTCGGGCAGCTCGGGAAGCGAGTCGCGGCGAGCCGTCGTGATGCGGTCAGCGGGCGCGGGCTCACTGCCGCCTCCGCCGCCTCGCAGGATGGAGACCGGCGGGAGCACGAGGATGAGCAGGACGACCCCGAGGATGACGATGGCCCCGATGATGATGAGGGCTGAACGGTCGTGCCGCTCCGGCGGTACGGTCTGGAGGATCTGGTCGAAGGGCCCCGGGGTGTGCTGGCTCCGGTGTTCCTGCATGCGCCTCGTGCGGGTCCGCGACCGCGCGGCCCGGCCTGGAACTGGCCTCCGTCCGGCGCGGCGGCCGATCGCGAAACGGGAGGGCCGTCCGCCCTCCGCGCCAGCTCCCGTCGCGCCCTTCGGGCGGGGTCGAGAGCGGGCGCATTGTACCACGCCGGCTCCGTGCGTTCGAACGGCCCGTAGTGCCTCAAAAGTGATGGTTACCCAAGGGGAGGCGATGCCTCAGAACCCCGGTTACCCAACACGTCGCCGTTCCTCCCGCTCACTGGACGCCCAGAGGGCGCGCAGGGCGGCGTCGATTCCCCGTCGCAGCTCCGCCGGGTT
>JBBING010000083.1:0-8967 GCA_037444005.1 Chloroflexota bacterium
CGCGGCGCTCACGGAGGCGGGGCTGAGCGCGGCGGCGGGCGTCCAGACGCTGCCCGCCCGCGCCGTCGCGGAAGCGCTGCCGCTGCTCCAGCCGCAACGTCCGCTCGTCGTCACCGCCCTCGACGCCGAGCACGCGCGCCATGCTATCCAGGCCCTCGGCCGCCTGTACCCGCCGGACGCGCGTTGCGCCGTCGTCCGGTTCGGACACGCCCCCGAGATCCGTTGGTCGGCCCTCGCCGAGGCCGCCCCAGAGGCCGGCCCGTCGGCGCTGACGTTGCCGCCGCTGGAGCCGGTAGACGACGCGCGCACCTTCTCGGGGCTGCGCTGGGTCGTCGGTCAGTTGCGCCGGAAGTGCCCCTGGGACCGCCAGCAGACGCACGCCTCGCTCAAGGGCTATCTCCTCGAAGAAGCGTACGAGACGCTGGCGGCGCTCGACGAGGGGAACGTTCGCGCGCTTTCCGAGGAGCTCGGCGACCTGATGCTGCAGATTCTGCTGCACGTCGAGATCGCGGAGGAGCAGGGTGAGTTCCGCTTCGAAGACGTCACGAGCCAGATCGCGACCAAGCTCGTCCGGCGCCACCCTCACGTCTTCGGCGAAGTCCAGGTCGAGTCGGCGGCCGAAGTGGCCGTGAACTGGGAGGCCATCAAGCGGCGCGAACGGGGTGTCGGCCACCTGCTGGACGCGGTGCCGCTCTCGATGCCCGCGCTGGCGCAGGCGCAGTCGCTTCTCGCGCGCGCAGCCCGCGCCGGCTTCGAGTGGCAGGAGGCCCGCGACATCCTCGACAAGATCGACGAGGAGCTTCGCGAGCTCGCGGCGACCCGCTCGCCCGCGGAGCGCCTCGAGGAGTTCGGCGATCTGCTCTTCGCGCTCACGTCGCTCGCGCGCCGGCTCGACGTCGACGCCGAGGAAGCGCTGCGCCTCGCTACGCGCAAGTTCCGCGAGCGCTTCGCCCGGATGGAGGCGCTCGCATCGGCGCAGGGGCGCGCCCTCGATTCGTTCACCCTCGACGAGCTCCTCGCGCTGTGGCGAGAGGCCAAAGACGCCGAACGGGAGAGCGCGGTACACTGAACGCCACAGCCCGCGAAGAGGAGACCACATGACCCGACCGTCGACCAGCGTCGTCACGCCCGAGCGCTACGCGCAGGGGCTCACGTGGGAGCAGTGGATGCAGGCCATCGAGAAGAACCAGGCCCGCTTCCAGGAGAACTACGACGAAACCGTCCTGCCGTCCGAAGACGTGGAGGCCATCCGCGCCCTCGTCGCGCGTCCGGACGGGCCTGCGAAGTGCCTCGCCATCGGCGAGGACTGGTGCCCGGACGTGTTCCGCGGCCTGCCTGTGATGGCGAAGCTCGCCCACGCCACCGGCATGGAGCTCCGGATCTTCTTCCGGGACCGCAACAAGGACATCATGGCCGAATTCCTCAACCGGGGTGAGTTCGAGTCCATCCCCGTGTTCGTCTTCTACACCCGCGACCTGCGGTACATCGCGCACTGGATCGAGCGGCCGCAGAAGGCGAACGACGAGATGCATCTGCTGCGGGCCATCTTCGAGGGCCGCTCGCGGGAAGAGACCCGCGACGAATACATCGCGTTCCAGCGCGGCCCCGTCTGGGCGGGATGGCGTCTCGAGACGGTCCGCGAGATTCGAGCGCTGCTCGAAGCGCAGTACCGGGACTAGGGATTCCCGGGCGCCCTCGGGTCTCGCCCTCCAGCCGGAGCCTCCGCCCGCCGAACCTCTACAGGGACGCGCTCGTTCAGCGCGAGGGATGCGGCCAACGTCGGGATGACGCGCGCGACCCGGAGGAACGGGCGTGGAACGCGTCCAGTCCGGCGTCATCGACCGAGTGCGGGCCGAACAGTACGAGCAGGCGCTGGCCCGCATCGTCCTCATTTCCGTCTTCATGGCGTTCTGGGGGCTGCTGTGGGCCCTCCGCATGCCCCTGCCCGTCGAGTTTCTGATCCTCATGGCCCTCGAGAACGCGTTCTTCGTGGGCTATCTGGGCCTGGTGGCCCGGCTTCCCTCGGCGAGGGGCATCGTCGTCGCCAGCTACGGCATGCTCGCCGTCGAGATTGTGGTGCACACGACCATGGTGCACTTCCTGGGCACGCTCTCGTGGCTGGGCAGCTTCGCGTACATGTACGGCCTCATCTTCGCGAACACCTTCCTCGACCTGAAGCGCGGCCTCGTCTTCACGACCTGCGACGCAGGCGCGTTCGTCGCCCTGATCCTCCTCGAGGCCACGGGAGTGGTCCCACATCATCCCGTGTTCCCGGAAGATCCGCTGCGGTATCGAGACCCGCGCTTTGTGGCGACGACGATTCTGTTGTCGGCGGGCGTGTTCTACACGGTCTACCTCTGGGTGAACTGGGTGGGCCACCAACTGCGCCGCGAGCGCGATGCGGCGCTGTGCGCCCAGGCGGAGGCCGCGCGGGCCAGCGAGGCCCTTCGTGAGGCGAACCTCCAGCTCGAGGCGCGGGTCCGGGAGCGCACCCGCGAGCTCGAGGAATCGAACCGCAGGCTCGCCGACCTCCCGGAGCGCTTGCGCGAGCTGGCGGACCGCGACCCCTTGACTGGCATCTGGAACCGCCGCGCCGGGCGAGAGCGCATGGCGCAGCGGTTCTGCGAAGCGTCGGCACGCGCGCTGCCCTTCGCCGTCCTGCTGTTCGACGTCGATGGCTTCAAAGCGCTGAACGACCGGCACGGCCACGACACCGGCGATGAAGTGCTGCAGCGGCTCGCCCATGCCCTGAGCGCGGCCGCGACAGGCGCCGACGTCGTGAGCCGCCGTGGGGGCGACGAGTTCGAAGTGGCGCTCTTCGGCAGAGGAGCGTCCGGCGCCATCGAGTATGCCTCGACCGTCGCGGGCGCCCTCGACGGCGCTCGTGATGGCGTCCCGCGTTTCACCGTGAGTGTGGGCGTGGCCGCCTTCCCCGCCGACGCCACGACCTTCGACGCGCTCTGCGTGTGCGCTGACAACGCGATGTACCGGGCCAAGCAGGCCGGCGGCGGACGCATCGCCGCGTGGTCCCCCGACGCCGCCGAGGCGGCTTGAACGCCGAAGCGCCAGACGCGATTGAAGGGGCTCGCCCAGCGGCGTATACTGGTGCCGCTTCGCGGAAGTGGCTCAGCGGTAGAGCACCTCCTTGCCAAGGAGGGGGTCGCGGGTTCGAATCCCGTCTTCCGCTCCATCGACCTCACGGCGCGCGGTCATTCGCCGCGCGCCTCGTGTTGTCGAGACGGTGTCACGGCCGTCGCTCGTGGCCAGCGCCGGTCAGCTCGCGGATGAAGGCGACCTCCTCGGGATCGTAGGGCGAGCCGTCGGGGCGGAAGATGTCGTGGAACCAGATCTCCGCCTCGCCCGTCCACGCGACGTGGGTCTGCGTCTTCCCGTTCACGAGGCCCCAGTTGTAGCATCCCACCCCCTCCCGCTGGAACACAGGAAGACAGCCCCGGAAGGTGCTCCCCAGGGTTCGGGCCATGTACTCCGTGCAGATAACGGGACGTTCGTGGCGCTTCAGCCGTCCGATGAGCGTTTTGAGCCGCTCGGGGCCCTCGTAGCAGTGGAAGGTGACGATGTCGGAGAGGGCCACGAGGCGGCGGTTGAGCTCACGGTCGGGCGACCACAGACCCGCCGTGAGGGGCTGCTCGGGACGCGCCGCCCGCGCCCACGCGAAGGCGAGCTCGAGCAATTCGAGGTGGCGCGGCAACGCCTCCTCGCGGCGCCGCCGCGCGGCCGGGTCCTCGGACCACGGAGGCGGGAGCCCGTTCGTCACCTCGTTGTACAGGTCCCAGGCGAGCACGCGCTCGTCCGCACGGAACGCGCGCACGACGCCCGTCACGTACGCTTTGAGCCGCTCGCGCGCCTCGCCCGACGCGATGACGGCGTGGCCCGGCGACTGGAGCCACCGCGAGTTGTGGCGCCCCCGCGCCGGCGGAGGCTGCGGCCCCAGCGTCGCCCCGTCGTTCCAGCAGTCGTCGAACAGCACGAACATCACGACGATGCCGTGACGCCGGGCGATGTCGAGGAACGCGTCGATGCGGCCGGCGAACCCTCGGGCGTCGGCTGCCCACAGGAGGTCGTGCAGAAACACCCGGACCGTATTGAAGCCCAGCGCTTCGGCCCACCCGAGTTCGCGGTCGATGGTCTCGGGGTCGAACGTCTCGGCCTGCCACATCTCGAGTTGGTTGACGGCGGAGCTAGGGATGAAATTGCACCCCACCAGCCAGGGCTGGCGCCGGTACCAATCGTTCACCCGTCGGGTCGGCCAGCGCGCGTCGGACATGGCGTCGAATCGGGTCGAAGCGTACGAGATGGCCACGACGCCGGGCAAGGCGGGCGGTTTGCAGGTGTAGGGCGCGCTGCTATGATGGGGGTGGAATCGGCCGTGCGGCCGATCCGGGCCGAAGTGGCGGAATTGGCAGACGCGACAGTCTCAAAAACTGTTGGGCCGCGAGGCCCGTGCCGGTTCGATCCCGGCCTTCGGCACCACCTCCGACGCGAGCCCTCGTGAGGCGGGTCTGGAGACCCGCCTCGTGTGTGCTTCGGCGCCGGCGTTGCCGGGTGGTGTAACGGTAGCACAGGGGCCTTTGGAGCCTCTTGTCAAGGTTCGAATCCTTGCCCGGCAACCACCCCTTCAGCCGGCGTACGTGTCCGCGACAGACGATTCCCTTCCTAGGTCCGCCTGGCGCCGTCGGCCGGCGGTGTTCGCACCCGTATCGGGGCGCTGTGGAGCCAGTCCCGTCCCCGAGAGCCCGACGGCTCGCTCCACTATGAAGCAACGCCTTGCCCCACGATGAAGGAAGCAACGCTCTACCGCACGATGAAGGCCACCCTTCAGCGTGGCCTTCCCGTCGAATCGTAGAGCGAGCATCATGTCTCAGCGCCCACCTTCTGAGCCAAGCGCCGAAGGCCACCCTGAAGGGTGGCCTTCATCGGGAGATGCGAAGCCGACATTCCACCACGCGGCGCCGCCCTTCGAACACGTGCAGACCGGGCAGTGAGGTAGAATCCTTCATCCAGGTCGAGCGATAGGCGCCAGACCCGGTCCAGCGCCAGCGCCGCCGACAGCAGCATCTCGACGACCAGCGCGACCGGAAACCAATTTTTCGCCGCCAGATCGCGAACCGGGAATGTCGCTGTCAACTTCGATCACCGTCTTTCGGACTACCGTGTCGCGTCACCGTGTTCGCCTGCGCATGCTAGCAGCAACCGAAGCATACCGTCTCGACCTCCCGCATCGCCCGCGTTCCTGCTACTATCGCCCTGTGACCCGCTGTATCGCCCATGTCGACCTCAACGCCTTCTATGCGGCGGTAGAGGCGCTGGAACGCCCGGAGCTGCGCGGCAAGCCCGTCATCGTCGGCGCGCCGCCCGACCGCCGTGGCGTCGTCGCCACCGCCTCCTACGAAGCGCGGAAATACGGCGTTCGTTCCGCCATGCCATCCCGCACAGCCGCCCGCCTTTGCCCCCAGGCCATCTTCGTCCGCCCAAACTTCCCCCTCTACCGGCGCTACTCGCGCCGCGTGATGGACGTGATACGCGAGGCGACGCCCCAGATCGAGCAGGTGAGCATCGACGAGGCGTATCTCGACCTCACCGAGGCCGCGGGCGGCGATTTCGACCGCGCGGTGGCGCTCGCCCGCGATCTCCAGCGCCGCATCAAGGACGAGACCGGCCTCGACTGCTCCATCGGGGTCGCGTCCAACAAGCTCGTGGCCAAGATCGCCTGCGGCCGAGGGAAGCCCCACGGCTTCACCATCGTCAGACCCGGTGAAGAGGCCGCCTTCCTCGCGCCGCTTCCCGTCGAGGAGGCGCCCGGCATCGGCCCGGTGACGGCGGAGGCGCTCCGCCGATCGGGGATCCCGACGCTGGGCGAGCTCGCCGCGTGCGAGGAAGCGGAGCTCGTGGAGCGCTTCGGGAAGCGCGGCGCCTGGATGCGCGCGGCGGCGCTGGGCGTCGACGATTCCCCCGTCGTGACGGCGTGGCAGCCGAAATCCATCTCCAGCGAGACCACGTTCGAGACCGACGTCGCCGATCCCCGCGAGCTCCACGCGACGCTGCGCCGTCTCGCGGAGGACGTGGCCCGACGGATGGAGGGCCAGGGCGTGCGCGCGCGGACCGTCGGCGTCAAGATCCGCTACGGCAATTTCGAGACCGTGACGCGCGCCCGCACCCGGCCGTGGGCGATCGGCGACGCCGACGCGCTCGCCCGGGAGGCCATCGCGCTGTTCGACCTCCACTGGCAGCGCGGCCGGCCGGTGCGCCTCCTCGGCGTCAAGGCGGACCACCTGACCCGCGAGCCTCACGAAGCAGAACAGGCCCGCCTCCTGTAACCACTCACCACGAATCCGCGCGCGCCCGTCGCGCGTATCTCACACGAAGTTCCTTCCGCGTCAGGACGCCGCCTGTGCTCGACCGCCGCCGGCTCTCGCCTCGCCTCCTGCTCGCGTTCGTCGCCCTCGGGGCGCTCGCAGCCGCCTGCGGGGGCGGCGGCCTCTACGGAGGCGGCGCGACCGCGACGCGCGCGCCCGCGTCGCCGACCGCCGCAGCCCGGTCCGCCGCGCGACCGGACTACCCCGGAACCGACACGCCGACGCCGCCGGCCACTCCGGCGCCCGTCGAGACCCCCGCGCCCACGCAGCCTCCGGCGCCGAGCCCCTCCCCCGCGCCGCCCACAGCTCCGCCCGCGCCGACGGCGCCCCCTCCGGCCGGCCCTGTCTCGCTCACCATCCTCGCGCGCGGCATCCGGTTCCAGCAGACGGAGCTCACCGTCGACGCGGGCGCGCAGGTCACCCTCACCTTCGACAATCAGGACGCCGCGTCGCACAACGTCGACATCGTCGGCGTAGCGAGGACCGACATCTTCGCGGGCCCGGGGCAGGCCACCATCACCTTCACCGCGCCGCCGCCGGGAACCTACGCCTATCGCTGCGACGTCCACCCCGGCGCGATGCAGGGCACGCTGGTCGTCCGCTAACCGCTCCGGTCACCGGCGCCTCCGCAGCCACGAGTACGCCCCTAGAGCCATCACCCCGAAGATGGTCAACCAAAAGAGGGCCGTGTCGCCATGGGGCACCGTCCCCGCGTGAAGCGCCGGAGTGAGCCAGGAGGCCGTCACGGCGGCCTCACCTCGAACTCGAACGTGGCCCGGGCGTCTTCGAGACCCTCCCGGCGCACGACGACGTCCATCCGCCAGCGGCCCGGCAGCGCGAGCTGGCGCCCTTCGAGAACGAAGTGCGTCGGGTGGACCTGAGCGGCGTCGTCCTCGGTCGTGCCGAGACGCTGGTCGAGGTACGTCAGCCGCACGATGAAGCGTTCCACCGGCCGCTCATCGCCGTCGGTGTCCTGAAGGTAGAAGTCCATCCGGTTCTGGCCCGCCTTCCCCGGGTCGACGCTCAGGGTCAGCGTGAGATCGCCCGCGCTCTGGGTCTGGAGGATGCCCCCGAGCTGCGGGGCAGGCGGCGCGGCCGCAGACGGCGGGGACGTGTCGGTGAGCGCCGCCGTGACGGCCAGCACGGCGAGCGCGAGGCCCGCCTCTGCCGGCACCGAGCGGCCCAAGACGCGGGCGGCGGCCAGCGCGCGATCCAGTCCGCCTCTCAAGACCGCCGCAAGCCGGGGCCGCGCGATCAGCAAATTGAGAGCCCCCAGCCCCACCAGGGGAGCGACCAGCGCCATTTTCGCGAGAAACAGGCGCCCGTACGCCGACCCCGCTGTGTCCCCGAGGTCCCCGAGCTGCCGCCACCACTGGTACGCTCCCGTAACCGCCAACGTCGCGACGGACGCCGCCGCGAGCGCCGAGAAGCGAGGGACGACAGTGGCGAGCGAGCGCGCCCGGCGCTCCGGCTCCGCTCCCCTCAGCTCGGCGAGAAGCGACACGAACAGCGCGAGGCCGCCAACCCACACGCCGCCAGCGAGAAGATGGAGCCAGTCCAGAGCCGTCGCCAGCCGCTCGGAGTCGCCCGCCGCGGCGTGGCTGTTCATGCTCACCGTGAGCGGCAGCCCGATCGCCGCGACGCCCAGCGGTAGCCACGACACGACCGACCTCCGTTGGGCGTCCGCCCATCGCCACGGCCGCGCGAGGATGAAGCCTTCGATGGCGAGCGCTGTCAGTAGCGCGCGGGCGATCCAGATGTCGCCGAAGCGCGTCGAGACAAGGACGTCGCGCAGAGGCGCGCCGAACGCATCCGACAGGTTACCCGCGGCGCTCCACGCCTGGAGCCCGAGCGCGAGCGCTGTCCCGACCGTGAGCAGCGCGACCGCGACGCCGGCCAGCGCCTTTGGGGTGCGCTCCGATCCCGCCGCCAGCCCGTCCCGCGCCAGCGACGGCGCCGCGATCAAGGCCGGAAACGACACGAACCCCAGCGTAAGGAAGAGACCCGCGAACGTGACCCAGCGGGCCGCAACCGCCAGCCAGGTGGGCGGCCCGCCCCCGGCTCCGAGCTCTGGGACGGGAGCCGCCGCGCCCGGCGCCGACGGCGCTCCCACGCTGAAGGCGTAAAGTCCGCGCGTCACATGGCCGTCGACCGACGACAACACCTTCCAGACGACCGTGTACGTCCCGCCGGGCAAATTGGGCTTCACGGTGACGCCCAGCACCCGGGGGTCCCCCGGCCGCGCGTCGATCCCCCTGACCCGAGGGTCTCCTCCGTGGACGTGCAGGTCGCCGTTATCCACGCGCTGGCCGTCCGGACCGATGACCTGCACCTCGCTGAACCGGAGCTCGGGCGTCTCGGTGAACCACAGGATGAGCTCCGGCGGCATCGTCCCGACGACAGCGTTCGCCGCCGGGTCGGAGCCCACGAGATTGGCGTGCGCCCTCGCCGCCCCCGGAGTCCCGAGAGCGGCGAGGGCCACGGCCAGCGCCAGCGTTGCGATGCGGCGACGCATGGCCGGGTTACGCCCGGACGCGCGTCAGAGCCAGGCCCGCCACGCCGAGACCCGCGACGCCGGCGATGATGCCCGCAA
>JBBING010000083.1:8977-10014 GCA_037444005.1 Chloroflexota bacterium
TGGCCACGTTCTCCCGCGTCGAGCCGGAGCCCGAACGCTCGAGCGCGGCGACGCGCGCACCCAGCTCGTCCACCGCCGCCTGCACGGCGGCTGCGCTCGGCGCCTTGTCAGGGAACTGCAGGTCGGCCACGTCGAGCACGGGACTGAACGTTTCGGGCCCCGAGTCGAAGCGCTCGTCGATCTCCATACCCTCGATGGCGCCGTAGATGCGGAACGAATAGTCCCCGGCCCGCGTGGGGATGAAGTGGGCCACGTAGGCCCCCGGCTGCCCGAACCGCGGCTCCAGCTCGAGCGCCATCGTCTGCGCGCCGCCGCCCACGATAACTTCAGCCTTCAGGGTGGCTTCGAGCCCCTCCACCGGCGCTCCGGCCTCCTCTTCGTCCGCATGCGCTTCCTCTCCGGACGGCGCCTCGGCGTGACGGCTCACCCGCAGGTCGAGCCCATTCGGCTCACCCACCAACGCAGGCTCCGTCAGAAAGCCCACGACGAGCGAGTATTCGCCCACGTCGCGGTGTTCATGGGCATGGGCGACGCCGGGACCACCGGAGGCGACGCCCGTCAGAACGGCCACGAGGGCCAGGAGTGGAAGATACCGATGCACGACTCCTCCTCCGATGCAAGATCACGCACTGGCGGACCTCAGGGGTCCGCACGGAGACGGTCAACGCCGAGTGACGCGATCACGCGCGAGGAGGAGGCGCGAGCGGCCGCACGTCCAGGCCGTCCGCGCCGGGCTGCCCGGACTCGTGGGCGCCTACGACGATGAGCTCGGGTGCGGCCACGCCCGGTTCGGTGTAGAGGAACTGCCCCGGTCCCGACGGGACTGGGAACGTGGAGCAGGTCGCGGGCGCCCCGTGGCAGTGCTGCGCGTGCCCGTGGTCGGCGCCGACGTGCCAGACCGTGTGGTCGGGTGCGAGGACGTTGAGCCACGTAAGCGCCAGCAGGACGGTCGCGGCGACTCCCGTCCGGATTCGGTGCGCGCGGGACAGCATCTCGGGC
Source organism: Chloroflexota bacterium (assembly GCA_037444005.1). Classification (GTDB taxonomy): domain Bacteria; phylum Chloroflexota; class Dehalococcoidia; order DSTF01; family JACRBR01; genus DATLZC01. The sequence continues at coordinate 9,977 of JBBING010000083.1, forward strand.
TACGCTATCACCGCGCTCCCGAAGCGGTCAAGTGACTG
>JBBING010000084.1:0-9285 GCA_037444005.1 Chloroflexota bacterium
CGGGGTTCTGAGGCATCGCCTCCCCTTGGGTAACCATCACTTTTGAGGCATTACGTCGCGAGGCCTCCGCGGCCCGCTACCGCACGATGGCGCCTTCGATGTGCTCGACCGAGAGCACGCGGCCGTCGCGCGCCAGATCGATGGCGATGATGTCGATCCGCCGGTCGGGAGCGAGGTCGGGGTGTTCGTACCCGTACCGCTCGACGCCCCGCAGGAGGCGCTGGACCTTCGTCTCCGAGATGCCCTCGATCGCGGCGCCCATGGACGCGCCGCGCCGCGTCTTCACCTCGACGAAGGCGACGACGCCGTCCTTCTCGGCGATGAGGTCGATCTCGCAGTCGCGCCGGCGGTAGTTCCGGTCGAGAATGACGTAGCCCTTGGCCTCGAGATGCGCGGCGGCGACCCGCTCGCCGAAGGCGCCCAGCGCGCGACGCGACCCCAACCCCCTCACCCCCAGGCGCCTTCGAGCCGCGCGGCGATGGGCGCGAAGCTGCGGCGATGGATAGGGCAGACGCCGTGCTCCGCCAGCGCCCGCAGGTGCTCCGCCGTGCTGTACCCCTTGTTCCGCTCGAAGCCGTACGCGGGCCAGCACGCGTGGCTCTCATACATGAGCCGGTCGCGGTGCGCCTTGGCGACGATGGACGCCGCCGCCACCGACAGGCTGAGGGCGTCGCCGTGGGTCAGGGCCCGCTGGGGCAGGCCGAGCCCGGGCAGCGGGAGCGCGTCGGTGATGACGAACGACGGCGCGAGAGGGAGCGCCGCCAGCGCCCGGCGCATCGCCCGCCGCGTCGCCTCGACGATGCCCGCGGCGTCGACCTCGTCGTGCGAGGCGACGCCGACGGCCCATGCGCACTCGTCCCGGATCAGGGCGGCGAGGCGCTCACGCTGGGGCGGGGAGAGCTGTTTCGAATCGCGCAGGTCGGACCACCACTCGCGGGCGCGCTCGGGGTCGAGGACGACGGCGGCCGCGACCACCGGCCCGGCGATGGGCCCGCGTCCGACCTCGTCGACGCCCGCGACCACGCGATGTCCCTCGCGCCAGGCCCGGATCTCCTCACTCAGCGTGGGGATGGACCGATACAGGGTCATGTCCGGCGCGAGCATAGCAGCGTCCCGAGGCGGCCGTCCATCGCCTGCGGCTCGCGGTTGACGCCGTCGCGGAAGCGCCCGTAGACTGAGAGCGACGTTACCAATCGAGCCCGCCATGCTCGGCGGGAGGCCGCGGGAGCTCGGGTGCCCTTCGTGCGAAGGGCCGGCCGGGCTGAGAGGCCCCGACCGCAACGCGGGGCGACCGCTGAACCTGACCCGGGTAATGCCGGCGGAGGGAAGCGCGCGCAGGCGACGCCAGCCTGCCGCAGAGAGCCACACCACACGCCGTCCTTCCCGGGACGGCGTGATTGTGTTTCGAGAGGAGCCGCGATGACCGTCGCGCCCGTCGCCCGCGTGCCGCGCGCGCTCACCATCGCCGGATCCGATTCCGGCGGCGGCGCGGGCATTCAGGCCGACCTGAAGACGTTCGCGGCGCTGGGCGTGTACGGCGCATCCGCCATCACCGCGCTCACCGCCCAGAACACCCTGGGCGTCACCGCCATCCACGAGGCGCCCGCGTCCTTCGTCGCCGAACAGATCGACGCCGTCATGGCCGACATCGGCGCCGACGCCTGGAAGACGGGCATGCTCGCCAACGCCGAGATCGTGGAGGTGGTCGCCGACCGCGCCGCCCGCTGGGAGGTGACGAACCTCGTGGTGGACCCGGTGATGGTCTCGAAGTCGGGCCACCGCCTCCTCCGGGAGGACGCCATCGAGGCGTACCGCCGGCTGCTCATCCCGCGTGCGCTCATCGTGACGCCGAACACCCACGAGGCGGCGGCGCTCGTCGGCAGGCCGGTCGAAACGTGGGATGACGTCCGCGAGGCGGCCCGCGCGCTCGTCGAGATGGGAGCGCACATCGCGGTCGTGACGGGCGGTGACCGCACGGGGCCGGCGACCGACCTGTACTACGACGGCTCGGGCTTCCACGAGTTCACGGCCGGCCGCGTGGACACGATCAACGACCACGGCACGGGGTGCACTTTCGCGTCCGCCATCGCCGCCGCCCTCGCCCGGGGCGAGGAGCCAAAGAAGGCGGTGGCTCTCGCGAAGTCGTACGTCACGAAGGCGTTGCAGGCGGCCTATCCGGTCGGCCAGGGACACGGGCCGGTGCACCACTTCTACCGATTCTGGCGGCCGGTCGCCGCCGGGTAGCATCACGGGAGGTCACGGATGAACCGCATGACAGTGTCCGAGACGGGGCCCAACACGCAGATGTACCACGCCCGCCGGGGCGTCATCACGCCGGAGATGGCGTACGTCGCCGAGACGGAGCGGCTGAGCCCCGAGACCGTGCGCGCGGAGGTCGCGGCGGGGCGGATGGTGATCCCGGCGAACATCAACCATCGCACCCTCAGGCCCATCGGCATCGGGCAGGCCGCGACCGTCAAGATCAACGCGAACATCGGCAACTCGGCTGTGACCTCCGATATCGAGGGCGAACTCTGCAAGCTCGCGGTCGCCATCCAGTACGGCGCCGACACCTGCATGGACCTTTCGACCGGCGGCGACATCGACGCCATCCGTCAGGCGATCCTGGAGGCGAGCCCGGTGCCCATCGGCACCGTCCCCATCTACCAGACCGTCGCCGAGCTGAAGCGGGTCGAGGACATGACGGCGGAGGACCTGCTCGAGATGATCGAGCACCAGGCGCAGCAGGGCGTGGACTACATGACGGTGCACTGCGGGGTCCTGCTGGAATACCTCCCGCTGGTCCAGAAGCGCATTACGGGGATCGTGAGCCGGGGCGGCTCCCTGATGGCACAGTGGATGGTCTACCACCGCCGCCAGAATCCGCTGTACGAGCGCTTCGACGACCTCTGCGCCATCGCCAGGAAGTACGACGTCACCCTCTCGCTGGGCGATGGCCTGCGCCCCGGGTGTCTCGCCGACGCCAGCGACGAAGCGCAGTTCGCCGAGCTGAAGACGCTGGGCGAGCTCACGCTCCGCGCGTGGGAGCACGACGTGCAGGTCATGATCGAGGGTCCGGGGCACGTCCCGCTCGACCAGATTCCCATGAACGTCCAGAAGCAGCAGGAGCTGTGCCACGGCGCGCCGTTCTACGTGCTCGGCCCGCTGGTGACTGACATCGCGCCCGGGTACGACCACATCACGTCGGCCATCGGGGCCGCGGTCGCCGCGCAGGCGGGCGCGAGCTACCTGTGCTACGTGACGCCCAAGGAGCACCTCGGGCTCCCCGACCTCGAGGACGTCAAGCAGGGCGTCATCGCATACAAGATCGCGGCCCACGCGGCGGACATCGCCCGCGGCAAGCCGGGGGCCCGCGACCGGGACGACGAGCTCTCCCGCGCCCGCTTCGCCTTCGACTGGAACCGCCAGTTCGAGCTCTCGCTCGACCCGGAGACGGCGCGGCGGATGCACGACGAGACCCTGGGAGCGGACTACTTCAAGCACGCGGAGTTCTGCTCGATGTGCGGGCCGAAGTTCTGCTCGATGCACATCACGCGCGAGATCCAGAAGATGGACGGCCTCCAGCCCATCGAGCTCACGGAGCGCCGATGACCGAGCGCATCGACACGCCACCCGCCATCGACGCCGCGCTCAAGCGGCTGGCGTCCGCCCCGGAGCGCGCCACCGGCGTCGCGCTCCCGCTGCGTCCCGAGGCATGGGACACGCCTGTGGCCGGCGCATGGACGCGGCGCGAGACCCTCGCCCACCTCGCGTCCAATGACCTGCGGGCCATGGTCCGCATTCGCGCCGCCCTGGGCGACGCCAGCCCGGAGGAGCTCGCCGCCCTCGCCGACGCGGACGCCTGGAACCGGGAGCAGGTCCGCGCACGCGCCCGCGCGTCGGTGGAGGCGCTGCTCACCGAGTACCGGGCGAACCGCCGCGCGCTCGTCCGGCTCCTCGGGTCCATCCCGGCCGAGCGCTTCGAGGAGCTCGCCGTGGAGCGCGCGGGCGAACGCATCTCGCTGGCCGAGTACGTCTCCCGCATCGACCGCCACGACGACGAACACATCGAGCAGATCGGCGCGCCGCCGGTCGGGCAGAAAGGAGACGCCGATGCCGGGTGAGCAGGCTCGCGCGGACGGTGATGGACGCGCGTCAGTGCCGGACGACCCGCTGATCATCGCGGGCAAGACGTTCCGTTCCCGGCTGATGCTGGGCACGGGCAAGTACCGCAGCCCCGAGGAGACCGTCGCCGCCCTCGAGGCCTCGGGGGCCGAGATCGTGACGGTGGCCATTCGGCGGCTCGACCTCGACAACCCCAACGCCCGGACCGAGCTCGACTACATCGACTGGTCGCGTTACACGATCCTGCCCAACACCGCCGGTTGCCGGACGGTCGAGGAGGCGCTCATGACGGCGCGGCTCGCCCGTTCGCTCACCGGCTCCAACTGGGTGAAGCTCGAGGTCATCCCCGACCCCAAGTACCTCCTGCCCGACCCTGTGGGCACGCTGGAGGCGGCGCAGCGGCTTATCGACGAAGGCTTCGTCGTCCTGCCGTACATCCACGCCGACCCCATTCTGGCGCGCCGGCTCGAGGACATCGGCTGCGCCACGGTCATGCCGCTGGGCTCGCCCATCGGCTCGGGTCAGGGCATCCTGACGGCGGACGAGATCAAGATCATCATCGAGAACGCGGGCGTTCCGGTGGTGGTGGACGCCGGCCTGGGGGCGCCTTCCGACGCCGCCCTCGCGATGGAGCTCGGGGCGGACGCCGTGCTCGTCAACACCGCCGTCGCGAAGGCGCAGGACCCCGTGCGGATGGCGGAGGCGATGCGCCTCGGCGTCGAGGCGGGACGGAAGGCGTTCCTGGCGGGCCGCATCTCCCGCAGGCCGTACGCGTCCGCGTCGAGCCCGGAGGAAGGAGTGGTGCGGGTGTGACCCACGGCGAAAAGATGCGCCGCTGGCGCAGCCCGGCCCTCATGCTCGTGACCGACCGGCGAAGGCTGCGCGGCCGCTCGCTCGAAGAGGTCGTGTCCCTCGCCGTCGACGGCGGGGTCAACATCGTCCAACTGCGCGAGAAGGACCTCTCGGCGCGCGAGCTGTACAACCTGGCCCTTACGGTGCGCACGGTGATTCGCGGCCGGGCCCTGTTTCTGGTGAACGACCGCGTGGACGTCGCGTCGGCCACCGGCGCGGACGGCGTGCAGCTTCCCGCTGACGGCCTTCCGCTGGACGCCGCCGCCGACGTGGACCCGACGCTCCTGTTCGGGCAGTCGGTGCACAGCGCGGCCGCCGCCGTCGAGGCGCAGCACCGGGGCGCCGACTTCGTCGTCCTGGGGACGGTGTTCGAGACGGCGTCGAAGCCGGGCGCGCGGACGCTGGGCCTGGAAGGCGTACGCCGCGCCGCCGAGGCCGTGAGCATCCCGGTCATCGCCATCGGCGGCATCACCGCCGAGAACGCCGGCGACGTCATCGACGCGGGCGCGGGCGGCGTCGCCGTGCTGTCGGCCATCATGGACGCGCCCGACCCCACGGCTGCGGCCCGGGCGCTCTGGCAGGCCGTGGAATCGCGTTGGGTCGGGGCCACGCCGCGGTAATCCGGCCATGCCTACCCTGACCGTGAACGGCAAGCCGAGGCAGATCGAGCGCGAGATGACCGTGCCCGAATTCCTCGAGGCGCACGGCATCGACCGGCGGCTCGTCGCCGTCGCCGTGAACGGCGAGGTCATCCCGAGGGACCGCTACGACGTCACCGTCCTCCGCGAGGGTGACGTTGTGGAGGTCGTGCGGATGGTCGGCGGCGGATGAGGCCGCGAGCCGGCCACGGCGCAGACGCGGTGGTCGTGGGCGGCGGCATCGTGGGCTGCGCCGTCGCGTGGGCGCTCGCCTCCCGCGGGGCCCGCGTCACGCTCCTCGAGCGCAACGGCCGCCTCTGCCTCGAAGCGAGCAACGCCGCCGCCGGCATGCTCGCGCCCCTGTCCGAGGCCGACGAGCCGGGCCCCTTGCTCGATTTCTCCCTCCAGGCCCTCACGGCGTATCCCCAGGCGGTCGACGACGTGCAGTCCACCACAGGGATCGACGTCGAGTTCCGCCGCACGGGGATCCTGCGCGTGGCGCTGTCCGAGTCCGACGAGGAGGCTCTCCGGCGTAAGGTCGCGTGGCAGCGGAGCGCAGGCCTCAAGCTCCACGAGCTGGACGCGGCGCTCCTCCACGAGCTCGAGCCGCGGCTCACGCCCCGGGCGCGGTTCGGCGTCCTCTGCCCGGACGAAGGTCAGGTCTCGAACCAGCAGATGACCCTCGCGCTCGCCCGCGCCGCCGAAGCCCGCGGCGCGCGCATCCTCACCCGCTCGCCCGCGACGGGGCTGCGCGTGGCCGGCGGGCGCGTGCGGGCGGTGAGGACGCCCGCGGGCGAGGTGGAGGCCGACTGCTTCGTCTTCGCGGCGGGCGCATGGACGGGGCTAATCTCGCGCCTGCTCCGCCGGGTGGCGCCGCCTCGGCCCATTCGGGGACAGATGATCGCGCTCGGGGGGATGGTGACGCCGATTCGGACCATCGTGTGGGGCCCGCGGGGCTATCTGGTGCCGCGCGCCAACGGCCTGGTGTTCGCCGGGGCCACTGTCGAGGACGTCGGCTTCCGGCGCCGCACCACCGTCGCAGGGCTGCGCCGGGTGCGGCGTATGGCGGAGGAATTGGTGCCGCAGCTCCGGGCCGCCGCTGAGCCGTTCTCCTGGTACGGCTTCCGCCCCGGCTCTCCCGACGGGCTCCCCATCATCGGCGTCGTGCCGGGGCTCGATAACGCCATCGTCGCCACGGGGCACTACCGCAACGGCATCTTGCTCGGCCCCTTCACGGGCCTGCTCGTCGCCGAGCTCGCGCTGACGGGGCAGACGCCATCCGCGCTCGCGGCGTTCGCGCCGGCGCGGTTCACGCAGGCGGCGACGAGCGCCGCGCCAAGCTAGAGTTCGGCGGCGATCGAAAAGCGCCGGTGGGCGCCCAGGTGGGAACGGAGCGTGTCCAGCATGCCCGACGCCGCGGCGTCGCGCGCCTGCCGGACCGCGTTCTTGATGGCGGCGCCGTCGGAGCGCCCGTGGGCGATAATCACGACGCCGTTCACGCCCAGCAGCGGCGCGCCGCCGTATTCGTTGGGGTCGAACTCCCGGCGCAGTTGGAGGAGCGCGTTCCGGAGCACGAGCGCGGCCACCTTGTGCCGCAGCGTCGAGGTCATCACGCGCCGGAGCTCGCCGAACGCGTACTCGAGGACGCCCTCGCCGACCTTCACGGCCACGTTCCCGGTGAACCCGTCGGTCACCAGCACGTCCACCCAGCCGCGGTGCACGTCGCGGCCCTCGATGTTCCCGACGAAATTGACGCCGGGCGTCGCCTTGAGCCGCTCGTAGGCTTCGGTGGCGAGCTCATTGCCCTTGCCGGCCTCCTCGCCGATGTTGAGCAGCCCGACACGGGGCTCGCGGACGCCGTACACCTTCTCCATGAAGACGGAGCCCATCTGGCCGAACTGGGCCAGCCACGACGGCTTGCAGTCGGCGTTGGCGCCCACGTCGAGCACGAGGACCTTGGTCCGGTAGGGGATGAGCGCGCCGATGGCCGGCCGTTCGATGCCGTGGATGCGCCCCAGCTTCATCAGGGCCGACGCCATGACGGCGCCGGTGTTGCCCGCCGAGACGACGGCGTCGGCGACGCCCTGACGCACGAGGTCCATGGCGACGTTGATGGAGGCCTCGCGCTTCTGGCGTACGGCCTGCGCGGGCGCTTCGTCCATCCTGATGGCCTGGGCGGCGTGGATGATCTGCACGCCGGTGGGCGGCTCGCCGTGACGCTTGAGCTCGCTCTCAATGAGCTCGGCCGGACCCACCAGCGCGATCTCGATGCCGAGCTCGCGGCGCGCCATCAACGCGCCCGCGACCGTCGCCTCGGGCGCGAAGTCCCCCCCCATGGCGTCGAGCGCGATGCGCATCAGGCCGCTCCCGGTGTTCGCGCGACCACGATCAGCAGGTCGCTGGTGTCATCATACGGCGCGAGGTCGTAATCGCCGTAGAGACCGTCCACTTCCAGCCCGGCCTCCTCGAGGAGCGCCTCGAGTTCGTAGCGCCCAGTGTACCGCAGAACATGCTCGACCACCGTCCGCCGCACCGAGCCGTCGGGAGCGACTCGGTCCACGAAGTGCACCCGGCGGATGGTCTGTGTCGCCGGGCGGCGCTCGACCACGCTCCAGCGGACGAACCACTCCCCGGTCGCGTCGTCGCGGTCGAACCACGGCGCCTCGACCGTGGGCTCGAGCGGGTCCCAGGCCACGGACGTCACGGGGCGGACGGCGAGCGCCAGCAGGCCGCCGGGCGCGAGGTGGCGTCGCACGGCGCGCAGGCACGATCGCTGCTCCTCCGTTGTCCGCAGGTGGTGGAACGTCCCGTAGGCGCAGATGACGAGGTCGAAGCACCGCCGCAGGTCGAAGTCGCGCATGTCCGCCTGGACCCAACGGACGCGCCTGCGCAAGGAGGGCTCGGTCTTTCTCCGGGCGACCTCCAACATCTCCGGGGAGGCGTCGACGCCCACGACCCGGAAGCCCGCGCGCGCCAGATGGAGCGCCACGCGGCCGGTGCCGGCGCCCAGCTCGAGCACGGGCAGCTCGCAGCGCCGCGCGAGGTTCGTGTAGAACGCGAGGTCCTCCTCGTACGGGGCGTGCTCGCGCTCGTACAGGTCGGCGTAGCCGGCGTACGCGTCCGTCGGGGAAGGCGATGCGGTCATGGCGCGCCGCCGCCGATTCTAGGCCGGCGCAACCCGCCCGGCAACGCCTCAGTAGTGCACGACGACACGGCTGCCCAGCGTGAGGAAATCCCAGAAGAACTTCGCGTCGGCGTAGCGCATCCCGACGCACCCGTGGCTCGACGGGATCCGCCCGAAGTACGAGTCGCCGCGCCAGTAGTTGAGATGCAACGCGTGCCCCACCGTGGTGAAGTACTGCGTGTACAGCACGTTCTCGAGGACGTAGTACTCCTCGGCGCCGATGGAGGCGGAGGTCATCGTCTCGTTCTCGACGCGGGAGATGATGTACCAGGTCCCCACCGGCGTCTCCCAGCCCGGCTTTCCCGTGGTGACGAGCGCGGTGTACACCGGCGTGTCGCCCACCATCGCCGTGGCCGTCTGATTCGTGAGGTTCACGTCGACCCAGTGCTCGCCGGGAAGATCGATGGGCAGGGGCGGCGGATTCGGGGGCGGCACCACGACCTCGGGAGTCGGCGTGGGCGGGACCGGCGTAGGCGTCGGCGTCGG
>JBBING010000084.1:9303-10002 GCA_037444005.1 Chloroflexota bacterium
GTGAACGTGGGGGTGGGCGTAGGCGTAGCGGTAGCCGTGGGCGTCGGTGTGGGCGTGGGCTCGGCGCGGAGAGCAGAGCCGACGCCGAAGGCGAAGCCAGCCCCGATGAGCGCGCCCGCCACCAGCCCTGCGAGCGCCAGGGCGACGGCAACCCGAACGGACGCTACCCTTCCGACCACCGGTCTCCCGTCCGGCCACGCGCCCGCGTGGCGTCAGATACGGTGTCCGTTGCCTTCGATCTCCTCCTCTTCCTCGAACTCTTCTTCTTCCAGCGCCTCTTCGGAGTAGGTGCCCGCGTGCCGTCCGGCCCACACGGTCACGATGAAGTCCTCGCGGTACGGGTCCGCGGTCAGCACCAGCCGCTCGTCGATCTCGCCGATGAGCTCCTGGATCTGTTCGTCGGTGAAGTCCGCAGGGACGCACAGCGTGGCGTCGCAGCGGCCTGCCGTCCAGTGCAGGTCGACCCGTCCGATCTCCTCACCGCCGACGACGATGGCGTAGACCTCCGAGTGGGGGGTGCGCGATTCACGGTCGAAGACGTACTCGGGCATGGGGCGGCTTCCTTTCCGGGCAGCGCGGCGTTACCGACGCAATTGTATCCGCAGTCGGCCGCCAGCGCATGCGCGACGTCGCTCCCGCCCTCGGAGTAGCGTTCCGTTTTTTCATGGTAGAGGGGAGTAGGCCTCTAAACAGTAAGGG
>JBBING010000085.1:0-9869 GCA_037444005.1 Chloroflexota bacterium
CGTATACCGCGAGACGGTTGCAGAGCGGGCGATGGCGGGGTATACTTGAGCGCTTGCGCTTGACGCACGAGTCCCCGATTTGTTAGAGTCTCGCACGGCTAGACAGCGCTACCCCTTTGTCGATTCCCCAAACTGGCTTGCTCATTGGGGCGCTTTGCCATCTTCAGGGCCCGAACGCTTAGTCGCTTGCGAACAGGAGCGCGCGCATGACTGTCTCTTCGGACATCGTCAGCATCCGAACGTCTATTCCGTCGGTCAAGAAGTCCTACGGCAAGCTTCCTGAAGTTCTCGACATCCCGAATCTCATCGATATCCAGCTCCGGTCCTTCGAGTGGTTCAAGAACGAGGGCCTGCGGGAGCTCTTCGACGAGATCTCGCCCATTCAGGACTTCACCGGCTCGCGGATGGAGCTGCGGTTCAAGGAGTACAGCTTCGGCGAGCCCAAGTACTCGCAGGCCGAGTGCCGCGAGCGCGACATGACGTACGCCGCGCCGCTCAAGGTCAAGGTCGAGCTGCTCATCAAGGAGACCGGCGAGGTCAAGGAGCAGGAGCTCTTCATGGGGGACTTCCCCCTCATGACCGAGCACGGCACCTTCATCATCAACGGCGCCGAGCGCGTCGTGGTCTCTCAGCTCGTGCGCTCCCCCGGCGTGTACCTGACGCTGCAGACGGACCCCACGAGCGGGCGCCAGCTCTGCTTCGCCAAGCTCATCCCGAGCCGCGGCGCCTGGCTCGAATTCGAGACCAGCAACAAAGACGTCATCGCCGTCAAGGTCGACCGCAAGCGCAAGATCCCCATCACGACCCTGCTGCGGGCCGTCGATGAAGAGGAAGGCGTCCCCGACACCGAGCTGGGCACCAACGAGCGGCTGCTCGCCGCGTTCGCCGACGTCGACACGAACGAGGAGCACCGCTACATCCAGTCGACCATCGACCGCGAGCCCTCGACCAACAAGATCGAGGCGATGCTCGAGTTCTATCGCCGGCTGCGCCCGGGCGACCCCCCGACGCTGGAGAACGCCCGCACGCTGATTCAGTCGCTGTTCTTCAACGAGCGCCGGTACGACCTGGGCCGCGTCGGCCGGTACAAGGTCAACAAGCGCCTCGGGCTGCAGATCGACCAGAAGATCCGCATTCTCACGCCCGCCGACCTGCGGGCCATCGTGCGCGAGATCATCAAGCTCAACAACGGCCAGGGGCACCCGGACGACATCGACCACCTGGGGAACCGGCGGGTGCGCGCCGTGGGCGAGCTGATCCAGATGCAGTTCAGGGTCGGTCTCCTGCGCATGGAGCGCGTCGTGCGGGAGCGCATGACCATCACCGACCCCGACCAGGCGACGCCCAGCGCGCTGATCAACATCCGCCCGGTGGTAGCCGCGATGAAGGAGTTCTTCGGCGGCTCCCAGCTCTCGCAGTTCATGGACCAGACCAACCCCCTGGCGGAGCTCACGCACAAGCGCCGGCTGTCCGCCCTGGGGCCGGGCGGCCTCTCCCGCGACCGCGCGGGCTTCGATGTGCGCGACGTGCACTACAGCCACTACGGCCGCATCTGCCCTATCGAAACGCCGGAAGGGCCGAACATCGGCCTCATCGGGTCGCTGGCCACGTACGGCAAGATCAACGACTACGGCTTCATCGAGACGCCGTACCGCCGCGTGAAGCGTGAGCTCCCCGCGTCGTCCCCCGACCTGGTCGGACGGAAGCTCCGTCAGGACGTCACGGACGCCAAGGGGAAGGTCATCGCCACCGCCGGCACGGTCATCACGGAGGACCTCGCCGCCGAGCTCGCGAAGCTGGGCGACACGCTCATTCCGGTGCGGCCCTTCGTCTCGGACGAGATCGAGTACCTCTCGGCCGACGTCGAGGACCAGTACGTCATCGCGCAGGCGAACGCGGTGCTCGACGAGAAGCGGCAGTTCGTCGAAGACCGGGTCGAGGTTCGCGAGGCCGAAACCTACGCCTTCGAGTCCATCGACCGGGTGCACTACATGGATGTGTCCCCGAAGCAGATCCTCTCGGTGGCCACGTCGCTCATCCCGTTCCTGGAGCACAACGACGCGCCCCGCGCGCTCATGGGCTCGAACATGCAGCGGCAGGCGGTGCCGCTCGTGCGGCCCGAGACGCCGCTGGTCATGACCGGCGTCGAGTGGCGGGCGGCCGTCGACTCCGGGCAGGTGATCCTCGCCGAGGGCGACGGCGTCGTGACATCGTCCACGGGACAGGAGATCCGCGTCCGCTACGACGACGGGACGGAGAAGGCGTACCCCCTGACGAAGTTCGTGCGGTCCAACCAGGGCACCTGCATGAACCAGCGCCCGACCGTCCGCAAGGGGCAGCGGGTGTACAAGGGCATGCCGCTGGCGGACAGCTCGTCGACGGACAAAGGGGAGCTGGCCCTCGGCCAGAACCTGCTCTGCGCCTTCATGAGCTGGGAGGGCTGCAACTTCGAGGACGCCATCGTCATCTCCGAGGCCGTCGTCCGCGACGACAAGTTCACGTCCATCCATATCGAAAAGCACGAGGTGGAGGCGCGCGATACGAAGCTGGGGCCCGAGGAGATCACGCGGGACATCCCGAACGTCGGTGAGGAGAGCCTGCGCGACCTCGACGAGAACGGCATCATCCGCATCGGCGCGGAGGTGAACGCCGGCGACATCCTCGTGGGCAAGATCACGCCCAAGGGCGAGACGGAGCTCACGGCCGAGGAGAAGCTGCTCCGCGCCATCTTCGGCGAGAAGGCCCGCGAGGTGAAGGACACGTCCCTCCGGGTGCCGCACGGCGAGCGGGGCAAGGTCATCGACGTGAAGGTCTTCTCGCGGGAGACGCACGACGAGCTCCCCGCTGGCGTGAACCAGCTCGTACGCGTCTCGATCGCTCAGCGGCGCAAGCTGTCCGAGGGCGACAAGATGGCCGGCCGGCACGGGAATAAGGGCGTCATCGCCCGCATCCTGCCGGTGGAGGACATGCCCCATCTGGCGGACGGCACGCCCGTCGACATCATCCTCAACCCCATCGGCGTGCCGAGCCGGATGAACGTCGGACAGATCCTGGAGACGCACCTCGGTTGGGCGGCGCAGACGCTCGGCTTCCGGGCGGTGACGCCGGTGTTCGACGGCGCCAACGACAAGGCGATCGAAGACGCCCTGGGCCGGGCGTGGCTGGCGCTCCAGGCGAGGGCCATTGTGCCGGGTATCAACGCGTCGAACGGCGCCGCCACGTACGGCGAGAACCTGGACCTCCCGCGTTTCGAGGAGTGGCTGCGGGAGCAGGGATACGTCGCCCGGGAGATCCTGGACGACACGAACGTGGGGGCCGCCAAGCGCGCCTGCCTCGAACTCTGGCTCGAGCGCGAATGCGGCGAGAAGGACGTGCGCGGCCTCCCGATGGAAGAGCTCGAGTCGCGCGCGCAGGCGTGGGCGGAGGCGGGCAAAGCGCCGCCCATCTACGGCAAGCAGATCCTGTACGACGGGCGCACCGGCGAGCCGTTCGCGCAGCCGGTGACCGTGGGCTACATCTACATGATGAAGCTGGTCCACCTGGTGGAGGACAAGATCCACGCCCGCTCGACCGGCCCCTACTCGCTCATCACGCAGCAGCCGCTCGGCGGCAAGGCGCAGTTCGGCGGCCAGCGCTTCGGCGAGATGGAGGTGTGGGCGCTCGAAGCCTACGGCGCCGCCCATATCCTGCAGGAGCTGCTGACCGTGAAGTCCGACGACGTCGTCGGGCGCGTAAAGACGTATGAGGCCATCGTCAAAGGCGAGGACATCCTCGAACCCGGCGTCCCCGAGTCGTTCAAGGTCCTCGTGAAGGAGCTACAGAGCCTCGGGCTCGCCGTCGAGGTGCTCAACGAGGACGAAGAGCGCGTCGAATTCGTCGGGGAGCCCGAACACGAACCCAGCGCCGAGATCGGCGCGATGATGACTAGGCTGGAGACCAGGGAGGAGCCGCTCAGTGCTTGAGGTGAACGACTTCAACGCCATCCGTATCTCGCTCGCCTCGCCGGAGCAGATCCGGTCGTGGTCGTACGGCGAAGTGACGAAGCCGGAGACCATCAACTACCGCACGCTCAAGCCGGAGAAGGACGGCCTCTTCTGCGAGAAGATTTTCGGGCCGACCAAAGACTTCGAGTGCTACTGCGGGAAGTACAAGCGCGTCCGGTACAAGGGCATCATCTGCGACAAGTGCGGGGTCGAAGTGGCCCGCAGCAAGGTGCGACGCGAGCGCATGGGCCACATCGAGCTGGCGTCGCCGGTGAGCCACATCTGGTTCGTGAAGGGCACGCCGAGCCGCATCGGCCTCCTACTCGATATGTCGCCGCGGTCCCTCGAGCGCGTCCTCTACTTCGCGCAGTTCATGGTCACCGAGGTCGATGAAGCGGCGAAGAAGCGCGCCCTCGATCGGCTCCACCAGGAGATGGAGAAGGAGGTCTCGGCCCGCGTGCAGGCGGTCGAGGAGGAGATCGCCGCGCTCCAGCTCGCGCGTGATGAGCGGCTCCAGAACATCGAGACGCAGCGCCAGAGCGACCTCGCTCGCCTGGACGAGGAGCTCCTCGCGTCGACCGACGCGCTGATGGCAACCGCCCAGTCCCTCGAGCAGGAGCTCAAGCAGCTCGTGGGCAAGAAGGCCACGAAGACTGTGACCCTCGGCGACGCGACCATCGTCGAAGAGGGCCAGGACGTGACGGCCAAGACCATCGAGGGCCTGAAGCGCATCGCCCAGGCCCAGGTGCAGGTCATCGAAGCCGACATCGCGGCCCGCAAGAGCGACGTCAACCTTTTGGCGGACGCCGCCGCCCAGCAGGTCCGCGACGAAACGTTCGAAAAGCTCCAGCCGCTCGAGGAGCGCGTGCGCACCGAACGGGAGGCCGTCGAGAGCGAGTTCAAGGAGCGCATCCGGGAGCTCGAAGACCTGGTCGACCCCGTGGAGGCGGACCGCATCACCTTGCTCCCCGAGGCCAAGTACCGCGAGCTCGAGGAGCGGTACCCCGGTGTGTTCCGCGCCGGCATGGGCGCGGAGGCGGTCCTCGAAGTGCTCCAGCGCCTCGACATCAACCGGCTGCGGGAGCGTCTGCAGGCGGAGATCTACTCGTCGTCCGGACAGCGCCGGAAGAAGGCGACGAAGCGGCTGCGCGTCGTCGAGCAGCTCCGCAAGAGCGGCAACCGCCCGGAGTGGATGATCTTTACCGTCCTCCCCGTCCTGCCGCCGGACCTGCGCCCCATGGTGCAGCTCGACGGCGGGCGCTTCGCCACGAGCGACTTGAACGACCTGTACCGCCGGGTCATCAACCGGAACAACCGGCTCAAGCGGCTGCTCGAGCTGGGGGCGCCCGAGATCATCATCCGGAACGAGAAGCGGATGCTGCAGGAGGCGGTGGACTCGCTCATCGACAACGGCCGCCGCGGGCGCGCCGTGTCGGGCTCGGGCAACCACAAGCTCAAGTCCCTGAGCGACATGCTCAAGGGGAAGCAGGGCCGCTTCCGCCAGAACCTGCTCGGCAAGCGCGTCGACTACTCCGGCCGGTCCGTGATCGTCGTCGGCCCCGAGCTCAAGCTCCACCAGTGCGGCCTGCCGAAGCGGATGGCGCTCGAGCTGTTCAAGCCGTTCGTCATGCACGCCCTCGTCGCCCGCGGCATGGCCCACAACATCAAGAGCGCGAAGCGCATCGTCGAGCGCGCACGCCCTGAGGTCTGGGACGTCCTCGATGAGGTCATCCGCACCCGGCCCGTCCTCCTGAACCGCGCGCCCACGTTGCACCGCCTGGGTATCCAGGCGTTCGAGCCGGTGCTCATCGAAGGCAGCGCCATCCAGATTCACCCGCTGGTGTGCACCGCCTTCAACGCCGACTTCGACGGCGACCAGATGGCGGTACACGTCCCGCTGTCCCGCGAGGCCGTCGCCGAGGCGCGTCAGGTGATGCTGTCGACGCACAACCTGCTCTCGCCGGGCTCCGGGGAGCCCATTGTGGCGCCGACGCTGGACATGGTGCTCGGGTGCTACTACCTGACCCTGCGCAACCCCAACGCCAAGGGCGCGTACCGGGGCGACCAGAACGGGGCCAAGGGGAACGGCGCGGCGGCGCTGGCCGCGCGGACGCAGGGCGTGTACGGGAGCTTCGAGGAGGCGCGGCTGGCCCACGACCTGGGCGTCGTCGACCTCCATGCCCCGATCCTCGTGCGCGACGCCCGCACGGGCGGCCAGTTCGTCGAGACCACCGTGGGGCGGATCATCTTCGCCGACATCCTGCCCGAGGTCTTCACGGTCGAAGACTGGAACGTCGAGATGGACCGGAAGAACCTCAAGCAGATCGTGGCGAAGGCGTACCAGCTTCTGGGCAACGAGGCCACGGCCGAGATGGTGGACCGCATCAAGAAGATCGGGTTCCAGTACGCCACCCGGTCGGGCATCACCATCTCGGTGAACGACCTGCGCATCCCGCCCGAGAAAGCGGAGCTCCTCGAGCGCGCCGAGCAGGAGATGGCGGAGATCGACGAAGAGTACCAGATGGGCCTCATCGCCGAGCAGGAGCGCTACGAGCGGACCGTCGCCATCTGGCAGCGCACCACCGACGAGGTGGAGAAGGCGATCCAGCGCAACCTGGAGCAGTACGGCTCCGTGTACATGATGGCCATCTCCGGCGCCAAGGGTAACATCACCCAGATCCGGCAGATGGCCGGCATGCGCGGCCTGATGTCGGACCCTTCGGGCCGGATTATCCCCCTGCCCATCCGCGCGAGCTTCCGCGAGGGCCTCTCCGTGCTCGAGTACTTCATCTCGACCCACGGGGCGCGTAAGGGCCTCGCGGACACCGCGCTCCGGACGGCCGACTCGGGCTACCTCACCCGCCGGCTCATCGACGTGGCGCAGGACGTCATCATCCTCGAGGACGACTGCGAGACGACCCAGGGCGTGTGGCTCCGCCGGCCCGAGAGCGGCGTGCTCGAGTCCTTCGCCGAGCGCATCATTGGACGCTACGCCGCCGCCGATGTGCTCCATCCGGAGACGGGCGAGGTCATCGTGCTGCGGAACCAGGAGATCACCGAAGAGGTCGCGCGGCGCATCGAAGAGGCCGGCTTCGATAAGGTCTACGTCCGGTCGCCGCTGTCCTGCCAGGCGCGCCGCGGCCTGTGCGCCCTCTGCTACGGGCGCAACCTCGCCACGGGCAAGCTGGTGCACAAGCTCGCCGCCGTCGGCATCATCGCCGCGCAGTCCATCGGTGAGCCGGGCACGCAGCTCACGATGCGCACGTTCCACATGGGCGGCGTCGCCGGCGAGGACATCACGAGCGGCCTCCCGCGTGTCGAGGAGCTCTTTGAGGCCCGCGTCCCCAAGGGCCAGGCGGTGATGTCGGAGATCGACGGCGTCGTCGAGATCGTGCGCGAAGGCGACATGAACCGCATCCGTGTCGTCTCGACCGACACCTTCAGCGACGAGTACGAGATCCCGCAGGGGATTAAGCTGGTCGTCGAGGAAGGCCAGGAGGTCGATCAGGGCACGCCGTTGGCGATCCCCGAGGCGCCCGCCGAGGCGCCGGCCCGCTCGCGCAAGAAGAAGGCTGAGACGGCCGAAGCGGGAGAGGGCGAAGAGGCGCCCGCGGCGGAAGCCACCGCCGTCGCCCCGCCGGAGCCGGCGCCCATCGTCGCCCGGATCGCGGGTCGCGTGGTGTTCGACAAGCGGCGCAAGAACCGGCTCTCCATCGTCTACGAGGCGCGCGAGGAGCGCGAATACCCGGTGCCGGCGACGGCCCGCATCCGCGTCTCGGAAGGCGAGCACGTGGTCGCCGGCCAGCAGCTCACCGACGGGTCCCTCAACCCGCAGGACATCCTGCGGATCATGGGCCCCGAGGCGGTGCAGCTCTACCTGGTCGACGAGGTGCAGAAGGTCTATCGGTCCCAGGGCGTGACCATCAACGACAAGCACATCGAGGTCATCGTCCGGCAGATGCTGCGCAAGGTGCGCGTGGACTCGCCCGGCGACACCGACCTCCTGCCCGGCGAGCTGGTCGACCGCTTCCAGTACGAAGAGATCAACGCCAAGGTGCTCGCGGAGGGCGGTGAGCCGGCCACGGCCGTGCCCGTCTTGCTCGGCGTCACCAAGGCCTCGCTCAGCACCGACAGCTTCCTGGCGGCGGCGTCGTTCCAGGAGACGACGCGCGTGCTCACCGAGGCGGCCATCGCCGGCCAGACGGACCACCTGCTGGGCCTGAAGGAGAACGTGATCATCGGGAAGCTCATCCCGGCCCGCGCGCCCATCGAGCTCCCGCCGCCACCGCCGCGCGAGCTGCCGCGCCCGGAGGGCCTCGAGGAAGGCGGTCTCGTCGCCCACGAGGTCGTCCCGCCGCCCGAGCCGGAGCTGGAAGAGCTTCCCGAGGACGAGGCCGAGGGCGAGGAACCGGAGGAGGTCGAGGAGCCCGAGGCGGAGCTCGAGGAGCCCGACCTGGGCGAGATCGAGCTCTCGGAGCCCGAAGAGCCGCCGATCGCCCCTGGCTTCCCCGAGCGGTTCACCGCGGAGCCCGACTTCGACGAGGAGTGAGCGGGCGACCAGCGAAGAGCGCAGACGCTGCGGCCCCTGCTTCGGCAAGGGCCGCTCCGTTTTCCCCAACTTCACGGCGCCGCTCCGCCGTGCGATGCTGTACACAGTGACCCGCTCGCTTGCACGAGGAGCCCGACCATGACCGAGAACCCCACCCGCGCGACGACCGCCCCGGAGGCGCCCCCAGGCGCCGACGGCCCCGGCAGCGCCTTCGACATAGCGGTCGCGCAGTTCGACGCCGTCGCCGAACGATTGGGCATCGACCCGGGCCTGCGCGAGCTCCTGCGGCGGCCCAATCGCGAGCTGACCGTCCACTTCCCCGTGAAGATGGACGACGGCACCACCCGCGTGTTCACGGGCTACCGGGTCCAACACAACACTGCGCGGGGCCCGGCGAAGGGGGGTATCCGGTATCACCCGAGCGTCTCGCTGGACGAAGTGAAGGCGCTCGCGATGTGGATGACGTGGAAGAACGCCGTCGCCAACCTGCCCTACGGCGGCGCCAAAGGCGGCGTCATCGTCGACCCCAAGGCGCTCTCGGAAGGCGAGCTCGAGCGCCTGACTCGGCGGTACACCACGGAAATCAGCATCCTCATCGGCCCCGAGGAAGACATCCCGGCGCCGGACATCGGCACCGACGCGCGGGTCATGGCCTGGATGATGGACACGTACTCGATGCATCACGGACACACCGTGGCCGGCGTCGTGACGGGCAAGCCGCCCAGCGTGGGCGGGAGCCTCGGGCGCGAGGAGGCGACCGGGCGCGGCGTGTCCGTCATCGTGCGCGAGACGATGCGCCACCTGGGCCGGCCGCTGGAAGGCGCCACCGTCGCTGTCCAGGGCTTCGGCAATGTCGGTAGCGTCACCGCTCGGCTGCTGTGCGAAGCGGGCGCGAAAGTGGTCGCCGTCAGCGACTCGTCGGGCGGCATCTACACCGAGGGCGCGGCTCTGGACATCGAGGGCCTCGTCCGTGCGAAGCGCGAGCGGGGGATGCTGCCCCCGGAGCACCCGGGCGACCACATCACGAACGAAGAGCTGCTCGAGCTCCCCGTGGACGTGCTCATTCCGGCGGCGCTGGAGGGGCAGATCACCGCCCGCAACGCCGACCGCATCCGCGCGCCCGTTATTGTCGAGGCGGCGAACGGACCCATCACCGCCGAGGCCGACCGCATCCTCGCCGAGCGCGGCGTGTTCGTCGTCCCGGACATTCTCGCGAATGCGGGCGGCGTCGTGGTCTCGTACTTCGAGTGGGTGCAGGACCTGCAGTCCTTCTTCTGGGAGGAGGGCGAGGTCAACAGCCGGATGGAGCGGGTGATGGTGAAGAGCTTCGAGGACGT
>JBBING010000086.1:0-9828 GCA_037444005.1 Chloroflexota bacterium
CTCGGAGGCGGGCAATCGCTGCGCGAGCGTCGCCTCGAGCGTCGCCGCGATGTCGGCCGCTTCGTTCAACGCCGGGATGACGAACGAGAACGTCGGCGCCTTCACGATGGCGGCAGCCGTGTCCGTAGCTGACGCCATCGATCCCGCCGACGGCAGTGCCCCGGCGCTCACGCCACCACCTCCCGCAGGCGGCCGGCGAGCTTCAGCGCCTCGCGAAAGTATGCGATGGTGTCCCGCAGACCTTCGGCGAGGGGGACCTGCGGTTCCCACCCGTAGCGGGCGCGCATCTTCGCGATGTCGGGCTTGCGCCGCGCCGGGTCGTCGGGAACCGGCGGCAGCCACTCGATGCGAGGCTCGACCCCTGCCGCCTTCGCCACGGCGTCGGCCAGCTCGAGCACGGTCACCTCCTCCGGGTTCCCGATATTGAAGACTTCTCCGTCGGCGGCGTCGTCCATGGCGACGCGAAGCAGTCCATCCACCAGGTCCGAGACGTGGCAGAAGGAGCGCGTCTGGCGCCCGTCGCCGTGCACCGGCATCGGACGGCCTTCGAGCGCGGCCGTCGCGAAGACAGGCACCACGCGGCCGTCGTCGATGTTCATCCGCGGGCCGTAGGTGTTGAAGATGCGGACGATGGACGCGTTCACCCCGTGGCGCTGGCGGTACGCCTCGGTGAGCGCTTCTCCGAAGCGCTTCGATTCGTCGTAGCAGGCGCGCGGGCCGATGGGGTTGACGTTCCCCCAATACGTCTCCGGCTGCGGATGGACCAGCGGGTCGCCGTACACCTCCGAGGTAGAGGCGAAGACGAACCGCGCACGCCGCTCGGCCGCGATGTCGAGCAGCCGCTTCGTGCCCGCGGAGTTCGCGAGCATCGTCTCGAGGGGATACTGCTGGTAGTGCGCCGGGCTGGCGGGCGACGCCAAATGCAGGATCAGGTCTGCGTCGAGAGACGCGACCCGCGCGACGTCCGCGCCCACGAAGGTGAAGCCCGGTCTGCCGAGCAGCGCCGCGACGTTGTCCAGCCGGCCTGTGAGCAGGTTGTCCACGCAGACCACGTCGCAGCCGCACGCCACGAGCTCGGCGCACACGTGGCTTCCGATGAACCCCGAGCCTCCGGCCACGACGACGCGCATCAGCGACGTCCTCCTCCTCGCTCGGCCCGCGCGAGGTAGTGTCCGGGCTCCAGTGGCGGCTCGACGCGGCGGCGCCGGCGCACGTCGTAGAAGCGGTACGGCCCAGGCAGTGCGTCGACGACGTCGCGCCCGGCCTCCGCTGAATGGACCTCTAGGGCCAGAAGCGGCCGCGCAGCGGCGATGGTCTCACGCGCGCCCCGCAGCACCAGCGCTTCGGCGCCCTCCACGTCCACCTTCAGCACGTCGGGGGCGGCCAGCCCCTGCGCCACGAGTCCGTCCACCGTGTCAGTAGGCGTCAGGAATGCGTCCGCTCCCTCCGTCGCCCGAGTCAGCGACGCCATCAGCGTCGAGGCGTGGCGGACCATCCGGGCGATACCGCGGCGGTCGCTCAGGGCCACGCCACGCGCGTCGACGTGGTGCGCCCCGTTGACGGCGATGTTCATCCGCAGCCGCCGCAGGTTCTCGGGAAGCGGTTCGAAGGCGTACACCCGTCCCTGCGGCCCCGTGAGGCGGCCCAACGCGAGCGCCGTGTACCCGATATGCGCGCCGACGTCCCAGACGGTCATGCCAGGGGTGACTTCTCGCCCCAGCGCTCGCAGGAGCGGCCGTTCGTGGATACCCAGCCAGTAGTACTTCTCGCACCGAAGGTCCAGGAGGAGCCGCGCCCCCGCGAGCGGCCCGGCGCTCACCTCGACCCACACCGGCCCTTCGGCGTCGCGCTCCAGCGCCGGACGCAGCGCGGCGGCGATCCACGACCGCGCCAGCCCGGCCGCCAGCCCGTCCGGCATGAAACGCCGGACCGCGACGGTCGCCCACTGCGCGAAGCTTCGTGCGCCGCCCGGAGCGGCGAGCCGCGCATCCAGCCGCGCCATGGTCAGGCCACCCTCGCGCTGCGGTCCGCCTGCACGGCGGCGCGAGCGGGCGTCCTTCGCTTTGCTTCGCGCAGCCGTTCGTACCGGCGCATGCTCCGGTACCAGGAGATCGTCCGCCTGAGCCCCTCCTCGAACGGTGTGCGCGCTTCGAAGCCGAAGCGCGCCTTCGCCCGCGACGTGTCCAGCCGGCGGCGCGGCTGTCCGTCCGGCTGGGAGGGATCCCACCGGATCTCGCCCGAGAAGCCGACCAGCCTCGCGATCACGCTCGCCAGCTCGCGAATCGTGATCTCGCGACCGCTTCCCAGATTCACGGGCTCAGCGCCGTCGTAGCGCTCGGCAGCGAGAACGATGCCCTCGGCGGCGTCCTCGACGTACAGGAACTCGCGCGACGCTTGCCCGGTGCCCCACGCCACGACCTCGCGCAGGCCTCGCTCCTTCGCTTCCAGGAACTTCCGGATGAGGGCAGGGATCACGTGGCTCCGTTCAGGGTCGAAGCTGTCGCCGGGACCGTACAGATTCACCGGCAGCAGGTAGATGGCGTTGAACCCGTACTGCTGGCGGTACGCCTGCCCCTGCACCAGGAGCATCTTCTTCGCGAGTCCGTACGGGGCGTTCGTCTCCTCCGGATAGCCGTTCCAGAGGTCCTCTTCCCTGAACGGCACCGGCGTGTGCTTGGGATAGGCGCACACCGTGCCGACGGACACGAACTTGCGCACGCCGGCGAGCCGCGCCTGCTCCA
Organism: Chloroflexota bacterium; assembly: GCA_037444005.1. Taxonomy (GTDB): domain Bacteria; phylum Chloroflexota; class Dehalococcoidia; order DSTF01; family JACRBR01; genus DATLZC01. The sequence continues at coordinate 2,742 of JBBING010000086.1, forward strand.
TAAGCTGGATGCCCATGATGGCGTTGTCGTAGAAGAAGCGCCCCGGCTCGCGCCGGTTCGCGCCGATGCCGCCGACCACCGCCGCCAGATGGATGACGATGTCCGGCTCCGACCGCTGGAGCGCGCGCCGGATGTCGGCCTCGCGCCGCAGGTCGTACTCCGCGCTCCGGGGTACGAAGACGCGCGTCGCGCCCCGGCGTCGCAGCTCCGCCACGACGTGCGAGCCGAGAAACCCGGCGCCGCCGGTCACCATCACCGACTTGGAGGACCAGAAGTCATGAGCGGCCATGGGCTCCCTCCCTTTCGCGCCGGCGAAGGCAGAGACGAAGCTCCCGGCGCTGGTTGCGATTATCGGTGGGGCTCGCGGCGGGCAGACATCAGGGAATTCCCCTAATCTTCGGGCGTAATCGCCGTGTTCTCGCACCGTCCTCTGTTCGGGACGCTCTGGCTCGCGGCTGCGGGGGCGGCCGTCGCCCTCAGCATCCTCGCGGCGCGCGAGCCCACCTTGCCCGGCGACCTTCAGTTGGCCCGCGAAGCGCAGGACCTGCCCATCCCCGGCCGCCTGTCCGACGTCGTCCGAGCGATGACGACCACGGAGCTCGTGGTGGGAACTGGCGCCGCCTTCGCGGCGGCGTTGTGGCTGGCGGGCCTTCGAAGGGAGAGCGTGGCGTTGCTGGCGGCCGTGGCCGTGTTGCCGCTACTGCAGTCGGGGGTCAAAGAACTCGTGGACCGCCCACGGCCGTCACCCGACCTGGTGGAGCTGCGGGCCGGCTTCTCGAGCCCGAGCTTCCCCGCTGGCCACGTCATGAGCCCTACGGTGCTCTACGGGTACGCCGCCTGGCTCGCGCGCCGCGCGAAGCGCGCGTGGCTGCGGGCCGGCCTCATCGTCCCGTGCGCCGCCGTGCTCGTATTGACAGGCGTGGTGAACGTCTACCTGGGCGTGCACTGGCCCAGCGACATCGTCGGGGGCTATCTCTGGGGCTTCGCCTTGCTCGCGCCCGCCATCGACTTCGGCGCGCGTCGCGGTTCCCTCGAGAGGACGGCCCGGGCGGCGTCGCGCACAGATGCCTGAGGACTCCTCAGTCCGGCCGCCCCTGGAGGCGCCCCGTCAGGCCTGCTGCGCGGCCTCCTGCGGGACGCGCCGCCAGCGCCCATCTACCCGCTCGACGACGATCCAGTCGCCCGCGATCGTGCGGCCCGAAGGGTCGACCTTCGCCCGGAGCGCGGACAGCTCCTCGTCCGTCGGCGGAGGAATCTCGTCGAGGGTCTCGGCGACGAGCGGCTCGAACTCCATGTCAGCCAGCACCTCGTCGACGCTGGTCCACGGGGCGATGGCCAGCAACTTCATCCTCCGTGTTTCGTCGTCGAAGCCGAAAATGGCGCGCTCGGTGACGACCCGGTAGGGCCCGGTCTCCGGCGGGAGGCCCGCTCGCTCCCGAGCGCCCGGCGAGCCGTCGAGGAAGCCGGGCGAGGACATGAAGTCGAGCTTCGAAACGAATTTCCGCTTCTGGAGCCGCGTCATCAGGATGGTCCGCCAGCAGAGCGAGGCGATCTCGTTCGCGCCGCCGGGTCCGCCGAAGCGCCGCTCGGGCCGGTCGTACTCGCCCCCGACGAACGTCGAGTTGAAGTTGCCGTAGGGGTCCACCTGGACCGCCGCCAGGACGCCGTAATCGATGTAGCCGAGGCAGGCGTGGAAGTCGACGGTGTTCATGTCGGTCCACGCGACGGCGCGCCTCGACGCGAGGCCCGCTCCGAGCATGAACGGCGGGGCCGGAATCGGCATCTCCGGGGCGATGGTGCCGTCCTCGACGACGTACGCGATCTTGGGCGCGCGGAGCACCTTCGCCAGCAGCACCGCCAGCAGCGGCGGCCCACCGATGGCCACGAAGTAGAGCCGGTCCTCCTCCATGAGCCGGGCGGTGTACGTGATGATGGCTTCGTTGTCCGTGAAGGAGAGGGGGGTCATGCGTAGTACCCCTCCTTGAACGTCTCGTCCATCCGGAGCTGATTGAGCTTCTCGAGACCGACGCGCTTCTCGAGCATCTCGGTGTGCGAGGACACGCTGTACACCCACTTGTCGAGGTACTCGTCCATCTTCCCCTGCGCCTGCGCCGCCCCGTATTCCATCAGGTGCTGGATGTCGGCCTGGTACAGGCCCGGCACCGTCCCCGGATAGCAGCCGAACGGCGCGTACACGACGGCGTCGACGACGTAGTACGGAATCGTGGTCTGACCGGGATGCTTTCGGATTTCGTCGGGGTCGATGATCTCCTCGGTCGAGATGATGACGCGCTTCGAGGCCAGCGCCGTCTCCACGGGGGCGAGGCCGGGCCCGAAGATCCGCGCGTTGCCATACATGTCGCACTGGTTCACGTGGATGAGCGCGACGTCGGGGTTCACCGCAGGAACGAGACAGATGGGCTGCCCCGTATACGGGTCCTCGATCAGCTTCGCGCCCGACTGGCGGAAGACGTCCGTGCCGCCCACGTAGCGCATCGGCAGGAACGGCACGCCTAGCGCCCCGGCGAGATGCCGGTACGCCAGCGCCCCGTTCGTCCACTCGTACAGCTTGACTTCACCGCGACGCATCGCCTCGGTGATGACCTTGCCGACCTCCATCCACCCGACGTCAATCTTGCTGACGCAGCCGCCCGCGGTGAGCAGCGTGACGTCGTGCATGCTGAACTTCGCCGCGACCCAGAGGTTCTTCTTCCGCTGGCGGATGATCTCCCGCATCAGTGAACTCGGGCCGCGGCGCCACACGTTGGTGTCGTACGTGATGTAGTCGCCGTCGTGCACGAAGCGGCTGATGGCCTCCTGCTCGGTCATCCGCTTGTCCACGAGCCGGCGGTCCTTCTGATCGCGCACGAAGCGGCGCAAACCGTCGGGATCGGGCGGCTTGAACTCGCCCGTCCCCTCGTCGAGGATGCGGATCGCGCTGTCGGCTGTCATCGGGACTACCCCTGACCGCTCTCGCCCGCGGAGGACTGGCCGCCAGGAATCGGGAACGACGTGATGCGCTCCTCGAGGCCGAGGGCGCGCATGAGGTACTTCAGTTCGGCGTCTCGCCACGGAAGCGGCGCCGGCTCCATGATGAGCTTCTCCCGCTTGAGCTCTTCTTCGACCGCAGGGTCGGGCTGGAACGGCCTGCCCGCCTCCATCTCGAAGAACAGCGTCTCGAACGGCGGCTTTCTCGTCTGGCCGCCAGCCTCCCACGATTCCGCCGAGTAGCCCACCGCCTGAAGACACACCGGCACCGCCGTCTCCGGCAGGTTGAGCAGCTTGCCGATCTGCTCGAGACGCGGGCTGCTCATGCAGCACGTGCTCAGGCCTTCATCGTAGGCGACGAGCGTGGCCTGGGCGATCGCCTGCCCGATGTCCATGTACGCCAGCGGCGACACCGCCATTTGCTGCCACGAAGCGCTGAACGCCGGCCGCAGGCCTTTCTCGATCTGCGCCTTCGTGGCCTCGACATCCGACCCGATGCGCCGCGTCTCGGCGAGCTGATGGAGGTCGTTGATCCACTTGTTGACTTCGTACGCGGCGGTCTCGTTGTACCACAGGATGAACACCGGCGCCGTCTGCATCTGTTGATACCCCAGAGGCGGGGTGATAGCGCGGATCAGCTCGGGCGACGCCTGATCCTTCCAGATCACGATGGCGCGCACGTTCATCACGTTGCCCACGCACGAGGCGTGACGCGCCGCTTCGAGCATCTTCTGGATCTTGGCCCGCTCGACGGGCCGGAACGGGAGGAAGAACCGAATGGTTCGCCGTCGACCGATAACCTCTTTGACCTCCAAGGCCAGCGTTCCTTTCCAGGGCGACCGTTCACGTTCGCGGGACGTCTACGTCTGTTGGGCCGCTCGCCAGGCTTCGAACTCTTCGCGCGTCATCAGCCCGCCGAACGGTCCCAGAACATACTCCTGCTCCGGCTGCGGCACCTCCGTCTGCGGCCGCTTCCGCGACTCGCGGGCGGGCCGGCGGCGTTCTTCCTTCGCCTCCGGCTCCTTCCGCTCCGCCGCCGTCACCTTCTCGACGTTCACGCGGACGGCGCGGTCCACCTGCACGGGCTGCCACTGGATGGGCCAGTAGCGCAGGTGGCCGTAGCCGCCCGCGAAGTGCAGCCATTTCACCATCCCGAGCTCGACATCCATCGGGCCCGTCCAACCGCGGAACTGGTACGGGTCCCATCCGTTGTACACGATGACCTGCCCGGGGCGAACCGTGCCCGACAGCTTGACCGGCACGTAGAACGACCCGCAGTCGTTGTACACCCGCACCTCCTCGCCGTCCTCGATCCCCAGCCGGAGGGCGTCACCCGTGTTCATCACCATGTGCGGGCGGCCACGGTGGGTTTGGAGGAGCAGGCGATTGGTGATGTTCATCGAATGGATCGACCAGCGGTTGTGCCCCGAGGTCAGGACGAAGGGGTAGTCGCCGCCCATGGGCGGGTTCTCCTTGTGGACGGGCAGCTCCTCGCCCGCTTCGAGGAACCAGTCGTGGTCGATGTAGAACTGCGCCCGGCGGGTGAGCGTCGGGTACGGGATGAGCTTCTCCGTATGCCAGGTGAGGGAGGTGAAGGGTTTGCCCGGCTCGATGTCGGCCGCCTGGTTCAGCATGAAGACCGACTGCCCGATGCTCGTGAACATCGCGTATCCGCGCTTCTTCATCGTCTTGAGGCTCTCGGTCTTCGGGACGTTGCCGGCCAGCGCCGTGTCGCGCATCCACTCCTCGATGACTTCGTCGACCGTCTGCAGGCCCAGCGAGTACCGGTACGCGAGACCCTCCAGCGTCCGCTCGCGGCCGGCGCCGTCCGTGTAGCGCAGGAAGCCCCGCGCCTTCGCGCGCTCCTCGACCTTCTCGGCGAGAAGCTTGAAGATCTCCCACTCCGACTTCGACTCGCCCGCCGGCGGCACCGCCGTGTCCGAGTACGTGAGCTGCAGAAGCGATGGGCTCGCGAGGTGGAAGTTCGGCTTCTCGTAATGCTGCGCGGCCGGCAGGATGATGTCGGAGAACATCCCGGTGGTGCTCATCCGCCAGTCCACGCTGACGATGAGCTTCAACTTCGGCCACAGGTGCCGCAGCGCGTGGGTGCGCCCGCCTCGCTGACGCCGGAGCATATTCCCGCCGACCTCGAACAGCACGCGGGGCGGCTTGTCGGGAGGCGGCACGGTCACGCCCTCCCACCAGCCCTTCTCCAGCGCCTCGCGCACGTAGTCCTCGAACGGCCGCTTCATCGACGGGTCGTTCCATTCGCGGACGCGCCAGCGCTCGCCGAAGCCCTGGTGGAAGTACCACATCCACGCCGGCGGCACATAGTTGCTGAGACCCATCCGCGTGGCGCGAACGATGCCTTCGATGGCGTTGATCTCGTCGGTCCCGTCAGGGTTCATCGCCCGCATGAGGGGAATCGCGGCCTCGCGTTGCGCCAGCACGCGGCGCGTCTCCTCAGGCCCCGGCTTCGTCTTCATTGCGAAGATGCCGGGCCCTTCGAAGTTGCCCGGCGACCAGCTCCCGATGCCGCTGCCGTGCCGGCCCCAGTTCCCTGTCAGCGCGAGCAGGAGCAGCATCGACCGCTGCACCAGGTCGCCGTGGTAGTACTTGCACAGGTTCATCCCCATCCCGATCGCCGTCCGCTTCGCGGCGACCTTCCGGGCGACCATACGGATGACATCGGGATTGACGTCGGTGATGCGCGACGCCTCCTCGGGCGTGTACGAGGCGAGCCGCTCCTTCAGGAGTTCGAACACGGGCGTCACGCGAACCCGCGAACCATCCTTCAGCGTCGCCTCGAACGTCCCCTCGAGGGCAGGGTCGACGTCTCCGGGGTCCAGCGTGGTGCGGGGCGCGGGGACGATCCGCCCCGTCTTCGCATCAGCCCAGTAGAACTGGTCGTCCCGTCCGCCCTCCTGCAGGTCCTGTTCCCGCACGAACCGCCGTGTGTCGAGCCGCACCAGGAGCGGCAGATCTGTCTGCCGCTGCACGAAGGTCCGGTTGTAGATGCCCTCGTCGACGATGACCTTACACATGGCGAGGGCGAGCGCCGCGTCGGTCCCCGGCCGGACCGGAAAGTAGTAGTCCGCGTGGATGTGCGACGGGCTCGCATCGGGAGCGAAATGGATGATCTCAGCGCCCTGATATCGCGACTCCGGCCCGAGGTGATAGTTCGGGATCTGCGTGTAGGCGGGATTGCTGTGCCAGATGAGGCGCAGCTCGGTCTGCCACCGGGACTCCGGCGTACTGACAGGGTTGAACTTCCCCCACGTGATGTAGTGGCCCGGTTGGAAGTCGTTGATGACGGCGTTGACGTCGGTGCTGACACCGCCCAGCAGGTCGCAGAGGAGCCGGCGCACCGGCCAAATGGCCATGAAACCGCCCTCGGCCGGCGTCATCTCGTGCACGATGGTCTCCGGCCCGGCCTCCTGGATCGCGTCGAGAAGGGCGTCGGCGATCTCGGTCAGCGCCTCGTCCCACGAGATGCGCTCCCACTGTCCGGAGCCGCGCTCGCCCTTGCGCCGTAGCGGATAGAGGACGCGCTCCGCCCCGTAGAGCGTCTCCTTCCAGGCGGCCCCCTTCTGGCAGCCCATGGGATTCCTGTCGGGCACGCCTTCGACGAGCGTGGCGACGGTGCCCGCGGCCTCTTCGTACACAACGCGGCCATCTTTCACGAAGACGCGGTAGGGACAGCTCCCCGGATAGCAGTCGACACAGTGGCTGCCCCAGTAGACCTCGTCCCAGGTCCACTTCTGGCGGTACCGCTCGAGGGAGGCGGGTTCAGCGCGCGCTGGCACGGGTGACCTCCTTTCGGACCGCCGCCGGGTCCCGGCGGAACGGCCCGAGCAACTCGGGCCAGTGGTAGACGGTCAGGATGTCCATGAGCTCCGATTTCCCCCCGGCCCTCGTCTTCGCCATCTCCGCCTCGAGCGTGGCGAGCGCCCTTTGGACGCGCGGGCCGAAGAGCCGCTCGAGGTATTCGATGGGGATGCGATGAGAGCCTTCGATGGGGGCGTAGCGCTCGTCGAGGAGGGCGGGCGACAGGGGCGGGATGTAGAAGACGTTGGGCTCGGTGCCGTACTCGGGGTGC
>JBBING010000087.1:0-9821 GCA_037444005.1 Chloroflexota bacterium
GCCCTTACTGTTTAGAGGCCTACCCCCCTCTACCATGAAAAAACGGAACGCTAGTTCCTGGGACGGCGTCAGAGGCGCAGCAGACCGTTCAGTCCCTACGCCGCCAGACGGTGCCCTCGGGCGTGTCTTCCAGCGCGATGCCCAGATCGAGAAGCCGCGCTCGCACCATGTCCGCCAGGGGGAACTGCTTCGCCTTGCGCAGCTCGTGGCGGACGTCGATGAGGAGCTGGATGAACGGCGACGCGGCCATCGCCGTCTCTTCTTCCTCGAGGCGCAGCCCCAAAACGCCCGCCAGCTCGAGCAGCTTCGCCTGCGCCCCGGCCACCGGACGGCCCTCGTCCCGCCCGCGGTTGATCTCCCGCGCCAGGTCGAACAGCGAGGCCAGCGCCACCGGCGTGTTCAGGTCGTCGTCCATCGCCTCCACGAACCGCCGCGCGAAGGGCTCCGGGTCGACCGGCTCCCCCGCGCCATCGGCCCGGGCGCGCGCGGCGATCCGGAGGCGCTCGACGCCCGCTTTCGCCGCCCGGAGCGCCTCCTCGGTGTAGGTCAGCGGCTTGCGGTAGTGCGACGTCAGAATCCACAGGCGGAGGGCGTCGGCGCCCACCCCCGCCAGCGCCTCCCGAATCGAAACGATGTTGCCCAGCGATTTGCTCATCTTCTCTTCGCCCATCTTCACCCAGGCGTTGTGCACCCAGTAGCGGACGAAGGGCTCGTGCTCGGTGAAGGCTTCCGACTGGGCGATCTCGTTCTCGTGGTGCGGGAAGATGAGGTCCTCGCCTCCGCCGTGGATGTCCAGCTCTTCGCCCAGGTAGCGCAGCGACATCGCCGAGCATTCGATGTGCCAGCCCGGCCGGCCCCGGCCCCACGGGCTCTCCCACGACGGCTCGCCCGGCTTCGCCCCCTTCCACAGGGCGAAGTCCATCGGGTGTTCTTTGTGCTCGCCGGGCTCGATGCGCGCGCCCGCCAGCATCGACTCTAGGCTCCGGTGCGAGAGCTTGCCGTAGTCGCGCTTGCGCTCCACCCGGAAGTACACGTCCGGCTCCTCGCTCCCCACCGCGGGTTCGGCGACATAGGCGTACCCCTTGTCGATGAGCCGCTCGATCATGCGGATCATCTCGGGGACCTCCTCCGTAGCCCGCGGATAGACGTGCGCGGGAAGCACGTTCAGCGCCTGCATGTCCTCGTGGTAACGCTGGATGTAGCGCTCGGCGAGCTCGGCCGGACTGACGCCGAGGTGGTGCGCCCGGGCGATGATCTTGTCGTCGATGTCGGTGAAGTTCTGGACGTGGCGGACGCGGTAGCCCCGGAACTCGAGGTAGCGCCGGAGGACGTCGAACACCACATAGCTGAACGCGTGCCCGACGTGGCACTCGTCGTACGGCGTGACGCCGCAGACGTACATCTTGACCTCGTCGCCGGCGGGCGCGAAGGGCTCGACCTGTCGTGTGAGGGTGTTGGTGAGGCGCAGGGTCACGCTCGCTCCTTCTCGCGAGCGGGTCCCGCCGCGCTGCGGCTCCGCTCTTCCTCCAGTGCCGCCGTGAGGCTGCGCACCTGCTCCTCGAGCGCCTCGATGCGCCGCTCCAGCTCAGTCACGCGGTCCCACTCCGGATCGGGCAGGCGCAGCACCGTCTCATCGCCCGGGTCGTGGAACGCGACGACGTGGCCGGGCACGCCCACGACCGTGGCGTTGGGCGGGACGTTGGTGACGACGACAGAGCCGGCGCCGATGCGCGCGTTGTCGCCGATGGTGACCGCCCCGATGATGCGCGCTCCCGCGCCCACGAGCACGTTGTTCCCGAGCGTCGGGTGACGCTTCTCGCGTCGCCGGCTCGTCCCCCCGAGGTTTACGCCGTTGAGGATGTGGCAGTTGTCGCCGATGACTGCCGTTTCACCGATGACCGTCCCCATGCCGTGGTCGATAAACAGCCCCTCACCGATCTGCGCTCCGGGGTGGATCTCGATGCCCGTGAGGAAGCGCCCGATGTGCGAAATGATCCGCGGCACAAGAGGGATGCCGGCCCGGTGCAGGGCGTGGGCGAGCCGGTGGATCTGACGCGCATGAAAGCCCGGGTAGGTGAGGATCACCTCCAGGTTCGAGGTCGCCGCCGGGTCGCGCTCCCGGGCGGCGCGGATGTCGTTGGCGATGGATTTGAGCAGGGACACGGGTGTTCGCGTTGCCTTCCTTTCTGCCGGAGTCGTCGCGGAAACGGGGTGTATCCGCCGCCGGGCGGATCACCCCGAACGACAACAGCAGCAGAAAGCGCCGGACCACGGAGCCGGGCGGTCCGTGTCGTTCGCGCGTCCGGCGGCGGCGCCAGCGTTCACGACGAGGCTCCTCTCGTTCCCTTCAATTTGTCACTCTATCAACGCAACGGCCAGCGCGGCAATCCCTTCGCCCCGGCCCGTGAAGCCCAGGCCGTCAGTCGTCGTCGCCTTCACGCTCACCCGAGCGGGATCGAGCCCCATCGCCGCCGCGAGCGCGCTGCGCATACCGTCGATGTGTCCCGCGAGCCGCGGCCGCTCGGCGATCACGGTCGCGTCCACGTGTTCGACGGCGTGCCCGCGCGCCCGCAGCATCCCTGCGACGTCGGCCAGAAGGTCGACGCTGCGCGCACCGCGCCAGCGCTCGTCGTCGGACGGGAAGTGCGTCCCGATATCGCCCAGCGCAGCCGCGCCCAGCAGCGCGTCGATGACGGCGTGGGTGAGGGCGTCGCCGTCGCTGTGCCCGGCCAGCCCCGGCGCACCCTCGATGACCACGCCCCCGAGAACCAGCGGCCGCGCTTCGTCGAACCGGTGCGCGTCGAAGCCGACGCCCGTCCGCACCGCACCCTCCTCAGCGGAAGAGGTCCTTCTCCGGCTCGCGAACCAGCTCGCGGGCCGAGCCCTCGGCCGGGCGCCACGCGAGGCCGCGCACGACGGCGACCGGCACGCGGTCGAGCTTCCCCATGACGAGCTCAGCGGCCGCCGCCAGTTCGTCCGGCCAGCACATCTGCGTCACCCGAAGCTCGTACCCGGCAGGGTCGGTCTGTCCGCTGTAGTCCTCCAACGCCGCCATGCCCGCGATCCCGATGGCGACGTTCACGAGCCCGTTCCGCCACGGCCGCCCGAAGGTGTCGGACACGATGACGGCGACGTCGCACCCCGTGAGCTCGCGCACGCGGTCCCGGACCCGCCGCGCCGAGCCGTCGGGGTCCTCCGGCAGCAGCACGACGCGCCCCGCCGCGGCGTTGGAGGCGTCGACGCCCGCATTGGCGCACACCAGCCCGTGGCGCGTCTCGCAGATGAGCACCCCGCGATCCATGCGGACGATGCGCCGGCTCTCCCGCAGAACCACTTCCACCTGACGAGCGTCTTTCTCCCATGCGTCGGCGATCTGGCGGGCGAACGCCGACGGCTCCACCGTCGCAAGGTCCACCACGCGGCCTTCCGCCTTTGATACGACCTTCTGCGTGACGACGATGACGTCCCCCGTGGCCGGTCGCGTTCCCTGGGCCCGCATGGCGTCGACGATGAGCGCGCCCAGGTCGTCGCCCTCCCGCACCTCGGGCAGGCCCTCGACAGCGAACACCCGCAGCTCGGCCGGCACCCGTTCACACCCCCACGATGCGGATGGACGCCTGCGTCCGGTACCGCCGGTTGATGTTCACGAGCAGTGGGGTGATGGCCTCGACGAAGGGCGCCGACGCTAGCCCACCGCCATCGACGGCGCGCACGCCGCGGATGCGCTCCGCCAGCGCCGCGACCGCGGCCTTCGCGTCCGCGTCGTCCCCGCAGACGATGACGTCGGCGTCGAGCGGGACGTCGCCTTCGAGCAGCTTGCGTGCGCTCAGGTTCTGGAAGGCGCCGACCACCCGCGCCTTCGGCAGCAGCGCCTGCGCCTCCTGCGCCGCCGAGCCCTCGGGCGGCGGCGTATACCGCACCGTCTTCCCCTCGAACGTCATCGGAACGACCGCGCTCACGACGATCCGGGCCCCGATGTCATCCGCCAGGGCCGCGAGCGTGTCGCGCATGCCCTCGTAAGGCACGGTGACGATGACGATCTCGGCCTCGCGGCAGGCGTCGGCGTTCAGGCCCGCGAACACGGGGAGCCCCTCGGCACGCTCGCGCAACTCCGCGGCCGCCGCCTCGGCTCGCTCGCGGCTTCGCGACCCGATCACGCACCGCTCGCCCGCCAGCGCCAGGCGAAACGCGAGCCCCTTACCCTCCTCGCCCGTGCCTCCCACGAATCCGATCGTCACGTTCTGTTCACCCTCCGCGCTGCTTCCGCGTCCGAATGCGGCCCATCATACCGCCGCCCGGCGCTGCGGGCGATTACAGCGCGCGGGCGGCATCGAGCGCCGTCGCCGCCAGAGCCCGCCGCCCCTCCGCGTCGCGCATCACTGTGTCCGCGATCACCGCGCGCATCCCCATCGCCTCGACCCCGGGCGCGCGCGCCTCGTCGGCGCGGTCGAGCACGAACGTCTTCGCGAGACCCGCGTACCGGCGCGCCACGCCGAGCGCGCTCACCTCCTCCCCGAGGCCGGACAGCATCTCCGCGGCCGGCGGCTGGAGGGACCTCCCCCCGATGATGGGCGACACCGCCACGACGCGAGGATGCGCCGCCACCGCCTCGCGGATGGAGCGCAGCGCCAGGATCGGCCCGACGCTCGCGACGGGGTTGCTCGGGGCGATGACGACGACGTCCGCTGCGCGGATCGCCTCGAGCACGCCCGGCGCCGGCGCCGCGTCCTCCGCGCCCTCGAAGAGGACCGCGCGCACGGCGTCGCGGGCCCGCCTCCGCACGAGGTACTCCTGGAACGACAGCGTGCCGACATCGGTGACCACCCTCGTCCGCACGGGGTCATCGCTCATAGGGATGACCGCCGTCTCGACGCCGAGCCGGCGCGCCAGGTCGGCCGCCACCTGCGAGAGCGTCCACCCCCTGCGCAGGAGCAGCGTCCGGTGCAGATGGGTGGCGAGGTCGCGGTCGCCGATCTGGAACCACGTCTCGCGGCCGAAGCGCGCCAGCGCTTCCAGGAATCGAAACGTCTCGCCGCGATAGCCCCAGCCCCGGTCGTCGTCGACGAGCCCGGCGAGCGCGTAGGTCACGATATCGGGGTCCGGGCTCACATAGAGGCCGTGGAACTCGTCGTCGTCGCCGGTGTTGACGATGGCGGTGACGTTCCGGGCGCCGACGGCGTCGGCGAGCCCGCGCACGAGCCGGGATCCTCCCACGCCGCCGCACAGCGCCGCGACACGCATCGCCCGTCACGATAGCGCGGCGGCGCGCCTGCGGCCACGTCACGGCGCCGCCGTCTCGTGCGTTTCTGTTATGTGAAACCGCGCGCCGGGCCGGGGCTATAATGGTGTGCGCGTTGCGGGGGCGCGAATCGATGCCGAACACGGTCCTCGTCGTCGACGACGAACCTCACATCGTCCAGCTCGTTCGCCTGTACCTGCAGAACGAGGGCTTTCAGGTCGAAGCGGCGTTCGATGGCAAGCAGGCGCTGGAGAAGGCCCGCGCTGTCCGGCCCGATCTCATCGTGCTCGACATCATGATGCCCGGTCTCGACGGCCTCGAGGTCACCCGCGAGCTGCGAAAGACCAGCGCCGTGCCCATCATCTTCCTCACGGCCCGAGGGGAGGACGTCGACCGCATCGTCGGCCTCGAGCTCGGCGCCGACGACTACATGGCGAAGCCGTTCAACCCCCGCGAGCTCGTGGCCCGCGTGAAGGCCGTCCTGCGGCGCACGCAGGCCGCTCCGGAGCCGCCCGGCGTCCTCGAAGTCGGGAACGTACGGTTGGACCCGCCCCGGCGCGAGGTCACCATCGGCGGCCAGCCCGTGCAGCTCCGCCAGAAGGAGTTCGATCTCTTGACGGCCTTCATGCAGCACGCGGGCGTCGTCCTGGAACGCGAGCGGCTCCTCCGTCTCGTGTGGGGGACGGACTACTTCGGCGACACGCGGACCATCGACGTGCACGTCGCGTGGCTCCGCGAGAAGCTGAACGGCGCCACGGTGAAGATTCAGACGGTCTGGGGCGTCGGCTACAAACTCGTGCCGGTCGACGATGCTGCGTAGTCTCAACGCCAGGCTCATCGCCGCGTTCGTGTTCGTCACGGCGCTCGCCGTCGTCCTGGTCGGCGCCGGCGCGTTGCTGCTCCTGAGGGACGAGCAGCAGGACACGGCCCGCGAGCGCGTCGGCCGGCACGCCGAGCCGCTCGCGGTGCAGGTCGCGCTCATGGAGCGCGCCGGCATCGGCATCGCGCAGATTCAGCAGACGCTGAAGCAGTACGCCAGCCGCTTCAACATCCGGATCATCGTGCTCGACCAGGACCTGCAGGTCGTCTGGGACAGCGCCCACGAGCTCGAAGGGCGCTACATCCTCTCGTTCGAGGGCCCCGAGTCGCTCGGGCTCAACGTCCCCGAGAACGCGAACTTCCGGTACGCCCGGCTCGAGAAGGAACATCTCCTTCTGTTCACATCCGACGGGGTGAGCGACCTCGCGCGGCAGATCATCGCGGGCGCGAGCTTCCGGCCGCTCGTCGCCGTCCCCGAGGCGCGGATCTCCACGGCCTGGCTCGACCTGGCGCCCCGGCTCATGATCGCGGCGGGGGTCGCCCTCGCCGTCGCGTTGGCGCTCTCGCTCGTCCTCTCGCGGTCGATCACGCAACCGTTGCGGAAGCTCACCCGTCTGGCCCAGGAGATCGGGCGGGGGCGGTACGACCAGCGCATCGACCCCCGCGGGCCCGAGGAGGTGCGCCGCCTGGCCGGAGCCTTCAACAAGATGGCGAGCCAGGTCATGCGGTCGGACCAATCGATGCGCGACTTGCTGGCCAACGTCTCGCACGAACTCAAGACGCCGCTCACCTCGATCCAGGGCTTCGCTCAGGCCATGGTCGACGGGCAGATGCGCACGCCCGACGACTACGCCCAGGCCGCCCGCATCATCCACGAGGAAGCGGCCCGCATGCGCGAGCTCGTCGATGACCTGCTGTACCTCTCGCAGATGCAGGCCGGCGTCGCGAAGCTGAACCGCGAGCCTCTCGACCTCGCGAGCCTACTCGAGGCGTCCCTCGAGCGCTTCCGCCGGAGCGCAGAGGAGCGCCGGACGTCCCTGCGGCTCGACATCGGCCCGCTCCCGACGGTCGAAGCCGACGGCCGCCGGCTCGAGCAGGTCTTCGCGAACCTCGTCGACAACGCCATCCACCATTCGGCCCCGGGCAGCGCTGTTACGGTGCGCGCGCGGGCGGTCGACGGCGTCGTCCGGGTCGACGTGCACAACACCGGGTCCTACATCTCCGAGGAAGAGCTCCCGCGCATCTTCGAGCGCTTCTACCAGGTGGACCGCTCCCGCACGTGGAGGGGAGGTCACGCCGGCCTCGGCCTCGCTATCGCCGCGGAGGTCGTCGAGGCCCACGGCGGCCGCATCGAAGCCCGGAGCTCGCCGGAGACCGGCACCGTCTTCACGGTGACGCTGCCCATCCGCCCGTCGTGATGGCTCGCTCCGAACCCGCACCTTCGCACGAGGCTGCTATACTATCGCCCGAGCCGGCCGCGGAGACCGGATTGCGGAGCGACGTCGAGCGCATCCTGCGGCACGTCGAGCCCCTTCCGCCGCCGCGGCCGAAGCCGGCGCTGGTGGCGCTCGTAGGCCTGCCGGGCGCCGGCAAGACGTGGCTCGCCGCGGAGCTCCGGCGGCGCACCGGCGCCGTCGTGCTCGAGAGCGACGACCTGCGGGCGCTGCTCTTCGGGAGGCCGACGTACAGCGTCGACGAAAGCCGCAGGCTCTTCGCCGCGATTCACGCCGCAATCGAGGACATCCTGCGCCGCGGCGCCTCCGTGATCCTCGACGCGACGAACCTGGCGGAGGGTGAGCGCGAGCCGCTGTACCGCATCGCCGAGGCCACGGGGGCCCGGCTGGTGGTCGTCCGCGTGGTCGCGCCGCGCTGGTTGATCCACCGCAGGCTCGCCCGGCGAACGCTGCGCATCGAGCCGAGCCGCTCGGAGGCGGGCGTCCTGGTGTACGAGCGGATGCGGCGCCGGTTCGAGCCCATCGAGCGGCCGCATTTCCGGGTGGACACCTCGCGGGATACGGCCGCCGTCATCGACGCGATCGTACGGGAGATGGAGGGACAGCCGAGATGAGCAAACGACAACCGGCGCGCGGCGCCAGGTCCCGTCCGGCGGCGCCCGGAGGCGGGATTCCGTGGACGAGCCTCGCGGCCCTCGTGGTGGGTGCGGTGGTCATCGGAGGGCTCGCCTACGTCGTCATTCAGAACCTCACGGGCAGCGAGAGCGCCTCGTCCGCCGCGGAGAAGGCCGAGCTCGACGACAGCCCGGACCTGCCCGGCCAGTACTTCCCGCCGCAGGGCCGCCAGCATCTCGCCCGCGGCACCGTACGGCCCATCTGTGAGGAGGGCGCCACCGACACCTCGAACTGCTACAACAGCAACCCGCCGACATCCGGCCCGCACGACCCGGTGGCCCTCGACTGGGGCATCTACTCGACGCCGCAGCCCAAGGAGCGCGCCGTCCACAGTATGGAGCACGGCGGCGTCATCATCTGGTACAACTGCGTGAGCGACCGTTGCAAGAACGAAATCGTCCCTCAGCTCAAACAGCTTATGGACGAATTCGAGAAGGACCGCCGGCTCATGGTGATGATGCCCTATCCCGACATGGAGCCGGACACCGTGGCCCTCACCGCCTGGACGCGCCTCGATAAGTTCTCCATCGACGAGTTCGATCCCGACCGCATCCGGCGGTTCGTCGAGAAGCACGAGCGGCGCTTCAACCCGGAGGACATGCCCCCGCTCTAGCGAACGGTGACCTCATCCCGACGCCTCACGGAGCGCCCGCGGCCGAGCCCGGGCGCTCTTCCTTCATGACGGGCGCCGGCTCGCCGGCGGGTTCGAACGACCGCACGCGTTCGGCCCACGCCGCCACGCGGGGGTAGCCCCAGCGCTGGAGCGCCATCGCCAGGAGCAGGCCGGCCACGGCGACCACGAGGCCCGCCGCAGCGTCGACGAAGTAGTGATTCGCCGTGAACACGATGGCGGCGAGCTGCGCCGGCGGGAGCAGCACAGCGAACGCCCGGACCAGCGGGTGCCGGAACGTCCAGAACATCGTCGCCGCGAGCAACACGGGCCAACCGAAGTGGAGGCTCGGCACCGCCGCGTACGGGTTCACGAAGGGCTGCATGGACGCCGCCTGATAGCTGATACCCGTGTACTCCTCCACGGTCCCCACGAACCCGAACCCGGGCGTCAGCCGGGGCGGCGCCACCGGGTACAGGTGGTAGATCACCAGGGCGATGGCGCCCGACAGCAGAAAGGCGTCCCGGGCCACCGTGTACTCGTGCCGGCGGATGAAGTACAGAATGATGCCCACGACGGCGATGAGGGGGAACTCTAGCCAGAAGTAGATAGCGTTCATGAGCTGGATGAGCGCCATGTTCCCCAGGATCGTCTCCTGGAGGTCCTTCTCCCAGAAGATGCCCAGCGTCTTCTCAAGCTTGATGACGTCGAGGGCGTTGCCGATGGCCTCGTCGGGCCGGTCGACCACGCTGCCGCGGACGAGGAAGTACAGGAGAAACGCGATAGCGACGAGCGAGAGCTCGAAGACGTCACGGAACACGCGATGGCGCGTCACGGTGTCGACGACGCGCCGCGCGAGGGGCCTGGCGACTTCGGTCGGCGTCATGTCGCTCCCAAGAAGCTGCACCGCGATTATACGCCCTCGTTCGGATTGCCGCCGGCGAGAACAGGAGGCTCCGTGGCTCTACGGCTCTTCGCGGTGGAAACGGTGAGGTGAAGTTAGCGAAAGCACCTGTCATCCTGT
>JBBING010000088.1:0-9661 GCA_037444005.1 Chloroflexota bacterium
GCTTTCGCTAACTTCACCTCACCGTTTCCACCGCGAAGAGCGTAGAGCCGTCGGCCCGCAGACACAATGCACGCGGGCGGATACGATGGACCGATGCGCATCGTCGTCGTCGAGAGCCCGGACACGCTTGCTGTCTCCGCCGCCGATGTGCTTGCCGCGGTGGTGCGCGCGCGGCCGGACGCCGTGATCGGCCTGCCGTCCGGCGAGACGCCCGTGGGGCTCTACCGGGAGATCGAACGCAGGGTTCGGGCGGGCGCCCTCGACCTTTCGAGAATCACTGTCTTCGCTGTCGACGAGTTCTACGGCGTGCCCGCGGGAGCGCCCGGCACCAACGCCGAGTACTTCGCGGCTCGGCTGACGGCGCCAGTTCGGGCGCTCCACATCCCCCGCAGCGACGCGCCCGACGTCGAAGCCGAGGCCGCGCGCTTCGCAGGGCTGCTGCGCGAGCTCGGCCCGCTCGACCTCGTGACGCTCGGCATCGGGACCAACGGACACATCGCCTTCAACGAACCGGGGTCATCCTTCGACAGCCGCACGCGCCCCGTCGTTCTGACGGAGGAGACCCGGCAGGCGCACGCCGAGGGGTTCGGAGGGTTGGACCGCGTCCCGAGGACGGGAATCACCATCGGAATCGCCGACATCCTCGAGGCGAGGCGCGCGCTCTTGCTGGCCTCGGGCGCCGCCAAGGCCGGCATCCTGGCCCGGGCGCTGCGCGGCCCCGAGACGCCCGATGTTCCCGCTTCCGCGCTGCGGCGGCACCCCGACCTCACCGTCATCGCCGACCGCGAGGCGGCCGCAGCGCTCCGCCCGGCCTGACGCCCTCAGGGAAGCGCAATGCCGAGGGCTCCGCACACCGCGGCCGGCAGCCGTGTCGGCACGTCCAGCTTCTCGATGAGCACGACGCCGAGCTCCTCGGCCCGCTTCCGCACATCGGCGTAGCGAGCCTCCCCTGTCTGCAGAGTCACGGGAAGGCCAGGGCCCCGGTGCCGCCGAACGGCGTCGATGACCTCCCACCCCGTGCGCCGCGGCATGTCCAGGTCGGTGATGAGCAGGTGCAGGGGACTCGCCAGATCCTGAACGACATCGATGGCGGCCTGCCCGTCCGGCGCCTCCACCAGCTCGAGCGGCAGCGGACCGAGAAGCGCCCGCAGCCGGGCGCGACAGTCCGCGAAGTCCTCCGCCACTAGCACGCGAAACGGCGGCGCGGGGCCTTCGCCAGCGTTCATGCACCTTCGTACCCCGCGAGCATGAGGTCGAGGTGGAGCGCGAGGAGCTTGCTCCACGCGACCGTCGCTTCGAGCGCGCGGTCAGCGCCCAGGGACTCCCGCAGCACGTGCGCAATCGCCCCCTGCGCGAACGCGATGGTCGCGACCATGAGCGACGCCGGAATGGGCCCGGCTGGCGTGGCCGTGGACGTCGCGTGCACTCGTCCGATACGGACCAGGGCCCGGGCCGTGTCCTCGCTCAGGTCCGCCGAGGCCACGAGGGCGAGCCAGTCGGCCAACGTGCGACGGCGCTCGGCCAGCGCATCTTCGTCGGGCGCGCCGTCGGAACGCAGGAACCAGCGCGCGGTCTCGGGAATCGAGAGCAGGTGGTCGTAGACGGCCGCGGCGGCCGCCTCGCGGATAGCGGCCACCGGCGCCGCGGTCTCCCGCACCAGCGCAGCGTCGGCGTCGGAGAAGCCGGCTACGCGGGCGGCCAGGGCGAGCCGCTCGCCCGCGCTGGATGCGGCACTCGCAGGACGGTTCACGGCCACAGGATCGCGGGCGCCGGCCTCAGGCGCAACAGGACGTGCGATCAGCGGGCGCGCAGCTCATCAAGGTACTGTGTCAGGTCGATGTAGTGGTCGGCGACGTTGCGGAGCTCTGTCGACGTGCTGGCGGCGAACGCCACCACCTCGACCCGCACGCCTTTGCTCGCCACCATCTCCACCAGACGCCGGAAGTCGCCGTCGCCGGACACCAGGCAGACGACATCGAGCCGCTCCGACATGGTGAGCACGTCGATGGCGAGCTCGACGTCGAAGTTCGCCTTCATGGACCCGTCGGCGAAGCGCTTCAGCGGCTTCGTGACGATGCGGTACCCCTTGTTCACGAACGGCGCGACGAACCGCTGCTGCTCGACCCGCGCTTGCGGGTCGTCGCTGATCGGGGCGTAGGCGCTCGCGCGTACGAGTTCGCGATGCTCCGACAGCATCTCGCGCAGGCGGCCGAAGTCGATGTTCACGCCGAAGCGCTCGGCCGCGTACATGATGTTCGGCACGTCCACGAAAATGCCGACGCGCGGGAGCTGCGTCGGCGGGAAGAACGGTCCTGCCCCCGCGAGCCGGTTCTCGATCGCGGAAAGGGATCCTTGAATGCCCTTGAGCAGCCGCGTTTCCTCGGCCGCGAAGGTCTCCAGCAGTTGCGCCTGGCGCGCCACCAGCGCCTCGAGCGTCGGCAGCACCTCCGGGGGCGCCGGCGCCGCCGTCTCCCGCTCCTCGGCCTTGCGCCGCCTCCGTCCCCCGCGGGTGCCCCGCCGTGACTTCTTGGCGGGCGCGGGTGCCGCCTGCGCCTCGGGCGGCAGGGACGGCTCCGGCGGCGGAACCACCGCGATGGGCTGCCCGGTCAGCGCCGCCTGGACGTACTGCTCCTCAGCCGTCGCTTCGCCGCCCCGGCGGCGCCGGCCCGAACCCGATGGCCGCGACCCACGCCGCGTTCCCGAGGACGCGCCGTCGGAGGGACGAGAACGGGGTCGGGATCGACGGGGCTTCGGTGGAGCCGCTTCGGGGGATTCCTGCGGGGTCGGTGTCTCGGGGTCGCTCGCTGCGGCGATGGGTTCCTCCTCAGGTCGGCGACGCCCGAACAGACGTAGTGCCACGGTGGCTACGGGCCTCCTGCCGCGTACTGTAGCACACTGCAGCGGGCCGCCACCTGCTCCGCCAGACGCATGAACGCCTGACCCTGCGGCGAGTCGGGCAGCGCGTCGACCACCGGCCGGCCCTCGTCCGCTCCCTGGCGGGTCGCCGGGTCGATGGGCAGCTCCCCGAGGAACTCGAGTCCGAGCTCCTCCGCCGCCTGCCGCGCGCCCCCATGCCCGAAGATGTCGGTCCGCTGGCCGCAGTGCGGGCAAACAAAGTAGCTCATGTTCTCGACGATGCCGAAGATGGGGACGTTGAGCTTCTCGAACATCGTCACCGCTTTCGTCGCGTCCTCGACGGCCACCTCCTGCGGCGTGCTCACGATGACCACGCCCGCGATGGGCGCTTCCTGCGCCATGCTCATCGACGCGTCGCTGGTCCCCGGCGGCAAGTCGATGATCAGGTAATCGAGCTCGCCCCAGTCGATGTCGTGCAGAAGTTGGCGGATCGCGGTGCCGATCATCGGACCGCGCCACACCGTCGGCGTGCCTCGGGGGAGCACGAAGCCGATGGACACCACCCGGACGCCGTAGCGCTCCGTGACGCCGAGCCCCTTGCGCTCCTCAGCCATGAAGCCGGGCCGGAACCCCATCATCGTGGGGATGTTGGGGCCGGTGATGTCGGCGTCCAGCAGGCCGACGCGGGCGCCGCGCTTCGCCAGCGCCACGGCCAGATTGACGGCCACGGTCGACTTCCCCACCCCGCCCTTGTTGGACGCGATGGCGATGATGTTGCGCACGCCTTCCACGGGCCGCGGGCCGCTTTTCGGCGTCGTCGCCCGGACCTCCGCGTCCATGGTGAGATCGACCCGCTCGACGCCGGGAAGCGCCTCGAGGGCGCGGGTGACCTCGGCGCGAATCTGCTCGTTCAGAGGGCACGCGGGTGTGGTGAGCACGACACGTAGCGAGACGGTCCCGTTCTCGACCTTGAGGTCGCGGACCATGCCCAGCGAGACGATGTCGCGGTGGAGCTCGGGGTCCTGAACCTGTCTGAGCGCGGCCAGCACGTCCTGCTCGCTGGCCTTCTTTCCGAACATGTGAGTGTTCCTCGCCTCGATCGGGACGGCGCTCGCGCGCGTCCCTCACCCTATCGGCTGCGCCGCGCAGGCGCCAGCGCCCATCCGCCGGGCGCGCGGCCGCGTATCCACAGGGGGAGCTGCGACCGACTCCAGTATAGGCCGGGGCCGGGCATAGAACCAGTCTGGACGCTTTTTTCGGTTTCTTTCATTACATTCAGGGAAAGCTTGACTCAGGGGCCCAGGCGCGGTACGCTGGTCGGCTCACGGGGGGAGCTGCACCCACAAAGGAGGTGTCCCCATGACGCAGAGCGCGACACCGGTCACCGGCGACGAGCGCCAGGAAGCGGCCACCTGCCGGCACCACTGGATCATCGAGGTTCCCAACGGCCCCACCAGCCGCGGCGTCTGCAAGCGCTGTGGGGCCGAGCGCGAGTTCAAGAACTCGTCCGAGGACTACATCTGGGACCACGACGCCCTCGCCAGCCAGGCCGGGCGATGGCGCGGCCGCGGCAGCGCCGTCGGCGACCCTTCGCCCCCTCGCGAGGAGTGGTAGACGTCCCGCATCCGTCGCGCAGCGAACGCCCCGGCCCGCCCCGGGGCGTTCGTCTGTTCTGAAGCGGCCTACGCCGCTTCCTCAACGCACAGCCCGTACAGATCCGCCAGCGTGGTGACCGGCGTCAGGCGTTCCCGCGCCGCCCGGAGCAGCTCGCCCGGGCCCAGCCCATCGCCGCCGAAGCGAGCGCGTCCGACGCGCAGGCGCAGAGGATGCTTCGGGTCGCGCTCACGGCGCCGTTCCAGCGCCGCCAGCGCCGCCTCCACCACCAGCTCCGTGACGTCGGGCCCGGACGCCATCTGCAACACCGCGAGCTCTGTCGGCCCGATGACAGCGACGACGTCGCTCGCGCGAATCTCGCTCGCGATCACCCGGCCGAGCTCGCGCAACGCCTCGGGCTTCGGCGGGCGGAAGTGGCCGATCTCGTTGACCTGGTTCGTCTCGATGCTGAACAGCACCACGTCGAAGGCGCCTCCGTGCTCGGCGGCCCGCTGCGATTCCAGATAGAGGCGGTCGAGGAAGTAGCGCCGGTTGCGGAGGCCTGTGACCTGGTCGTACACGCTGGTCCACGCCACGACGGCTTCGCGCTCGCGTTCGGTCGAGGCGCGCAGAAACAGCGCCGCCACGCCAGTAAAGCCCAGGGTGATCACCAAAAGCATGGTCAGGCTGAACTCCTGCGTATAGTCCTCGAAGTCGAGCCCGACCTGCATCCAGGGAATAGCCCACGCGAGATAGAGCACGAAGAGAAGGAGGAACGCGAACGTCGTGAGTCGCGTCCACTTCAGGAGCCTGAAGTAGCGTCGAACCGGGTTCGGCCGGCCGGCTGGCTTGCTGCGGACTCCCTGCACCACACTTCCCCGGCGACGCGACGCGCCGCCCTCTCCGTGTAAGGAATCGGACGCCGCCCCGTCGCCGTGAACCACGGAGGTCAGTGTTCGAGCCCCAGCTCGCCCGCCTGTCGGAGCGTGCGTTCGCGCAGTTCCCGGGGACGGGGCAGCGGAGCGACGAGCCGTCCACCTTCGATGAATGGCTCGAGCAGCGGCGACCGGGCCCCGCCGCATTCGCACCGCGCGCCGCCGGCGTCGAGAGGCAGAATCGCGTCGCTGTGGCACGACCCGCAGCGCCACACCTGCTTCCGCCCGCTCCACTTGCCGCGCTTGCCCACCGGCGCCCCGTCGACCTCCATCAGGTCCATCGCGAAGTCGACGATGGGTGCGTCCGCGATGTGCGTCCCGATGCCGAAGCCGTCCACGATGTCGCGCAAGGCGCGCACGTCGTCTTCGCCGATGCCCCCGCTGACGTACAGATGGACGTGGCGATGGCCCCGGAGGTCGAGCTCCCAACGCACCTCTTCGAGCAACTGCCGGAAGTTGCCGCGGCGCGACGCCGGCGTGTCCAGGCGCACACCGTGCAGCCGTTCGCCCAGCGCTTCCGCCACGCGAATCGCTTCGAACTTCTCGTCCTGGAACGTGTCGATGAGGGCCACGCGCGGCACCTCGGGCGCGATCACTTCATCGAACGCCCGCACGGCCTCGACCGTGTCGCCGAACTGCAGGATGAGGGCGTGGGGCATCGTGCCCGTGGGATCGGCGTCGATGAGTTCGGCCGACTCGATGACCGACACGCCGTCGCAGCCGCCGATGAAGGCGTTCCGCTCGATCATGGGCGCGATGGCGGGATGGAGACGCCGCGCCCCGAAGCTGAGCACGATGCGGTCGCCGGCGAGGAGCTTGCAGCGGGCCGCGGCCGTGGCGACGCCGCTCGCCTGACAGAGGAAGCCCAGCAGCGCCGTCTCGAGCACGCCGAACGCCAGGTACGGCCCGCTGATCTCCATCACCGGCTCGAACGGGCGAAACGGCGTGCCCTCGGGCATCGCGCGAACGTCCACGGGCAGCCCCTGCAAGACCTCCGCGCACTCCTCGAGCCCCGCGAGCACTGCCCACGGCCAGTCCAGCGGCAGCTTCTTGCAGATGAACTCGGCCCGCACGTGCCGGTTCATCCCTTTCGCCTTCAGAATCTGCGCCGTGCGCGCGAAGTAGACGTCGGTCACGCGGCCGGCGCGGATGTCATCGAGGGTCGCCACGTGCAGCGGCATGGGCCACCTCCACTTCATGCGGTTGCGCGGGCCCGCTCGCCCCGCCGCGCCAAATGAGACGCACCGCAGCCCCAACAGCGAGCGCCAGCCCGCCCCAGAGCAGCTCTTCCATTTTCAGATAGCTCACCATCAGGAAGGTGCCGGCGAGACCCGCGAGCGGCACGAGGTCGAGCCTGCCGACGCGCAGCGTGACCTGGAATCTCCCCGGTTTCGGCGGCGTCCGCCAGCGCAGCGTCAGCAGCGCTCCGTTCACGGCGATGAACGAGAGGAAGATCATGAAGTTCGTCATGCCCGCCACGACCTCGATATCGCCCGGCGCCACCAGCGCGGCCCCCGCCAGGCTGATGATCACGGTCGCCGCGGCGGGCGTGCGCCGCCCGGGCAACACCCTGCCGAGGAGCGAAGGTAGCGCTCCCTCCTGCGCCATCCCGTAGACGATGCGGGACATAGACACGATGAGCAGCAAGACCGTGTTCCCGGTCGCGAACAGGGCGATGACCGACAGGGCTCTCGAGCCGCCGTCGCCCAGCCGGTCCCGCACGACATCGGCGAGGGGCGCGTCGGAGGCCGCGAGCGTCTCCCACCCGCTGACGCTCACCGCCGTTAGCGCGACGAGGCCGTAAAACACGGCCGCGACCCCCAGCGCGAGGCCCACCGACATCGGAATCACGCGGTCTGCGTCGCGCGTCTCTTCGCTCAGTTTGGTGATGTGCTGGAAGCCGATGTAGGCGAAGAAGACCAGCGCCGTCGCCCTGAGGACGCCCGGCAGAGCCTCCGGGCTCTCGAAGTAATCGACATCGCCCAGGTGGGGCAGACCGACGGCGATGACCAGCGCCAGCCCGCTGAGCTCGATGAGGGTGAAGACGACGGAAAGCCAGACCGACTCTCGCACGCCCCAGAGCGCCACGAGGGCGCTCGCCCCGATGAGCAACCACGCGCCCGTCCGCTGGTCCAGCGGCGTCAGCGACTGCAGGTAGCCTCCGAAGCCCAGGGACACCGGCGCGATGGCGATGACGCTACCCGCGATGACAGCCCATCCCGTCAAAAACGCGGGCCAGTCGCCCCACGCCGGCCGCACGTAGTCGTATTCGGCCGCGGCCTTCGGCATCAGGTTCGACAGGGCGGCGTAGCTGAGGCCGGTGAACGCCGAGGCGACAGCGGCGAAGAGAAACGCCGCCCACAGCGCATTCCCGGCGTCCTCCGCCGCCACGCCGACCAGCGCATAGATGCCCGCGCCGAGGATGATGCCGACACCGCTGAGCGTGACCTCCACAAGGCCGAGCTCGCGGCGCAGCCCGGGCTCCGCGGTCACGTCCCTCGCTCCGCCATGGCGTCATGATACGGAGCGCCTGTGGCAGGGGCTACGCGTCGTTGGAAGAGGCGGGCCGCTTCAGGAAGATGAGGAACGGCGGTCGGCGTCCCGAAACCGGCGCTCGTCCACCGCGGTCAACGAATGGGGGCTCGAGCCGTGCAGGATGTACTCCTCCCAGGCCAGCGTCCCCCGGCGGAATTTCTCGCGAAGATGGTCGAGCGACCGGGCGATGGACCGCAGGTCCGGGGATTTCGCCTTCCGCGCTCGCAGCAATCGCTTCACGCTTCCTTCGCCCTCCAGAGCCGAGGGCACGCTCCCGCGCCCCCGCTCGGTCTCACGTAGATATCGGACGCCCGCGACTGCGTCTGAGCGGCGGGCGGGTGACAACGGGCTCCGTCGCACATCGTTCATCCGGCGGCAACAGAGCGTTAACGAATCACGGCTAGACTGGATGGAGCGGTTCGATAGGTCCCAGAACGGAGGTGAGCACGCCATGCTGTTTGCGTTACCTGAATACGTCGAAGCCACGCTCGCCGAGCGTGAGGCCGAGGCGCGCCGGATGGCCGTCACGCTGGCCGGTGAGCGCGCCGTGGGCGGCGACCGCCCCGGCGTCGCCGGCGCCCTGAAGCTCCTCCTGGGGGAGCTCCTCTGGGCCCTCGTCGGCGTCGAGCTTCCCGCCGACCGCGGACGCTCTCCTCGCTCCCCCGTTCGGGCCGCCCTGCGCGGCGCTCGCTGACCCCACGCCCTCAATCTCGCCCTGCATTCGTCCGATTGTGTTAGTACGAGGCACGATTCGTTCATAACGGAGGCGAGCTGTGGCGTGGTCGGAGCGGACGTCGGAGGCGACGCAGGCGGCGGAGATGCCGGAAGAGATCGAACGGCTGCACGAAGCGGCCAGGCGGAGACCCGAACGCCCGGACGGCTGGTACGAGCTCGCGACGGCGCTCCAGGACGGCACGGCCTCGCGGACGCCTGCGCAGCGCCAACTGGTGCTCGACGCGCTCTCCCGCTTCCTGGACCTCGCGCCGAAGAACGACCGCCGGCGCGCCGATGCCCTCGAGCGGTTCAACGCCGAGATCAAGGAGGAAGCGCGGCGCCGCTACGACGCGGGCGAACTCACCGCCCCCGTGACCTGACCCGCGCCCGCTTCCCGGTGGATGTCGCGAACCCCTCCAGCGCCAGCAGGTGGAGCTTGATGTCGAGCCCGCCCGTGTAGCCGCCCATCCGCCCGCCCGTCGACACCACGCGATGGCAGGGAACCACCACCGGCGCAGGGTTGCTCGCCAAGGCGTTCCCCACCGCCCGGTAGGCGCGCGGTTTGCCGATCCGGCGCGCGATCTCCGCGTAGCTCGCCACCGAACCGGCCGGAATCCGCCGCGCTTCCTCGAGCACCGCGCGATTGAAGGGCGTCAGCCGGGAGAGGTCGACGTCCACGTCGAACGTCGTACGTTCGCCTCGCAGATATTCCTCGATCTGGGTCAAAACCGGCGCGACGGCGGCGTCGTCCCGGACAGGACGGTAACCGTCGCGGAGCAGCGCCTCCGTGAACTTGTGCTCGGACTGACGCAGCGAGACGCGAACCACCTTCCCGTCGGCGACCGCGACGGAGATGGTCCCGAAGGGGGCGTTCAGGCTTCCGTACCTGACGACGGGCCGGTCGGGCATGCCGTCTCCTCTGGACGCAAGGCTGCCACCGGAGCGGCCCGCCTGTCAATCGGTGGACGCGATCCGCTGAGCTGGTCCAGATAGATCCCGTACACCACACTAGAGATGAGGCGGGGTAG
>JBBING010000089.1:0-9632 GCA_037444005.1 Chloroflexota bacterium
GCTGCGCCGCGCGCGGGCTAGGCTGCGCGCCGCGCGGGCCCACGACCCCGCACCCGCGCTTCCCTGATCGGCGCGTCCCCGCGCGAACATCGGGTAAACCCTTCCCTGCAGCGGACTTGCGGGCGCGCCGATACTCCAAGCGGAAGCTGATCAGTTACGAGTTTCGAACGTCGTTCGTGAACAGAAGAACAAGAGGAATCGCGCCAACTCCATCCGAGCCTTCGAAGCGCTCCGGCGCTGCGCCGTCCAACGCGACGTCCTGGGTCGACGCCCCGCCCCTCACGCGCGCGCAGACGCAGGCGATTCTCGAAGCCACGCCCGACGCCATCATCGTCGCCGACGCGAACGGGCGTATCGTGACGTTCAACAGCCAGGCCGAGGCCATGTTCGGCTATGCGCGCGACGAACTCCGCGGCAAGCGGGTCGAGACCCTCATCCCCGAACGCCTTCGAGCAGCGCACGAGGAGCATCGCGCGCGGTACATGTCGAATCCCGTCCCGCGCCCAATGGGAACGGGCCTCGATCTGTATGGGCGGCGCGCCGACGGGACGGAGTTTCCGGCCGACATCTCGCTCTCCGTGGCGCCGGGGCCGCAGGGGCCCCTCATGGTCGCCGTCGTCCGAGACATCACGGAGCGGCGCTGGGCCGAGGAGCGCCTCGCCGCCCAGAACGCCGTCCTTCAGCGTATCGCCGCGGGCCAGCCTTTGAGCGAGACGTTGGAGGCGATCTGCCGGCTGGTCGAACGTGACCGCCCGGGCGCCGTCTGCGCGATCCTCGCGCTCGATTCCGACACCCGGCGGCTGCGTGTGCGCGCCGGGGCCACGCTACCGGCGTCGCTGCGGCGCCTCCTGGATTCGGTTCCCTTAGGCGCGCGGTTCGGGCCATGTGGCGCCGCGGCCAAGGCCGACACGCCCGTAGCCGTCCGCGACTTTGCGCGCGCTGCTCGCTGGAAACGCCTGGCACGGGCCGCCCTCGCGGCCGGCCTCCGCTCATGCGTCTCCGTTTCCGTCCGGTCCGCGGGCGGCGAGGCGCTCGGCGTCGTTGCCGTCTTCCGTCCGCAGCCGCTGGAACGGGCCGACACCGCAGACGAACTGCTGGAGGTGGCCGCGAACCTCGCGCGCATCGCCTTCGAACACGAGCTAGCGGACCGCGAGCTGGAGGAGAGCCGGCGGCGCCTGGAAACGCTCGTGGACAACCTGCCGGGCATGGTGTACCGGTGCCGCAACGACCGCGACTGGACGATGGAGTGGGTGAGCCAGGGCAGCCTGCCGCTCACGGGATACACGCCCGCGGACCTCATGCGGGGCCGCGTCGTCTACGGCGAGCTCATCGACCCCGAGGATCGCGAGCGCGTGTGGGACGAGGTACAGGAGGCCCTGGCCGCACGTCGCGCCTTCCAGCTCGTATATCGCATCCGGGCGCGCGACGGCCAGTGCAAGTGGGTCTGGGAGCGGGGCCGCGGTGTGTACGACGGCTCCGGCCACCTCGTGGCGCTGGAGGGCTTCATCGCCGACGTCACCGCCAACCGCAAGGCCGAAGAAGAGCGAACCCGTCTCGTCGAGATTCTCGAGGCGACGACGGACATCGTCGCCACGGCGGGCGCGGATGGGCGGCTACGCTACCTGAACGCCGCGGGCCGCCGGCTCCTGGGCATCGAACCCGATGCGGACCTGGCCTCCCTGAAGGCTCCGCTGCCCGATCAGCTCCGGACGCTGCTGCACGCCGACGCGACAGCGGCGGCCGCGCAGGACGGCGTGTGGCGCGGCGAGACCGTCGTCTTCGCCCGGGACGGACTGGAGATCCCGGTGTCGCAGGTGGTCGTCGCCCATCGCAGGGCGGACGGCTCCGTCGAGTTCTTCTCGACCATCGCCCGCGATATCAGCGAACAGAGGCGCTTCGAAGCGCAACTCGTGCATGCGGCGAACCACGACCCGCTGACCGGGCTCGCCAACCGCCGCCGGTTCGAGGAGGACCTGGAGCGCGAGCTCGCCCGCCTGCGGGCCGCCGGGGGACAGGCGGCGCTGCTGTTCCTCGACCTGGACGACTTCAAGGCGGTGAACGACAGCCTGGGCCACCGCGCCGGCGACGAGGCGCTCGCCAGCCTCGCCGACTTCCTGTCGAGTCAGGCGCGGCCCCTGTCCGTGGTGGCGCGCGTGGGCGGCGACGAGTTCGGCGTCCTGTTGCCGGACACGACGCCGCCAGAGGCGAAGGCGTTCGCCCGCACGCTGCTCGAACGGCTCCGTCAGCATTCGGTGTTCGTCGAGGGCCACATCGTGCGCACCACGGCGAGCGCGGGCATGGCCATTCTGCCCGACCACGGCCAATCCGCGGCGGAGCTCCTCGCCCACGCCGACCTCGCCCTCATCGAGGCCAAAGAGCGCGGCCGGAACGCGCTCGCGGTGTATTCGCCGCGCAGCCGCGGGCAGGCCGCGAGCCACTCGCGCCTGCACTGGCGCCGCCGCCTCGCTGAGGCCCTCGAGGGCGACCGCCTCGTGCTGTACGCGCAGCCGATCGTCGACCTCGCGACACGCAAGGCGGAACAATACGAGCTGCTGCTGCGCCTCCAGAACGACGACGGCAGCCTCGCGCTGCCCGGATCGTTCCTCGGCGTCGCCGAGCGGTTCGGCCTCATCCGCGAGATCGACCGTCAGGTCGTGCAGCGGGCGATCCGCCTGCTCCCTGCGCTGGACGACAAGGCCCCTGGCGCGCGCCTGTCCGTCAACCTTTCGGGGAAGGCCTTCGCCGACGAGCAGCTCGTGCCCATCATCAGGCGCGAACTCAACGCCGCCGGCGTCGACCCCTCGCGCCTCGTGCTCGAGATCACGGAGACGGCCGCCATCCGCGACCTCTCGCAGGCCCAGAAGTTCATGCGCGCCCTCAAGAGCCTGGGCTGCCAGTTCGCTCTGGACGACTTCGGGGTCGGCTTCGCCTCGTTCAGCCACCTCAAGCACCTGCCGGTCGATTACGTCAAGATCGACGGCAGCTTCGTCCGCCATCTCACCGTTGATGAGATCGACCAGCATGTCGTGCGGGCGCTCGTGGAGGTGGCGAAAGGGCTGGGCTGCGCGACCGTCGCCGAATTCGTGACCGATGAGGAGACGGTCCGTCTCTTGCGGACGCTCGGCGTCGATTACGGGCAGGGCTTCCACCTCGGCGAGCCGGCTCCCATCGACTCCATCGCCGAGACGGTCCTGCCGGCCCGCCACCGCGCCGCATAGGCGGCCGCGGGTCGGCGCGACACGCTCCCGTTCGCTAAGATACCCGCGATGCGCAGCGACGTGATCATCGCCCCCTCGATCCTGACCGCCGATTTCTTGCGGCTGGGCGAGCAGCTTCGCGAGGCGGAAGC
This sequence comes from Chloroflexota bacterium, assembly GCA_037444005.1. GTDB lineage: Bacteria > Chloroflexota > Dehalococcoidia > DSTF01 > JACRBR01 > DATLZC01. The sequence continues at coordinate 3,350 of JBBING010000089.1, forward strand.
GGCGGGCGCGGGCTATCTGCACCTCGACGTGATGGACGGCCACTTCGTCCCGCCCATCACGTTCGGCGAGCTCGTCGTCGAAGCCATCCGCCGGATGACGTCGCTGCCGTTGGACATCCACCTGATGGTCGACCAGCCCGAGCGCCACGTCGAAGCCTTCGCCCGCGCCGGAGGCGACATCCTCAACATCCACGTCGAAGCGACCCGCCATCCCCACCGGACGCTTCAGGCCATTCGCGCTCTGGGCAAGCGCGCCGGCGTGTGCGTGAATCCCGGCACGCCCGTCTCTGCCATCGAAGAGCTGCTTCCGGAGGCGGACCAGGTCATGGTGATGGCGGTGAACCCGGGCTGGGGCGGTCAATCGTTCATTCCCGCGGCGCTCGACAAAGTACGCGCGGTGCGGGCCATGCTCGACGCGCGCGGCCTCGAGGCCGACATCGAGATCGACGGCGGCGTTAAGCCGGGCAACGCCGCCGCCTGCGTCGCCGCCGGGGCACGGGTGCTCGTCGCGGGCTCCGCCGTTTTCAACGACGGCGGCTCGGTGCGGGACAACATCGCCGCCCTCCTGCAAGCGGTTCGAGCGGCGACGCTCCCGTCCTGATTGTTCGCACACCCTGTCCCTGTTAGGATCGAACCCCATGAGACGATTCGAATACGTCGTCCCTGAGACCCTCGACGCCGCCATCGAGGTCCTGCGCTCGCGCGAAGGCGCCACGCTCCTCGCTGGCGGGACGGACCTCCTCGTGCAGATGAAAGAGGGCGGCCGGCGCGCTCCGGTGATCGTGAGCCTGCGGCGTGTCCCCGGCCTCGAAGGCGTCACCGGGGACGCCGACTCGGGACTGCGCATCGGGGCGCGGACGCTCCTCGCGGACGTCGCCGCGCACGAGGCCGTCAGGGCGCGCTACCAGGCGCTCTCCGAAGGCGCCGGCATCGTCGGCTCAGTGCAGACACGCAACCTGGGCACCATCGGGGGCAACGTGTGCAACGCCGCGCCTTCGGCCGACACGGCCCCGCCCCTGCTCGTCTTCGACGCCGTGGCGGTGATCGCCGGAGCCGAGGGCGCGCGGCGCCTGCCGCTCGCCGAGTTCTTCGTGGGACCGGGGGCGACGGCCCTTCAGCCGGGGGAGATTCTCACCGCTCTCGAACTGCCGCCCGTCGCCGAGCGAACCGGCAGCGTGTACCAGCGCCATACGCCGCGGCGGGCGATGGACATCGCCGTCGTCGGCGTCGCGTGCAGGGTCGAGCTCGACGCCGCGGGGACGATCGCCGGGGCCGCTATCGCGCTGGGCGCCGTGGCGCCGACACCCATCCGATGTCCGGAGGCGGAAGCGCTGCTGCGGGGCGAACGCCCCTCCGAAGCGCTGTTCGAGCGGGCCGCCGAGCTGGCCCGGGACGCCAGCAGGCCGATCTCCGACGTGCGCGGCTCGGCCGAGTTTCGGCGCGAACTGGTGCGGGTGATGACCAGACGCTGCCTCGCCATCGCCGCGGCGCGAGCCGCGAGCGCGGCGACGGCTTGAGGGAGACGCTCATGAAACGACCGGTGACGTTCACGATCAACGGCATGCGGCGCGAGCTCCTCGTGGAGCCCAACGTCACGCTGCTCGACGCCGTGCGCGACGAACTCCGCCTCACGGGGGCGAAAGAGGGGTGCGGCACCGGCGATTGCGGCGCCTGCTCGATGATCGTCGACGGTCGGCTCGTCACGTCCTGCCTCGTACTCGCGGTCGAGGCCGACGGCGCCGACGTCACGACGATCGAGGGGCTGGCACGCGACGGCGAGCTACACCCGCTGCAGCGCGCGTTCATCGACCGCGGCGCCGTGCAGTGCGGCTACTGCATCCCCGGCATGATCCTCGCGGGAAAGGCTCTGCTCGACGCGAACCCGCGCCCGACCGAGGAAGAGATCCGCCGGGCCATCGCCGGGAACCTCTGCCGCTGCACCGGCTACACCAAGATCGTCGAAGCCATCGCGGCCGCCGCTGAGCAGCTTCAAGGGGTGACGCCATGACACTGACCGCCGAACCCGCCCGCGCGGAACTCGCCGTCGTCGGGAAGCCGACGCCGCGCATCGAGGGACCGAAGAAGGTCAGCGGGAAGGCGGTGTACGCCGCCGACGTCCAGCTTCCCGGAATGCTGCACGCGAAGCTGCTGCACGCCCCCCACGCCCACGCCCGCATCGTGCGCATCGACACGTCGAAGGCCCGCATGTTCGAAGGCGTCGAGCTGGTCGTGACGGCGAAGGACCTCCCACCGTTCGAGGCGCGCCGCCGCTCGAACCGCGCCTATGTGCTTCTGGCTGACGACGAGGTCGTGTTCTACGGCCAGCCCGTCGCCGCCGTCGTCGCAACCACGCCCGCCATCGCCGAGGAAGCGCTCGACCTGATCGAGGTCGAGTACGAGCCCTTGCCCGCCGTGCTCGACCCCGTCGCGGCGATGGACCCCTCGTCGCCCCTGGCCCGCCAGCCCGTGCAGGACATCGACCGCTCGGAGGCGCAGGGCCACGTCTCCCTCAACGTGCAGGAGGAACAGGGCGCCGGCAAGCCCACCAACATCGCCTCGCAGGTCCGGTTCACTCGCGGCGACGTCGCGCAGGGCTTCGCCGAGGCCGACATCGTCCTCGAGCGCACCTACCGCAGCGCCTTCATGCACCAGGGGTACATCGAGCCTCACGTCACTGTCGCCGACTATGACCCCGTGTCGGACGAGCTCACGCTGTACACGGGCACGCAGGGGCAGTTCTTCGTGCGCGACCAGCTCAGCAACATGCTGCGCATCCCCGAGACGAAGATCCGGGTCGTGGGCATGGAGCTGGGCGGCGGTTTCGGGGGCAAGATCTTCCTCACTCAGGCGCTGGCGGCGATTCTGGCGCGGGCCGCCAAGCGCCCGGTGAAGCTCGTCTACTCCCGCTCGGAGGACCTCATGGCGGCGACCCCGTCGGGCGCCTGCGTGGTCGACATCAAGACCGGGATGACCCGCGACGGCCGGCTCACCGCCCTCCAGGCGCGCCTCGTCTACGACTCCGGGGCCTTCCCGGGCGCGCCCGCAGTGGTCGGCGCTATCTTGCTCGGCGGGTCGTACCGCTTCCCGAACCTGGACATCGAATCGTACGAGGTGCTGACGAACAAGGTGAGCGTGGGCGCCATTCGCGCGCCCGGGGCGCACAACGCCGCCTTCGCCATCGAGTCGCAGGTCGATGAGATGTGCCGTCAGCTCGGCCTCGACCCGTTGCAGGTCCGTCTCCAGAACGCCGTCAGCGAAGGCGATGAGATGCCGAGCCAGCAGAAGTATCCGCGCATCGGGCTCCGGGAGACCCTCGAGGCCGTGGCGCGGAGCGACCTCTGGCGCGAGCGCGAGGCGTTCAAGGCATCGGCGCCGCCGGGCAAGAAGCGCGGCGTCGGCCTCGCCGTCGGCGGGTGGCTGGGCGGCCTGCAGCCCGCCAGCGCGGTCGTCGAGCTCAACGGCGACGGCACCATCAATGTCGTCGTGGGCGCCAACGACGTCACCGGCACGACGACCACGTTCGCCCAGATCGCCGCGGAGGAGCTCTCGGTCAGCGTCGACCAGGTGCACGTGCTCGTGGGCGACACACGGACCGCTCCGTTCGCAGGAATGAGCGCGGGGTCGAAGACGCTCTTTACCGTCGGGCGCGCTGTGAAGGCCGCCGCGGAGGACGCGCGCCGGCAGATCCTCGCCGTGGCCGCCGAACGGCTCGGCGTCACGGCGGAGGATGAGCTCGAGCTCTCCGGCGGCGAGGTGCGGGTGAAGGGACAGCCCGACAAGGCGCTGAGCTTCCGGCGCATCGGCGGTATCACGACGGGGTTCGGGGCGCAGCACGCGCCCATCGTCGGCCGCGGGTCCATCACCGCGCGCCGGCAGGCGCCGGGCTTCACGGCGCAGCTCGCCGGCGTCGAGGTCGATGAGGAGACCGGCGAGGTGACCGTGTTGCGCTGGGTGAGCGCGCAGGACGCCGGCTTCGCGGTCAATCCCCTCAACGTCGAGGGTCAAATCCAGGGCGGCACGGCTCAGGGCATCGGCATCGCCCTGTGGGAAGAGATGGTGTTCGACGGCGATGGCCGCCTGCGTACCCCGTCGCTGCTGGACTACCGCATGCCCACCGCGGCCGACGTGCCCGCCATCGAGACGATCATCGTGGAAGTGCCATCGGAAGACGGGCCTTACGGCGCGCGGGGCGTGGGCGAGCCCTCCATCGTCCCGGGCGCCGCGGCCGTCGGCAACGCCATCCGAAACGCCCTGGGCGTGCGGGTCACGGAGGCGCCCATCACTCCCGAGCGGATCCTACGCGCCCTCGGACGCTGTTAGGGCCCCTCGCCCCAGGGCACTTCGAAAAGCCGCATGGGCTCCTCGAAGCCGTGGAGGGTGACCGGTCCGCGGTCCCGGAACTCGACACCCTTGCCCGCGCAGAGCTGGCGGACGACGTCCGAGCAGAAAATCTCGCCCGGTCCAGCCTCGTGGCAGATGCGCGCCGCGAAGTCCACCGCCGTCCCGTACAGATCCCCGGCCTCCGCGATGGGCTCGCCCGCATTCAACCCGATGTGCACGCGCAGGTCAGCGTCACCCGCGAGCGCAGCGCTTCGCTGGATGGCCCGCGCGCACTCGATCGCCCGGAATGCAGATGAAAAGGACGCCATGATTCCGTCGCCGGTGTGCTTGATTTCGGCGCCTCCGTGTTCGGCGAGCGCGGCCCGCACGATCGCGTTGTGCATCCGCCGAACGCTCTGGGCCTGAGCGTCGCTCACGACGCGGGCCAGGCGCGTGGACCCCGTCAGGTCCGTGAAGAGAATCGTCACGGTGCCCGCCACCACGCCCGGCGCCGCGCCTGCTTCAGGCGTCAGTTCGACACCGAGAAATTCGCCCATCGCCCTCAGCGTTGCGACCGCGTCGCCCTCCCAGGGGTTGTGCTGGGCGCCTTCGAGGGTCACGAAGCGTGCGCCGGGAATCAGCGATGCGAGGGTCTGGCCCTCGCGTATCGGGATGGACAGGCTTTCCCGTCGGTGGAGCACCAGTGTCGGCGCGCGGACCGCGGCTGCGGCAGCCACGATGTCCAGTTCGTACGCGAGGGTATACAGGCGGACGGCCACCTCCGGCGAGATGAGTTCGCGGAAGCGCTCGGGCTGACGAAACGGCGAGGCTCGCGCTTCGGGGTTGGTCCGATGGGTCAGGAGCAGCAGGGCCGCGTCCGGCATCAGGCGGAACGTCTCGACCAGTCGGTCCTTCCACTCCTTCGTGCCGATGTCCACCCCTCGCGCGTAGGCGCCGTCGAGGACGAGACGCGACACCCGCTCGGGATGGCGGGCGGCGTACGTCACCGCGATGGGCGCGCCGAACGCCGTGCCGTAGAGCGTCATTCGGTCGAGACCGAGGCTATCGGCCACCGCCTCGACATCTAACACGAGCGCATCGACGTCGAGGCGCTCGGGATGGCGCTCGGACAGGCCGTTACCTCTCGCGTCGTATCGCACGACGGTGAACCTGCGCCCGAGCGTCTCGAAGAACGCCCGGAACGCGTCGTCCGCCCACAACAGCTCGAGGTGGCTGACCCACCCCCGGACGTACACCAGCGGGGGCCCGTCTCCGTGGAGACAGTAAGCGATGCGCACGCCGTCCGCCGTGGTCGCGTACTGGATCGGCGTGGCCATGGCGCTCCCTCTCACGCCCGCGGGCGGGGGCGCAGGCGTGCATCGCAAATCGGAGGATACAAGCGTATCATCCTCGACCATCCGCGTCACGCAGTGCTTCCTCACTCGAGGAAGGGCCACCGCGGTCGATGAAGGGAGCCGCCATGCCGATGATGCAGGCGATGGTCGAACGGGCCAACCAGCGCTTCAACCGGGAGAACATCAAGGATGTCGCCGCGCGACGCGATGCGCTGGCGCCAGGCGCCGACCTCGCGGACGGGGCGCGCGCCCTCGGGGTCGCCTCCGACGGGCGCGAGCAGGAATTCCTCCGTTCGTGGCCCGCAGGGGTGAAGGAGGCCATTCGCGCGGCCGTGTACAGCGCGGTCACTCGCCCGGAGGGGCCGCTGCCCGTCCAGTTCGTCTGGGCGCCGGGCTACGATTTCGAGGTCACGGTCTGGGAGGTCGCAGGCACGCCCGAGAGCCTCGGCGGCATGACGATCGCGCTCAGAGGTCCCGTGCCGGGCAGATAGCCCGCGCGCGGCCACGGCCGATACTTCCGAGGGCGAGCTCGCCCCGGGAGGTCTCTTCTTGCGCCGGCCACGCGTCACCAGCTTCGTACCTGCCCTGGCCGTCCTCGCGCTGGGCGC
>JBBING010000090.1:0-9510 GCA_037444005.1 Chloroflexota bacterium
GGACCTTTGCGCTCAGGATCCTGAACTGTTTCCACCATGATTGATGTAGAGCCTCACCTCGCGGGCGGTTTCGGCGCGCGGGGCGGACTGCTATCATGAAGCGACCCCGGGGTTCGGTCTCCCTGCTGTTCCCTGGACGTCTCTGAACTTGGCCCGGCGTGACGCACCGAGCGAGTCGCGCCACATGTGCCGCTCCGTTCGAACGGACCCGGGCGAGGAGGTGAATGCGCGTGCTGATGGTCGAACTTCGCGAAGGCGAGTCTCCTGAGAACCTGCTCCGCCGGTTCCGTTCCATGGTGGAGCGCGAAGGCGTCCTTCGCGAGGCGAAAGCCCGACGCCGGTTCGTGTCCAATGGCGAGATCAAGCGCCAGGCGAAGCGCCGCGCCCTGCGACGCGCCCGTCGCAAGCTGGCGTCCCGCTCTCGCTGACCCGGCCCTCGAGTCGGATGGTCGGGGTGGGCAGATTTGAACTGCCGACCTCACGGTCCCGAACCGTGCGCTCTCACCAAGCTGAGCTACACCCCGACGGAAGCGCGAACACACGCTCCGGCGTCCTCCTGCCGGAGCGCTTCATGCTACCAACTGGCGCCCGCCGGTGTCGAGGGTCGTGCCCTTGCGATGAAGGCCCCGCTTCGCTACCGTAAGAACGACTCAGGGGAGTAACCGCTCCGTATCGACGCGGAGGCCGCGCGTCGTCAATACGTCCGCCCGAAGAGGCGGGCCGGCGCGCGGGGCGACATCGCCCGGTGAGACCTGCGGATGCGTCCGCGGGTCTTTTTGTATACCCCGCGGCGCGGGAAAGGAGACTCGACGTCGTGGAGACCCTCATTCCCTGGGCGCTGTTCACCCTGTTCGTGCTCGCCCTGCTGGCCGTCGACCTCGGCGTCTTTCATCGCCAGGCTCACGCCGTTTCCCTGCGCGAAGCCACGATCTGGAGCGTCATCTGGATCGCCCTCGGCCTCGCGTTCGGCGCGGGCGTGTTCGTCGTCAGCGGGCAGGAACGCGGCCTCGAGTACCTGACCGGCTATCTCATCGAGAAGTCGCTCAGCGTCGACAACATCTTCGTCTTCGTCCTCGTGTTCACGTACTTCGCCGTTCCGGCGGTCTACCAGCATCGCGTCCTTTTCTGGGGTGTCCTGGGGGCGCTGGTGATGCGCGGTGTCCTCATCCTCGTCGGCGCCGAGCTGCTCGAGCGCTTCCACGTCGTTATGTACGTCTTCGGCGCCATCGTCGTGCTCTCGGGAATCCGCATGCTCACCCAGCGGCACGAAGAGCTGCACCCCGAGCGGAACCCCGCCGTGCGCCTCATCCGCCGCTTCCTGCCGGTGTCGACCGAATATCGCGGCCAGCGGTTCTTCGTCCGGGAACGCGGCGCCCTGCTCCTCACGCCGCTCGCCATCGTGCTCGTCATCGTCGAGACTACCGACCTCGTGTTCGCTGTCGACTCGATTCCGGCGATCTTCGCCGTCACGCGGGACCCGTTCATCGTCTACACCTCGAACGTGTTCGCCATCCTCGGCCTGCGGTCGCTGTACTTCCTGCTCGCAGGCGTGGTGCACCGATTCGTGTACCTGAAGCCGGCCCTGTCGGGCATCCTCGTCTGGGTCGGCGTGAAGATGCTCATCTCGGACGTCTACAAAATTCCGACGCTGGTCTCGCTGGGCGTCGTCGGCGTCGCGCTGGCTGTCGCCGTCGCCGCGTCGATGCTGTGGCCCAACGGCAGAATCGGGCGGGAAGGGCCAGCCCGAGCAGAGGCGACCGTCGACTGAGGCCCCGACTCGATGATGTGATTGATGCTAGGAGGGAGGAGCGACGTGTTCGACGGATTCGATTCCGACCTGGTGTTCATCGGCAGGATGGCGCTGGCCGCGGTCCTCGCCTTCATCGTGGGCTGGGAGCGCGAGAGCCAGGGCAGCCCCGCCGGCGACCGGACGCACGCGATGGTCGCGCTCGGCGCGGCGGCGTTCACGAGCATCGGCGTCGAGTCTTTCCCGGCGACAGCCGAAAAGCTCATCGCCGGGGTGGTGACCGGCGTCGGCTTCCTCGGCGCCGGGATGATCATGCGCGAGGGCACGAGCGTCCGGGGGCTCACCACGGCCGCCGGCATCTGGGCGATGGCATCGGTGGGGGTCGTGGTGGGCGCCGGCGAGTACCTCATCGGCGTCGCGCTCACGGCGTTCGTCCTGCTGATCCTGATCTGGGAGCGCCTACCGATGCTGTCCCGCATCGGCGTGGTCAAGCGGCATCTCGACCTGTCGGAGGAGCGGCAGGCCGAACGCGAGGCGCGGTCCTGACGGTCATACCAGGGGCGCGACGCCCGCGGGCCAGGGCCATGAGCCTTCGCCCGGCGCGTAATCCCCGAGCCGCCCCCGCACGATGGCGTCGGCCATGCGGGCCACGCGGCTCATCGCGCGGACGTCGTGGACGCGCACGATGTCGGCGCCCTGGGCGATGGCCAGCGCCACCACCGCGGCCGTGCCCTCGACCCGCTCGGCCGGCGGAAGGCCGAGCACGGCCCCGATGACGTGCTTGCGGGACGCCGCGACGAGCACCGGCCGCCCGAGCTCCCGGAACCGCCCCAGGCGCCGCAGCACGTCGAGGTCTTCGTCATGCGACTTCCCGAACGCGACGCCGGGGTCGACGATGAGCGCTTCTTCCGGCACGCCGGCCTCGAGGGCCATCCCGATCCGCTCGCGCAGAAACGCCAGGTGCTCGCCGATGAGGTCGACGTACACCGGCGGCCGGGCAGGGCGGACCTTCGGACGCTCGTAGGTGTAGTTCAGGACCAGCGCCGCCCCGTGGCGAGCCGCCACCTCGGCGGTCCCCGTGCCGCGCTTGAAGCCGCCGATGTCGTTCAGGATGTGCGCGCCCGCCCGCAACGCAGCCTCGGCCACCTCGGGCTTGTAGGTGTCGATGGAGATGAGCGCGTCCGTCTCGCGGGCGAGCCGCTCGATGACCGGGACGACGAGCGCGATCTCGTCCCGCGGGTCCACCACCGGGACGTCCGCCCGCGCGGATTCGGCGCCGATGTCCACGATATCGGCGCCATCCTCGATCATGCGGCGGGCGCGCTCGACCGCGGCGTCCACGTCGCTCCCCACGCCGTCGCCCGAGAACGAGTCGGTCGTGAGGTTGACGATGCCCATGACGTAGGTCTTTCGCCCGAGGGGAAGCTCGAAGCGCGGACAGCGGAGGACAGGCGACGACGAGTCTGCGGCGAACATGGCGGCTCCCGATGCGTCGGAGTTCGCTCGCAGCGTATCGGGGAGAACGGCCGGAGGGCAACCGCGCTCAGTCCGCAGGCACGCCTGTGACGGCTTCCACGATGCGGCGGGCCTGCCACACGTGCGAGAGGTCGTGCTCGCTCATCTCCCGCACCACCTGCGTCACGGTGACGGGCCCCAGATACGGATGCAGCCCCGTGCGCTCCCAATCTTCGTCCGAGAGGGACCGCAGCAGGCGAAGCGTCCGGTGGCGCAGGGACTCGAACTCTGCGAGGGTCTCGTCGGGGTCGAGCAGGACGTACGGCACGTCGGGCTGGATCGATTCGGCGTCGAAAGGGGCGATCTTCGGCTCGCGCTCGAACGCCATGGCCTCGAGGCGCTCGAGATAGCGCCGCTCGCAATCTCGAAGGTGGCCCAGCAGCTCGAGCAGACACCACTCGTCCGGCGCGGGACGCCGGCGCAACGCCTCGTCGTCCAGGCCCCAGACGTACGACTGGAGCGCCCCCGCGGTCTCGCGGAGCGCCTTCAGAAGCCAGGCATGGGAGTCGTCAGCGTACACTGCTCGCAGGGTCCGCCCGGTGGGGTCGCGGGCGATCCCGATTCTATCACGGCGTCTCGACTCTGGGGCCATGGCGCGCCGGATTCTATAATCACGGCAATGCTCGCGGTCGTGCTGTCCGGCGGCCTGGGGACGCGGCTTCGCCCCCTGACGTACACGACTCCCAAGCAGCTCGTGCCCGTGCTGAATCGCCCCCTCATCGAGCACCTGCTGGCCCATCTCGCAGGGCACGGCGTCGACACCGCCGTCATCGCCGGCTCCGCAGGCAATACCGCCGTCGAAGAGCGATACGGCGACGGCGCCGGCCTGGGTCTCGCCCTGCGCTACTCGTACGAAGACCGCCCCCTGGGTTCGGGCCTGGCCGTGAAGCAGGCGGCGCGCGGCGTCCGGGAGACGTTCTTTGTCCTCAACGGCGACATTATCACCGACGCCGATCTCACCGAGATGCTGCGCCGTCATCGCGAGCGGGGGGCTGTGCTCTCCATCATGCTGCATGCCGTCGACGAGCCCTGGCATTTCGGCGTCGCCGAGGTCGACCGCGACGGCTGGATCGTCGGGTTCGAAGAGAAGCCCGCGAAAGGGACCGAGAAGTCCAACCTCATCAACGCCGGGGTCTGGATCTTCGAGCCCGGCGTCCTGGACCTGGTCCCCGACGACGAGCGGGCTATGATCGACGGCTATCTCGAGCGCCGCGTCTTCCCCGAGCTCATCGCCTCGAGTGAGCGCGTCCTCGCTTTCGTCGACGAGGGCGCCTACTGGATCGACGTGGGCTCCCCGGAACGCTACCTGCAGGTCAACCTCGACCTGCTCGAAGTGGCGGCGGAGGAGACGGCGGAACAGGGCACCGCCCTGCTCCTGGAAGAAGGCGCGTCCGTCGACGGCGACGCGTACGTGGCAGGACCGGTCCTCGTGGGCGCGGGCGCCCGCGTGGCCCGCGAGGCTCGCCTGTTCGGCCCCTGCGTCATCGGCCCGCGCTGCGACATCGGCGAGGGGGCGACCGTCGAGGACAGCGTCCTCTGGGAGAGCGCCGTCGTCGAAGCCGGCGCCGTCGTCGAGCGCTCGATTCTGGGGCGGCGCGCCCGCGCCGGCGAGCGCGCTGTCATCCGCGACTGCGTGCTCGCGGACGACGTGGCGGTCGCGCGGGGCGTGACCCTTCCCCCCGGCACGCGGGCCGACCCCGGAACCACGTTCGACTGAGGGCAAATCGGGGAGCTTCCCGCTTCCGATCGCAGCCGGCCCGCCGATACTTCCGGTGGAGGCTCGGCATCCACCGTGACGTCCACGAGCGCGTCCGAAAGCGCAGCGTTCGTCGAGGTCGTGACGTTCGGGCACATCGCGTCCGGGCGCTCGGACGATGTGAACGAGCGGGTGCGTCTCATCGACCTGTTGCGCCAGCGGGGCGAGCACATCGTGCTACGGGACGCCGTCGTGCAGAGCGTGCGCCCGGGCCTGCCCGTGGTGGCCGAGGTCGACCCTCTGCTGATCTCCCGCCACCACATCGTGCTCGCCACCGTCATCGAGCCCGCGAACATCGTGCGGCTGCGGCAGCAGGTCCACCGGACGGAGGTCGTCGACAAGGTCACGCATCCGGTGACGCTCTTCGTTCCGCCTTACCGGGTCGACGGGCTACTCCACCTCGCGCCAGAGGCCGACGTGGGCCTGAGCCTGCCGAACCTGCTAGCGACGTTCTTCCCGCTGACCTCGGTGACCATCAGGCACGAACTGGGGACGCTGCGGTGGAAGCGCCCGGTGGTGGTCGTCAACGGGTCGGTGGTGCAGCTCGCGTGTCCAAGCGAGGCGGTGCGCGCGGAGCAGGCGGCCCCGTCCGCGCCGCCGCGGTCTCCCATCGGCTCCCCCGACGACGCCGCGTGAGCGCTCAGGTGCGGGTGACGGTGCTGGCGGCGACGCCAGAGGCGTCGCGCCGGCCGTTCTGCTCCTCGTAGGTCATGCGGTACAGCCGGGCGTACATCCCGCCCCGGGCCAGCAGCTCGCTGTGCGTCCCCATCTCGACGATCCGCCCGCCGTCGATGACGACGACGCGGTCCGCGTTCCGGATGGTGGACAGCCGGTGCGCGATGACGAAGGAGGTCCGCCCCTCGAGGAGTCGGTCCAGCGCGCGTTGGATGACGCGCTCCGTCTGGGTGTCGACGCTGGCGGTGGCTTCGTCCAGGATGAGGATGCGCGGGTTCGCCAGCACGGCCCGTGCGAAGCTCAGGAGTTGCCGCTGGCCGACCGAGAGGTTCGACCCGCGCTCGTGCAGCACGGTGTCGTAGCCCTCGGGCAGCCGCACGATGAAGTCGTGCGCGCCCACCGCCTTCGCGGCCTCCACCATCTCCTCCTCGGTGGCGTCGGGCCGGCCGTAGAGGATGTTTTCCCGCACCGTCCCCGAGAACAGGAACGGGTCTTGCAGCACGACCCCCATACGCCGCATGAGCGAGCGGCGCTTGATCCGCCGGATGTCGATGCCGTCGATGAGGATGCGCCCACTGGTGACGTCGTAGAAGCGCAGCACCAGCGATGTGATGGTCGTCTTGCCGGCGCCCGTCGGCCCGACCAGCGCGACGGTCTCGCCCGGCCGCACGTGCAGGTTGATGTCCCGAAGCACCGGCACGCCCTCGACGTAGTGGAAGTTTACGTGGTCGAACACCACCTCGCCGCGGATGTCCTCGACCTCGACGGCGTCGTCGGCGTCCTTGATCTCGGGCTCGGTGTCGAGCACCTCGATGATCCGCTCGCCGCCCGCCATCGCCCGCTGGAGCTGCGTGTACTGGAGCACGAGGTCGCGCACGGGGTCGAAGAACCGCTGAATGGAGAGCGCGAAGACCAGCCACGTCCCCAGCGAGATCGCGCCATCGAGGACCAGCGCCCCGCCGAAGATCACCACGAGCGCCGTCGCGGTCGCGACGGAGACCTCGACGATGGGCATGACCGCCGCCGTCACGCGGCCCGCGTGGACGTTAGCGTCGAAGTTCGCGCGGTTGACCGCGTCGAAGCGCCGGACGTTCTCCCGCTCGCGCGACAGGCTCTGGATCACGCGGACGCCGGACACGTTCTCCTGGAGGTTCGCATTCACAATGGCGATGGCCTGCCGCACGCGGATGAAGGACCGTCGCGCGTAGCGCTGCCAGAGCGCCAGCGCGACCACGAGGAACGGAACCACCGTGAACGTGATGAGGGCGAGCTCGACGTCTCGCCGGACCAGGATGTAGACGACGAACGCGAGCCCGGCGAAATCGGCCATGATGGTGAGCAGGCCCGATGTGAGGAGATCCTGCAGCGTCGTCACGTCGCTGGTGATGCGCGACATGACACGCCCGACTTCGTTGTTGTCGTAGAAGCGCAGCGACAGCTTCTGGAGGTGCTGGAACATCTGGTTGCGCAGCGTGTACAGGACCCGGTGTCCCATCCAGCCGGTGTTCGCGAGCTGCAGGTAGTAGGCCAGTCCGCCGCCCACCGCCATGGCCACGAGGATGAAGCCGTAGCGCGTGATGGCGTCGGCGTCGGCCTTGCTGGCGGCGTCCACCATCCGGCCCATGACGTCGATCTGGAAGATGGACGTGAACGAATAGACCAGCATGCCCACCAGGGCGAGGGCGGCGCGGAACTTGTACGGCGCGAGGTAGGGGATGAGCCGCCGCATCACCCGGTGGTTGTAGACCGAGCCGAGCTCTTCGTCGTCCCAACCGTCCGTGCTGCGGCGCAACGTGTTCGGCCGGAGGACGCCCTGCTGCGCCTGCCGCCACATCCCCATGGGGCCGCCGCCCCCCCAGCCGCCAGCGCCGCCTGCGCCCCAGTACGCCATCAGGAGCCTCCCCCGGCGCTCAGCGGCGCGCTCACAGGCGCCCCGGTCGCCAGCCGCTCCAGGGCCTCTTCCTGGTCGCGCAGCTCGAGGTCGTAGATCTCGCGGTACAGGCCGTCCCGGCGGATGAGCTCGTCGTGCGTGCCGCGCTCGACGATACGGCCGTCCTTCAACACCAGGATCTGGTCCGCTCGCTTCACCGTCCGCAGCCGCTGGGCGATGACGAACGTCGTGCGGCCCTCCATGAGCTCCGCCAGCGCCTGCTGGATGAGGTACTCCGTCTCCGTGTCCACGCTCGAGGTCGAGTCGTCGAAGATGAGGATGCGGGGATTCAGCAGCAGCGTCCGCGCGATGGCGACGCGCTGCTTCTGCCCGCCGGACAGCGTGATGCCGCGCTCGCCCACCCACGTGTCGTAGCCGTCTGGCAGGCTCGTGATGAAGTCGTGGATACGGGCGATGCGCGCCGCCCGCTCGATCTCCTCCTGCGTCGCGTCCACCGCGCCGTAGGCGATGTTGTCGCGGATCGTCGCCGAAAACAGGAACACGTCCTGCTGCACGATACCGATGGCCCTGCGCAGCGACGCCAGCGTCACGTCGCGAATGTCGACGCCGTCGATGGTGATGCGCCCGCCGGTGACGTCGTAGAACCGCGGGAGGAGGTTGACGATCGTGGTCTTCCCCGAGCCCGTCGGGCCCAGAAGCGCGACCATCTGTCCCGGCTTCGCCTCGAAACTGACCTCCCGCAGCACGGGCGAGACGGCGTCGTAGCCAAAGGAGACGTTCTCGAAGCGCACGTGGCCTTTGACGTTCTCCAGCACGATGGCGTTGGGCTTCTCTTTGACCGCGGACTCGGCGTCGAGGATTTCGTAGATGCGTTGCGCCGCCGCCTGACCCCGCGCGAAGAGCAGGACGATCCAGCCGAGGCTCCGGATGGGCAGCCCGAGCATGTTGAGGTAGAGCGCGAACGCCGAGAGGTCGCCCACGCTGAGGGCGCCGTTCTTGATCTCGACAGCGCCCATCCAGGCGACGGCGACGATGGCGAGCGTCCAGATGCCAGTAAGGAGCGGCGTGTTCGCGGCCTGGACGCGGTTGGTGGCGTAGCCGTTATCGAAGAGTGCGCGGGCCTCCCGCTCGAACTTCGCCGCCTCCTCGTCCTCGCGGGCGAACGCCTTCACCACCCGCATGCCCGAGAGGTTCTCCTGGATCACGGTGCCGAGCCGCCCCTGGAGGTCCTGCACCAGGAGCCAGATGGGACGCAGCCCCAGCGTCACCTGGATGGACCGGCCCGCCACCAGCGGGATGAACGCCGTGGCCACCAAGGCGAGCTTCCAGCTCGTCAGGAACATTAGCGTCAGGGCGACCACCAGCAGGATGACCACATAGATGAGCCGGAGGAGGCCCATGCTGATGTACAGGCGCACGCCTTCCACGTCCTGCGTGGCGCGCGACATGATCTGGCCCGTCTGGGCCTTGTCGTGGTACGCGAAGCTCAGCCGCTGCAGGTGGTCGTAGATCCGGTTGCGGATGTCGTACGCCACCTGCTGGGACAGCCATTCGTTGACGTAGGTCTGGAGGTACTGGAAGACGCCGCGGAGCAGCGCCGCCGCGACGATGAGCCCTGCGGCCTTGACGAGGGTGGCCTCGCTGCCCTGCGGCTCGCCGTTGACGACGTGGATGCCCTGATTGACCGCGTACCGCACCAGGTACGGCATCGCGAGGGCGAAGCCCGCCGACCCGATGACCACGGCCCACGCCAGGAGCACGCGCCCGACGTAGGGCCGCACGAACGAGAGGACACGGATGAGGACCGGCGCCTTTCGAGCCATGATCGTACGGCTGCGATTGTAGCCAATCTTTACGCTCACGTAAAGGTTGCGATCTGCCTCATTGAAAGGGTTACCGAACGGGGAGCGTTGCCTCAGAATCAGG
>JBBING010000091.1:0-9347 GCA_037444005.1 Chloroflexota bacterium
ATGGGCACGCCGAAGGGGTCGGTGCCCTCGTAGTCCTTGTTCTCGATGGCCTGCTGAATCTTGTTGAAGTCGTAGATGGTGACGTGCGGGTCGAGCTTGCCGCCCACCACGATGTAGCGGCCGCTGGGGTCGACGTCGGCCCCGTGCGGGCTCTTCGGCTCCGGGATGAAGTAGAGCAGGCCCTCGTCGATGGCCGTCTGGAGCCGAATTACCTTGATGCCGTTCATCACCTCGTACTTGCCCGCGGCGATGACTTCTTCGGCCTTCTTCCAGTTCACGACGTGGAGGAAGTCGAAGTTGTTCTTCGAAGCGCCCGCCTCGAGCGGTTCGCCGCCTTCCATGTCACCGCCGGTGGCCATCTCGGAGTTGAACGAGCCGATGAAGCCCCAGCCCTCGCTCACCTTCTTCCCGGCGTCGGCCAGGTCCTGGCTGTAGGGCGGGATTTCGATCTCGAAGCTCTCGTCCAGGTTGATGCGGCCGGTATTCGGGTCGATCTTCAACCAGGCCGAGACGCTGCGGAACTTCTCCTGGTACTCGCTCACGTCGGCGTAGGTCCCGGGCGGCCAGGGCATCGGGTACTTCGCCGAGATGTGGACGTACTCCGAGTTCGGCGTGACGAACATGCCGCCGTGCGACGTCTCGATGTTCGGCACGGCGACAATCTGCTTCACCCGGAAGTCCCGCAGGTCGACCATGGCCATGCGGCCGTTGGCGCGGTCGTTGATGTACAGCCAGCGGCCGTCGTACTCGCCGCCGGTCTCGCTGATGGCCGGGTGGTGGGTGTCACCCCACGTCAGGTCCGCTCCCGCGGGGATCGTGGGGTTGCCTTCCTTCAGGATCGTGTCGCCCCAGTCGGCGCCGTAGCCGTAGCCCTGCCACGGCTCGGGGGTGAACACACCGATGACCTTGAGGATGCGCATCGACGGGATGCCGATGACCAGCACCTGGCCGGAGTGCCCGCCCGAGGCGAACATGACGTAGTCGTCGTACTTTCCCGGCGGGACGAATTGCTGGAGGGCGTGCTTCATGTCCTCCGGCGTGAGGCCTCGCTGCTCCGCGATGGCCTGCAGATCGCCCGGGACCTCGCCGCCGGCGCCCTCCTCTTCTTCGCCTCCGCAACTGGCGCTCACCGCCATCGCCCCTAAGGCGACGGCCCCTACGGCGATGAGCGCGAGCAGCTTCAAACGCTGCTTCATGACGGTTGACCCTCCTTTCTGCCGGACGCTCTGGAACGGGACCTCCGTTGCAGCCGGCCTCTGCCCGGACTCCGTTCCAGCTAACGCAAATGCATCACTGAAATGGTCGCGGCTGACCGCGGGCACTGGTAGGGCCTGTGGTCACATCTTGTGAGGAACGTCACAGAGCGTTGGACAGGCCGAATGGCCCGCCGATGTGACACACGTCCCGTGCGGATTCGGGACGAGGCGGCTACGCCCCCGTGGGGAGCGTCACCCGTACCCGCGTGCCCTCGCCCGGCTGGCTCGCGATCTCGATGGAGCCGCCGTGCGCGTCAGCGATGGCGCGCGCGATGGACAGCCCGAGGCCGAGCCCGCCCATGGCCCGCGAGCGCGCCTTGTCGACGCGGTAGAAGCGCTCGAATACCCGGGGAAGGTGTTCTTTCGGAATGCCGATACCGGTGTCCTCGATGGTGACGCAGGCGTGGCCGTCGGCGCTCGATGCGCTGAGCGTCACCCGGCCCGGCGGCTCGGTGTACTTGACGGCGTTGTCGACCAGGATGAGGAAGAGCTCGCGCAGCCGGTCGGCGTCGCCCGTTACTTCGGCGTGGGCCGGCTCGGCTGCGAAGTCGATGCCGCGCTCCTCGGCCAGGCGCCGTCCGGCCCGAGCCACTGATGCAAGCACATCATAGAGATCGAGTGGCGCCCTACGTACCTCCAGCGATCCGCGGTCGGCTTCCGCCAGCGTGAGCAGGTCCGTGACCAGGCGTCCCATGTGCTGGGCGTCGGCCACGATGTCGGCCAGCGCCTCGCGGTCCGAAGGGCGGGCCTTGCGGAGCAGCGCCTCCGCGTTGGCCTGGATGACCGCGATGGGGGTGCGCAGCTCGTGGGAGGCGTCGGCGATGAAGCGACGCTGCCGCTGGAACGCGGCGCTCACCGGCCGGGTCGCCAGCTCGGCCACCCACAGGCCGCCCAGCCCCGCGAGCAAAAGGCCCGCCGCGGTCCCGATGAGCAGCAGGAACAGCAGCCGCTCCAGCGCGTCGTTGCGGCTGGTCAGCGAGCGGCCGGTGACGACGTAGCCCAGCACCGAACCCTGCTCGCCTGCTACCGGCCTGGCCAGCAGGCGGACGGGTCCGTCCGGGGTCGAGACGTCGTCCTTCCAGGCGCCCGTGCGGTCCGCTCCTTCGCGGGCCGAGGGGAGAGGCAGCGAGGAGGTGGGGACGTTCTGCGGATTGGCGATGACCTGGCCCGTGGGGTCGAGCACGAGCAGGAACACGTCGCCGGAGCCGGCGAGGAGCTGGCTCGTCGTCAGCGCGAGAAAGTCGTCGTCGATCTCGTGCTCGTGCTCTTCCCGTCCTTCGCCGCGGCTTCGGCGGTCGCCCTCGGGCAGCCGCTGCAGGATGCTCGCCGCCTGGGCGTTGACGTCCTGCAGGCTGTCGTCGATTTCGTCGTCCAGCGAGCGCGCCACCATCACGTAGACCAGGGACCCGACCATGAGCAGCGTGAGGCCGAGAATGGCGACGTACCAGATGGTGAGCTGGATGCGCAGGCGGCGAAACATCACGTCCTCAGCATGTACCCGACGCCCCGGATCGTGTGCAGGAGGCGCTTCGGGAATCCGCGGTCGATCTTGTTCCGCAAGTAGTGGACATAAATATCGACGACGTTGCTGGTGAACGCGCGGTCGTACTGCCAGACGCTGTCGAGAATCTGCGTGCGCGACAGCACCTGGTTAGGATGCCGCATGAAGAACTCGAGGAGCTGGAACTCCTTCACGGAGAGCGGAATCTCCTTACCGCCCCGCACGGCCGAGTGGCGCGAGACGTCGAGCGTGAGGTCCGCGACCCTCAGGGGCTGGTCGGCGAACGTCGGCGCGCGCCGGGTGAGGGCGCGGATGCGCGCCTGCAGCTCCGCGAGCGCGAACGGCTTCACGAGATAGTCGTCCGCGCCCACGTCGAGTCCCCGCACGCGGTCGTCCACGGCGCTGCGGGCGGTGAGCATGAGGATCGGCGTCTCGACGCCCGCGGCGCGGAGCGACCGGCACACGTCGAAGCCATCCATCTTCGGGAGCATCACGTCGAGGATGATGAGGTCGATCCCCGGCTCGCTCCCGAGCTCGAGCGCCTGTTGGCCGTCGGACGCCACGTCGACCACGTGGCCGTCCTCTTGCAGCACCCGCCGGAGCACGCGGGCGAGGCGCACATCGTCTTCGGCGATCAGGATGTGCATGGCTCCTCCAACGGTACCCGACACAGTATTCCGCATTCGCGGGCGCTCCGCAGGGAAGATTGGACGGTTCTCATCCTTCTCTCATCGGGCTCCAATGTCCGTTCGCCAGACTGTTGTCAGGTGCGGACGTGAACGAACGAGGTATCCGGTTCCACACGATTCGGTTCCGCGCCCTGGGAACAGAGGCGCTCGTGTACTCACCGGCTGCGATCGAGCTCCGCGACCGGCTCATGGAGCGGATCGAAGAGTACGAAGGGCGCTTCAGCAGGTTCCGGCCCGAAAGCGAGGTGTTCCTCCTCTCCTCGCGTTCGGGCCGGGCCGTTCCCGTCTCGCCAGAGCTGTTCGACCTGCTCGCTCGCGCCATGGCCTTCTGGCGGGAGACGGCGGGGATGTTCGACCCGCTCATCCTGCCGGCCCTCGAGGCTGCTGGATACGACCGCTCGTTCGAAACCCTGTCCGCACACAGCGACGAACCGCCGCCGTCGCCGCCGCGGCTCGCGTCCTTCGGCGACGTCGTCCTCGATCCCGAACGGCGCACTGTCCGGCTGCCCGAGGGGGCGCGGTTGGATCTGGGCGGCATCGCCAAGGGCTGGGTCATCGACCGTCTCGCTGGCATGCTGAAGCCGTATGGTCCTTCCTTGATAGATATCGGCGGCGACATGGTCGCGCATGGGGATGGACCCGACGGAGGGCCGGGCTGGCTCGTCGCCGTCGCCAACCCCATCGAGACCGACCGCGATCTGTGTTGGATCCGGCTGCGCGACGAAGCCGTCGCCACGTCGACCACAGTGCGCCGGCGGTGGATCCGCGCGGGCCGCTGGCTGCATCACCTCATCGACCCGCGGACCGGCGAGCCCTCGCAGACCGACGTCTTGCAGGCGACGGTCATCGGCACGGACGCCACCACCGCCGACGTCTGGGCGAAAACGGCGCTGCTCCTCGGTGCGCGCGAGGGCTACGCATGGCTGGAGGCGCGCGATCTCGCCGCCGCGCTCTTCACCCATTCCGGCCATCTTCTGCGCACACCCCGCTGGGAACGCCACGAAGTCCCGATGCGTGCATCACGAGACGAGGGAGGGATCGATGCGAAGCAGGATGGCATTGATGGTGGCGCTCGCACTCGCAGCAGTCGCGGGCTTCGGGCTCCTGGTCGCGGGAGCGGGTGGCTTCTTCAGCGCAGACGCTCAGCCTGAGGCCGCGCCCGTCGCCGCGCCCGGCGACCTCGTCCAGTTCGTCACCGCAACTCCCGCGCCCTCCGGGCGGGCTTCGTCCGCGGAGCCGCCGCCCGTCTTTGCCGACGAGGATGACGATCGGTGGGAGGAGGAACACGAGCGCGCTGAGCGCGCCGGCCGGGAGGACGACGACCATGACGAGCACGAGGCCGACGAAGAAGGCGAATGGGAGCACGAGGACGATGACTAAGCACGGCGCGTCGAAGGCGGTGCTCGCCGTCGGGAGCTTCGTCGCGTTCTCGGCGCTGACGGCGTATTTCGCCGCCCGAGGCGCCCCGGGCGACGCGACGGCGACGACGACGGCGTCTCAGCCCGCACGCATCGTCGTCGTGCGGCCCAACGGCGATACGGAGACGATCCCTGCGCCAGAGGCGGCCGCGCCGCGGCCGGTGACCCGCACGAGGGGAAGCTGATGGAAGGGAACCCTCACTTCTTCTGGGAGGTCTCGCGCGCGTCGGGGGTCATCGCTTTCGCGCTGCTGTGGCTGGCGACGGCGCTCGGGCTCGGCATCACGTCACGCGCGAGCGATATCATCGCGCCGCGCGCGTGGGTCTTCGAGATGCACAAGTTCGCGTCGCTGCTGGCGCTGGCGTTCGTGGGCGTCCACGCGTTCGCGCTCATCCCGGACCCGGCGACGGACTTTCGGCCGCTCGACCTCGTCGTTCCCGGCGGCGCGCCCTACCGGCCGCTCGCCGTGGCGCTCGGGGTCCTGGCGATGTACGGCGCCGTGGTGAGCGCGGGGAGCTTCTACATCAAGCGCCGCATCGGCCACCGAACCTGGCGCGCGCTGCACTTCCTGACGTTCGCCACCTTCGCGCTCGCTCTCTACCACGGCGTCTTCGCCGGGACCGATACCGCCCTCCCGTGGATGCGGTGGATGTACATCGCTGGCTTCTGGTCGGTGTTCAGCCTGACGCTGTACCGTGTGCTCACCGCGCCCGAGCCGCGGCCGCGGGCGCGCCCCGCGTGAGGTCGCTACCGGGCGCCGCGGAGGCGCGGGTCGAGGATGTCGCGCAGGGTGTCTCCCAGCAGGTTGAATCCGAGCACGACGAGGCTGATGGCGATGCCGGGGAAGGCGACGAGCCACCACTTGCCGGTGCGGGCCAGCGCCTGCGACTCCCCGCTGATGTCGATGCCCCACGACGGCGTCCCGGGCGCGACGCCGAGACCCAGGAAGCTGATCGCCGCCTCCGCCAGCACCGAGACGGCGAAGACGCTGCTGGCGCCGACGATGACCAGCGGCATCACGTTCGGCACGACATGCCGCACGAGGATGCGCAGCTCCGTCGCTCCCAGCGCGCGCGCCGCTTCGACGTAGTCCTGATGTCGCGTGACCAGCGCCACGGCCCGGAGCACCCGCGAGCCACCGAACAGCGCCCCGATGGTGATGGCGATGGCGATGGTCTTGAGCCCCTGTCCGAAGGCGGCGATGAACGCGAGATACAGGATGATCTGGGGGAACGCCGCCCACGCCTCGCCGCTGCGCTGGATCAGGTAGTCCACCCATCGGCCGAAGTATCCGGACACGATGCCCAGCGCCGCCCCCGACGAAAAGCCGATGCCCACCGACATGAGGCCGATGAGGAACGAAATCCGGGCGCCCGCCAGGATCCGGCTGAGGACGTCCTGACCGAGCTTGTTGGTGCCGAACGGGTGCTCCCACGAGGGGGCTTCGAGCTGTTGTGACGTGTCGATCTCGCGCGGGTCGCTGGGCGCGAGGTAGGGCCCGAACACGCCGAGGAACAGGAACACGGCCACGATCACGGCCGCGAGCGCCCCGACCGGGTTGCGGCGTGCGACGCGGGCGAGGCGGCGCGCCCAGCGGCGCCTCGGCTCCGCCGCGAGCTCGTCCAGCGGGAGCGGGATCGCTTCCGCAGCTTGCGCGGCCATGGCTACCGGTACCTCACACGCGGGTCGAGCCAGGCGTACGACAGGTCGACCAGCAGATTCGCCAGCACCACCACCGTCGCCGTGTACACCACGAGGAACTGCACAACCGGAAAATCCCGCGTGACCACGGACTGGAAGAAGAACTGCCCGAGGCCGTCGATGCTCATGATGCGCTCGGCGATGACGGATCCGCCGAAGATGGCCGTGAACGCGGCGCCCACGACGGTGACGATGGGCGTGAGCGTGGTGCGGAACGCGTGGTCGAGGATCACGCGCCGCGCCGGCAGCCCCTTCGCCCAGGCGGTCCGCACGTAATCGCTGCGCAGCACCTCGAGCATCGTCGTCCGCACGAGGCGCATGATCCCGGCGGCGCCGCCGAACCCGAGGATGAGCGCCGGCGGGCCGAACAGCCGCAGATTGCGCACGGGGTCGTCGTAGATGGCGACGTAGCCGCCGGTCGGCGGAGCGTAGTTCCACAGGATCGACGGCACGACGATCAGCAGGACCAGAAGGAAGAATTCGGGGATCGACTGCCCGAAGACGGCCATGAGCCGCACGAAGTAGTCGAGGGGGCTGTTCCGCATCACGGCCGACAGGATGCCGAACGTCACCCCCAGCACGACCGACACCGCGAGGCTCAGGAGGACGATCTCGGCGCTGGCGGGGAACCGCCGCACCACCTCGTCGAGGATGTCGCGCTGCCCGAAGTAGGTCTTGCCGAAGTCGCCCCGGAGGATACCGGCGACCCAGTCGAGGTACTGCACGACGATGGGGCGTTCGAGGCCCAGTTGCTCGCGAATGCGCTCCACGTCCTCGGGGCGGGCGCCCTGGCCCGCCATGATGGCCGCGGGGTCGCCCGGAAGCACCCGCAGCAGCACGAACGTGATCACCGACACCACGAACATGATGAGCGGGAGGAACGAGAGCCGTCGGAGCGCGTACCTCCACATGGGTCACTTGTCCAGCCAGGCCCGGGCGTTGAACAGGCCGTACGAGCCTCGCCCTGTGACGAGGCCTTTTACATAGTTCCACGCCGCGCTGTACGAGATCGAAGAGTACAGGTTCAGCATCGGGGCCCATTTCCGGATGATGATGCGCTGGGCCTGCTGACAGAGCTCGACCCGCCGTTCTTCGTCGAGCTCCTGCGCCGCCGCCAGCACGGCGCGGTCGACTTCCTCATCCTTGTAGTCCATGAAGTTGCGGCGCTCCGCCTGCGAACTGAGGTAGAAGCGCAGGGGCAGGTCCGGGTCCTCGTACGGGAGGTGCACGAAGGACGTGAGCTGGAAGTTCCCCTGCGACAGCGTCTGCACCAGCCAGACGGTGAGCAAGTCCTGCGAGATGGGCTTCAACTTCAGGCCCACTTCGGAGAGCTGTCGGATGAGCACCTCCGCGAGCTGCGTCGTCGTCGGCGTCGCCGCGAACTTGAACTCGATCTCCTGGTCGAACGGGAAGCCCGCCGCCTCCAGGATCTGCCGCGCCTCCCGCGGATCGTGCCGGAAGTACTCCTGCAAATCGGGATCGTCCTCCGGCAGAGCGTACCGCTTGTGCGCGGGCGGCACCGGACCGCATTTCACGCCGTCGCCCAGGTCGATGGCCTGGATGATCTCGTCCCGATCGATGGCGAGGTTGATGGCGTGGCGGACGCGCTCGTCGAGGAACGGGGGCTGGTACTTGATCATCAGCGTCGCGTACGCGCGCGAGAGGTCGGACGCGACGGTGATGCGGTCCCCGAGGCGGTTCTTCATGTCCTCGGCGTCTAGCCGTGTGGGGAATCCGACGGTGTCGATGTCCTGGGCCGCGAACGCCGCGAGCGCCGCCGCGTCCTCCTGAATGAGCGGAAAGTCGATGCCGTCCAGATACGGCTCGCCCGGCACGCGCCAGTTCGGGAACTTCCGCAGCCTGACGTTGGCGCCGTTGTCGTGCCCCGCGAGCATCCATCTGCCGGACCCGATGGCGTCGCGGTTCAGGAACGCCTCGTCGTCATGGATTTCGGGAGGGATGATCGAGCTGGAGATGGGAGACCCAGCGTTGGATGACGTGAACACCCACGCCCAGGGAATCTTCTGCTTGATGACGACGGTCTCGTCGTCGGGCGCTTCGATGCTGTCCATCACGTGATGGAGCCAGCTGTAGCCGATGGGCGGCGATTCCCGGAAGCGGAGATAGCTCTTCGCGATGTCCTCGGCGACGACCGCGCGTCCGTTGACGGGCGGCTTGTCGTGGTAGACCGAGGGGCCGATCTTCGCGATGACCGTCTGGGCGTCGGGCTGCTCGACGGACGTGGCCAGAAACAGCTCGAGCACGCCCGTGTCGGTGGGAACGTACCACATGTGGTCGAAGACGGTGAACCCGAGAAACAGGCTCTGCGCCAGTGAGGTAATGCCGGCGCCGAAGGGGTTCATGCTGGGGTAGGGCGCCGTCTGGCGCAGTTTCATAATGCCACCGAGCTTCGGGGTCTCGGTGGGTCCGCCGGTAGGAGCAGGCGTCGCGGCGCCGTTCCCGCCGCCGTCGCACGCGACGACGCCGGCGGCCCCCAGCGCGGCGGCGGAAGACGCGAGAAATCGCCGGCGGGTCATCGCCGGCCACGACCAACGGGTGTTCTTGCGGTCTGAACGCATACGTCCCCCTCGTGATGTCGAGCCGGTGCGCCCGGGCGACCGCCCCGGACGCATCGCTCCGCGCCGTTGCACCGTCAGGGGGTTGGATATGGACGCCGTGCCGGCGGATGAACGTATTCTTGGGCCCCTGTTCGAAGGTGTCAAGACAGCGATCTGCCTCATTGAAAGGGTTACCGAACGGGGAGCGTTGCCTCAGAATCAGG
>JBBING010000092.1:0-5183 GCA_037444005.1 Chloroflexota bacterium
TCGGCCTACATCCCGACGAACGTCATCTCGATCACGGACGGGCAGATCTTCCTCGAGACGGACCTGTTCAACGCGGGCATCCGGCCGGCGATCAACGCGGGCATCTCGGTGAGCCGGGTGGGGAGCGCCGCGCAGCGGAAAGCGATGCGTCAGGTGGCGGGCCAGCTCCGGCTCGACATGGCCCAGTTCGCGGAGCTGCAGGCGTTCGCCCAGTTCGGCACGTCGGACCTCGACGTGGCGACGCGGCGGCAACTGGAGCGCGGCCTCCGGGCCCAGGAGGTGCTGAAGCAGCCGCAGTATTCGCCGCTGCCCATGCACCAGCAGGTCGAGATTCTGTTCGCGCTCATCCACGGCTACCTGGACGACGTCCCGGTCGACAAGGTGCGCGCCTTCGAGAGCGCGTTCCACAAGTTCATGGCGAGCAACCACCCCGAGATCGGTGAGGCCATCGAACGCGACCTCGCGATTTCGGACGAAACGGCTGAGAAGCTGCGGAACGCAATCGTGCAGTTCAAACAGACGGTGCCCTTCTAGCCGGGTTCCGGCCCGAAGGGGAGACGCATGGCGAACATCAGGGTCATCCGACGGCGCATCCGCAGCGTGCGGAACACCGCCAAGATCACGCGGGCGATGGAGCTGGTCGCCGCGTCGAAGATGCGCCGCACCCAGGCGCGGGCGCTGCAGACGCGGCCGTACGCCGAGAAGCTGCGGGAGGTGCTGGCGCACCTCGCGATGGCCGCGGGCGGAGAAGGCGCGCTCGACCATCCGTTCCTGCGCGAGCGGCCCGTGGAACGCGTCCTCATCGTCCACATGACGCCGGACCGGGGACTCTGCGGCGGCCTGAACGCCAACATGAACCGCCGCGCCGCCGCGTTCGCCCTCGAACAGACCGTCCCCGTCTCCTTCGTGACCGTGGGTAAGAAGGGCCGCGACTTCTTCCTGCGCACCGGGCAGCACATCGTCGCCGAGTTCACCGGGCTCGGCGACTACCCGGAGTCGGTCGACACGCTACCCATCGCCCAGATCGCGATGGAGGAGTACCTCCAGGGGCGGGCCGACCGCGTGTATCTCATCTACCCGCTGTTCGTGAACACGGTGACCCAGCGCCCGACGGTGTTGCAGCTGCTGCCGGTGCAGCCGCCGCCGGAGACGGCGGAGGCGTTGGCCCGGAGGGTGGAGTACATCTACGAGCCCGGGCCCGCCGCCGTGCTCTCCAGCATCCTGCCGCGATACGTCGAGATGCTGGTGTTCGAGGCCGTGCTCGAGACCGCCGCCAGCGAGCAATCGGCCCGGATGGTCGCCATGCGCAACGCGACCGATGCGGCGAACGACATGATCGAGACGCTGACGCTGGTCTACAACAAGGCCCGCCAGGAGCAGATCACGAAGGAGCTGCTCGACATCGTCGGCGGCGTGTCGGCGCTCGAGAAGAAATAGAAGGACGGAGCATATGACGACAGCCATCGGAGCCGAAGGACGCGTCAGACAGATCATCGGCACCGTCGTCGACGTGGAGTTCGAAGCCGGGCATCTGCCCGAGCTCTTCAACGCCGTCGAGGTGTACTTCGACGATGGCCGAAAGGTCGTGACCGAAGTGGAGCAACACCTGGGGAACAACTGGGTGCGCTGTCTGGCCATGGGCAGCACCGACGGCCTCCGGCGCGGGGCCCGGGCCGTGGACACCGGCAGGCCCATCGCCGTGCCCGTGGGCCCGAAGACGCTGGGACGGCTGTTCAACGTGCTCGGCGAGCCGCTCGACGGCAAGGGCGAGGTCGGCGCCGAAGAGACCTGGCCCATCCACCGCAAGCCGCCCGGCTTCGAGGAGCAGTCGACCCAGGTCCAGGTCCTCGAGACGGGCATCAAGGTCATCGACCTGATCGCGCCGCTGGTGCGGGGCGGGAAGGTCGGACTCTTCGGCGGCGCGGGCGTGGGCAAGACGGTGCTCATCAAGGAGCTCATCCGCAACATCGCCACCGAGCACGGCGGACGCTCCGTCTTCGCCGGCGTCGGCGAGCGCTCCCGCGAGGGCAACGACCTCTGGGTCGAGATGCAGGAGTCGGGCGTGCTGGACAAGACGGTGCTCGTCTTCGGCCAGATGAACGAGCCGCCCGGCGTCCGCCTCCGTGTCGGCCTGACGGGCCTCACCATGGCGGAGTACTTCCGCGACCGCGAGGGGCAAGACGTCCTGCTGTTCATCGACAATATCTACCGGTACACCCTCGCCGGGATGGAGGTCTCGGCGCTCCTGGGGCGGATGCCGTCGGCCGTGGGCTACCAGCCGACCCTCTCGACCGAGATGGGCGAGCTCGAGGAGCGCATCACCTCCACGAAGACGGGGTCGATCACGTCGTTCCAGGCCATCTACGTGCCCGCCGACGACTACACGGACCCGGGCGTGGCGACGACGTTCGGCCATCTCGACGCGGTGGTCGCTCTGGACCGCGGGCTCTTCTCGCAAGGCATCTATCCGGCCATGGACCCGCTGGCGTCGTTCTCCCGCGCCCTCGACCCGCTGATCGTCGGGGAAGAGCACTACCAGGTGGCGCGCGGCGTGCAGGCGGTGCTGCAGCGCTACCGCGATCTCCAGGACATCATCGCCATCCTGGGGATCGAGGAGTTGTCGGAGGAAGACAAGCTCACCGTGGCGCGGGCGCGGCGCATCCAGCGCTTCCTGAGCCAGGCGATGTTCATGGGCGAGGTGTTCACGGGCATCCCGGGCCAGTACGTGCCGATCCGCGAGACGATCCGCGGCTTCAAGGAGATCCTCGAAGGCAAGCACGACGCCCTGCCGGAGCAGGCGTTCTACATGGTCGGCACCATCGACATGGCGCTGGAGAAGGCGGAGCGCATGGCCCGCGAAGGACAGGGGTGAGACCGTGCCGCTCACGGTCGAGATCACGACGCCGGACCGTCGCGTCCTCTATGAGGAGGACGTCGACGAGGTCATCGCCCCGGGGGTCGAGGGGCAGTTCGCCGTCCTCCCCAAACACGCGGCGTTCATGACCATGCTCGTCCCCGGCGAGCTCATCCTCCGCAAGAAGGGCGAGGATACGCCGTTCGCCGTCACCGGCGGCTACTTCGAGGTGCGCAACGACCACGTCATCATCCTCGCGGACGCCGCCGAGCGCGCCGACGAGATCGACATCGAGCGCGCCGAAGCGGCTCGCCGCCGCGCCGAGGAGCGCCTGCGGACCCGCGAGACGACGGTGGACCTGGCGCGCGCGGAGGCGGCGCTGCGCCGCGCCCTCATCCGTCTGCGGGTGGCGCAGGAACGGCGTCGCCGCGCGGGACCGCCGCGTCCCGGATGATCGCCGCTCCTCTCGTCTCCCGCTGACGCGCGACTTCAAGCAGAAGGCGGGCCTCATGGGGCCCGCCTTCGAGGCGACTCCACGGCCCTTCCCGTCAGGAAGGGAGGAACGAGAGGGCTACGCCCGGGCCACTTCAGCCAGCGGCGCGAACTGCGTGTCGATCTTCGCCGAGGCGTTGAAGAAGTCCTGGAGCGACTGGTTGAAACGATAGAAGGCGTCGCGGCGGTAGCCGTCGTACGACCGCGCGAACCCCTCGGGCATGTTGAGGTCGATGGTGTTGAGCGTGTGGTCGAGGTCGGCCGCGCCCTTCTCCTTGATGTTCTGGAGCATCTCCTTCCAGCCCTCGTACGGCTGCTCGAGCCAGAAGTCCACGTCGCGCAGGTCGCGCTCGGTGATCTCCTTGACCTCGGTGCACTCGAAGGCCTCGAACGTGAGCTGGTAGATCTTGTCGCCGACCTTGACGCCGACGGTGGTGTCGATGGTGCCGAGACGGCGGAACGCTTCGTCGTGGTTGACGATGTCCTTGACGGCTTCGAACCATTCGACCGATGGGAACACGGGCATGGGTGAACTCCTCCTGGGAATGTCGGGCGCCTCGCCTACTCCTCGAGATACGCCCGGAGCGCGGGGTTGAGCCGGTCCGAGCGGTCCAGCGTGGCCCACTTCAGCCGCGTCAGGTACTGCTCCACGTGACGCCGGCGCATCTGGTGGTAGATCTTCAGGCCGTCCAGAATGCGATCCTTCCCCCCTGCGAACACGATGGCCCAGGCCTCGCGGTTCGCGGTGTCGCGGTCGTCGGCGACCAGGAGCGACTCGCCCTTGTCCAGATACCGCTGGATCTCCGGGCGACGCTCGGGCTTCTCAAGCAGCAGGAACTTCAGGTGGGCGATGCCGTACGCGATGTGGCGCGCCTTGTCCTGCATCGCCAGGCGGAAGATGAGCTTCTCCGCCGGGTTGTGCGCGTAGCGCTCGCCGTACTGGTACTGCACGAGCGTGAGGCTGTCGTTCAGCACCATTTGGATGGCGACCATCTCCGAGAAGTTGCGGGCGTCGGCGATGGACCGGAAGGCCCAGCCGGTGCTCTGCAACCCGAGCCCGCCGCCGTTGGACAGCGCCCGCTTCCGGAAAACCTCGACGGCGCGCGCGCCCTCGAAGATCACCGTAGCCAGGTACAGCTTGATCTCGTGGTAGCCGTAGGAGATCTCCGGCTCCCAGCCGCCGAGCACGTCGGCCTCGAGCTGCGCCTTCTCGCTCAGGTTCGTGCAGATCTGGCACATGGCGCGCTCGACATCGTCGGGCAGCGGCTCGATGGTCTCCCAGGGGATATCGGTGGCGGGCCGCCAGCGTCGCTGGATGGCCTCTTCGTAGAGGTCGGCGGCGTTGTCGGCCCAGACCTCGTGCTTGTCGTAGATGGTGTACCCCATCGATTCGACGCCGGGGATGGGGACGGCGCCGCGGGGCATCTCGGTCTGGTAGGGCCAGTGGTCGGGCACCACGCCGTAGATGCCGACGTTGATGGCGCTGACGGTCAGGCCCTTCTTCGTGGGCTTCGCGCGCGTGCCCCACTCGGTGGGGACCTTCATCCAGCTCAGGTCGAGCTGAGGCGTCTGCCCGCTGGCCGCCTGAGCCCGGGGCCCCTGCGCCATGAACCGTCGCGCCTGCTCCGCCGTGACGCCCATGTCCATGTAGCGGATCAGGTCCGCGGGCTGGGCGCCGGCCTCGAGCGCCTGACGGACGAGGTCCCGCGGCCAGCCTTTCTCTCGCGCCTTTTCGGCGAGGTCGGCGGGGATATCGATGGTGATGGTCTCGTCGGCCATCCGGCCCTCCTGCGCGTGACAGCGCCTTAGTAAGCGCTAACTCGGATTTTCGACCCCG